>NZ_NJQY01000005.1:0-87355 GCF_010628845.1 Bacillus sp. 22-7 | reverse complement strand
GTTGTGCCTTTTGTGTCCCAAGTTGGACTGGGTTCGGACTCTAGCTCGCGCTCCCCTGCTTTTTGTGTCCGAAGTTGACCCAGGTTCTGACTCTAGCTCGCGCTCCACTGCTTTTTGTGTCCGAAGTTGACCCGGGTTCTGACTCTAGCTCGCGCTCCACTGCTTTTTGTGTCCGAAGTTGACCCAGGTTCTGACTCTAACTCGCGCTTTCCTGCCTTTTGTGTCCGAAGTTGGACTGGGTTCAGACTCTAACCAGGTCTTCCCTGCGCTTTCAGTGCGAATCACACCATTTCAAACCCAACCAGCTTAATTACTCATCATCCACTTCGCCGTCGCCTATTTCATCCTCTTCTTCCACATCTTCAACCTGTTCGTCTTCCTCAGGCTTTTCATCGTTTCCGCAGCCCGTTAACGTTACGAAGGATAGAGATAGAAAAAGCATTAATAAGAATTTTTTCATATAGATAACCTCCTTTCGCTTAGTTTTTCAAAAAGACAAATCATATATATACTGTTAATAATTTACAAAGCTTCCTTCCTTTTGAATATTTGCAGCTGGATAGGAAAACACTTGTATAAAGCTGCACTTTACTTTTTACGCAGTAAAAGGATGTGCCAAAGATGGATTTTTTACAGAGTCAGCACTCACTTTCTGCTATGGAGTGGGGACTTAGGGCTGTCATCGCTTATTTCTTCCTAGTCATTGTCGCCAAAGTGCTGGGGCAGCGTGCCATTTCCCAATTAAGACTCCTGGATTTAGTAATGGCTTTAGTGATTGGCAATATTATTGCCCATCCCTTATCAGATGAGGAGCTGGGACTAAAGGGTTCAATTGTTACAACCATTGTACTTGTCGTTCTTTACCTGATCAGTTTATTCAGCATCCTGAAATGGCCAGCGGTTAGAAGGATGGTAAACAGCAAGCCCATCCCCCTCGTACAGAATGGAGAAATCATCTATAAGGGCTTAAATAAAGCAAGGATTTCCATTGATGTGCTTCTGGAGGAATTACGCGAGAAAAAAGTAGAAGATGTAAAAAAGGTGGCGCTTGCTCTATGGGAAGCAAACGGAAGCATTTCCTTCTTTTTGGATCCTAAATATGAACCTATTACACCCGCTTTCCTGCAAAGAGATGCAGAACCATTCGATATGCCAAGAACCATTATTAAGGAAGGCAAAGTGGATAAAAAAGTGCTGCAAACCATACAAAAGGACGAAAGATGGCTAATCGCCCATTTAGAACGTTTCTATCAGACAGAAATTAATAATGTTTTGTTAGCTACCATGGACAGCAAAGGAACCATGAAGGTATTTTTATATCACTAATTTGACTAAAAGGAGTGATGGCAGTGCGTTCTAAAGAGCTGACGGTCTCTGAAGTCTCGAATATTTGGTCATCTTATTTAAAAAACAGCATGGAGCTGCAGTTTTTTACCTATTTTTTACAAACAGCACAGGATCGCAAAGTCAGAAAGATTGTTGGCAGGCTGCTGCATCAGTCCGGGAAAAACCTAAAGCAGCTTCAGGATTTTTTTCATAAAGAGAGCATGTCTGTGCCCATCGGTTTCACGGACGAGGATATAAATATAAATGCTGGAAAAGTATTCTCCGATCATTTTATTTTATTTTTTTGCCATGATATTACCCAGCTTTCATTGAATACATATCCAAGCGCCCTGGGTGAAAGCACCCGTAAAGATATCCGGGATTATTTTGAGATCACACTTAAGTTCACGTTAAAGATTCAAAATGAAATTGTGGATTTGATGTTATCCAAGGGCATTTACCCAAAACCGCCCAAAATCAAGCTTGATGACCGGATTGATTTTGCCCGGAGCATTCAATACCTTAATGGGTTTAAGGGCGGATCCCGTGCGCTTAATGCCCCTGAAATTGCGAATCTATCAAGATTAATTCATAGGGCACAATTCTCGAAAAAGATCTTTGCGAGCTTCAGTCATATTTCACAAAGAAAGGAAATGAGGGATCATTTCAGCAAAGGAAGGGCTTTGATCGAGGACGTGCTGCGATCCCTTCAGGAAGTAATGGACAAAGAATATATTCCGGTTTCCTCTGCCAAAGAGCTTACCCGCTATGACGTGGATATTCCTCCTTTTTCAGAGAAAATGATGCTGTTCTTTGTGAACACCTGTATCGGAATCTTCTGCTTCACCATGATCAGCCAGGCCATGACCTCCAGCCTAAGATCAGATATAATCATGAAACTGCTTGGCATCAGCAAAAATATGTCCCTTTATTACGGAAAAGGCCTGATGATTGCCATAAAGCAAAAATGGCTTGAACAGCCGCCACAGGCTGCGGGGAGATAGATTTTCACCATTCTGTCACAGCTTTCCCCAAACACCCTGTCTTTTTCTCCCTTTCATTTCGATTATCAGAGATGAAAGGGCGGTGCAAAGATATGAATCTTAAATCAGGACGTGTGGACCAGTTTGAACAGTTTTCTCAGTTTAAAGATCTTCAGGAATTTAATGCCCATCTGGAAATGTGGCTTGCCGTACATAAGAATGATTTTTCGAAGGGAGAACTTGTTGGGCTGAAACGGCTTGTCCGGTTTGCCGCGAAGGTTCCCGGTGTTTCCAATGCCAAGATCGGGACCATTTTAAAAGCTATTCATACTGAATACAGCGGCAATGGCATCTCCCGCTCTACTTTTAAAAGAATGATTGCCAAAGCGGCCGAAATCGGTATTTTTACCGTTCATGAAACAGAAAGAAAAAACGGTTCCCAGTCCAGCAACTTGTATGTTTTTAATCGTTTTCCCAAGAGTGAACCACCTAAGCAGGAAAAAATGGACCACCCTAATAAAACTATCAATCTTCCTAAAACTAATAAAAATCAAAAGATTACTAAACGTAACGAAACCATCCTCGATCACACGTATACAAGTGACCGTATACCACAATCATTTACCAGCACCGTAAAGTATTTTTTTTCAGAAGCCAGGCAAATTGAGGAGTTTTGGAGAATGGCCTCACTTGCAGCATATAAAAACAATTGTGAACAAGATTTGAACACTATTTTAGAAACCGCCATCCATGCTTTTAAACAGCTGATCGGGAAAATGAAAACCAGCGCCATTGCTAAGCCCGTCGCCTATTTCTACGGAATTGTAAATAAGAAATTTAGAGAAAATTATTTTGAAGAATTGCATGAAATGGGGTTTTCGACAGAAGAAGATGCCTTCACGCTAAATTTCTTTTACAAAAAGTAAAAAAACACGTTAACACCCCCTAAGTTGGGAGTAAGACCCCCTAACTTCAGACTTAGACCCCTTAACTCCGGACTTAGGGGTAGTAAAAGAACAATTACGACTTTTACCCAATTCGTAAAAAATTGTCTGTCAGGCTATGTTTGAGCTACCCGGGAATACACAGAGAGCGCGCTTTCCTTGAAGGGACATTTTCATGGAGAGTTTTGAACAGTTGGCAGCACAATATGAGCCGATGATTCACCAGATTATCCGATCTTTAAACATCTATCAAAATCAGGAAGAATATTTTCAGATTGGCCTGATCCGGCTTTGGGAGGCTTGGAATCTATTTGATCATACAAAGGGAAAGTTTCTGACATTCGCCTATTCCATTGTTAAACAGAAGCTGATTGATGAATTGAGAAAAACCCGTACGCAAAAAAACAGCACTGTCACCCGGAGTGAAGAATTCTGGTCATCAGAGGAAACAGCCTATACACCTCAGCCACTCGAAGAAGAGCAGCTTCTTTCTTACTGCAGCAGCCTCACCAAAAATCAGACCATCTGGGTACTATCGACTTTCCTCGATGATTTGACAGTCAAACAGATCGCCGAACAGCATGAAGTAACAGTTTCAGCGGTAAAAGCCTGGAAAAAAGGCGCTCTGACAAAACTCAGGAACACAATTCAGCAAATGTAATTAAAAAATTTATCAACACCCTGTCTTTTTACTGCTTTCATTTCGATTATATAGGTGAAAAGGAGGTGAGCAGGAATGGCACAGGCAATCATCATTGATTCAAAGCTTCGCCTGGTTTTTGAAACAGGCCTTAACGGGCAGGGAAAACCGGTTTACAAATCAAAAACCTACAGCGGCGTGAAGCAATCCGCTACAGCGGACCAGCTTTTCACAGTGGGACAGGCAATCGCTGGATTATCAAGCTACCCGCTGACTCAGCTGAACAGAAACGACAGCTTCGATATCTTAGGCTAATGTCTGAGAAAGATAAAAAAAACAGGAGGTGAAAAACATGGCTAAATCACTTGAGATGACATTTGAAACAGAATTGGGCAAGGAAACCAAGCTATCGGTCGACAGCCCGAAGGAGCCGATTGATCCGGCAGCTGTGAAGGCAGTGATGGAACAGATCATTGCAGCAAATGCATTTGATGGCAATGGCGGTGACCTTGTTGCTGCTAAAGGCGCCAGATTAGTAGAGCGCAATGTCACAGATTATGAATTAATGTAAGGATAAGAGGCCGGATTCTTTGGAACCCGGCCTCTTTTATAGATGAATAGAAAGGAGCATGCATGATGGAACAGATGGTCACCCTGATCAGCGAACTCGGCTTCCCGATTGTGGTCACGCTTTTCCTGCTGAACCGGATCGAAGCCAAGCTGGATGTTGTTGTGTCCTCAATCCAGGGATTGCCGGATCGCCTGAGGGAATAAATAAGCGGGACTCCACTAGCTAAGGCTAAGGAGTCCTATTTTTTTGCAACCGGAATCCAGATTTCACTGCGGAATGCCGGTGAAGCCGTATCTTTGCTTTCATTCCAGAGAATTTCCGGCCCTTCAATCTGCTGATAGGAAGAGGATGGGAACCATTCTGAGTAAATACGTCCCCATACATTCTGAAGCGTCTCCGGAAACGGCCCAACTGCTTCAAATACTGCCCATGATGTGGCCGGAATTTCAAGTGATGCCATCCCCGCAGGGCATTCCTTTGTAATGGCAGCCCCGATATAATGGTCAAGCTCACCCTTTTCTTCCATTCTTCCTTCAGAAAAATTAGCTGATGCACTGATCAGGCCGAATGGCTCTGTGTCAGATAAACTCTTGAGCTTCATAATCTTTTCTTCATTCAGGCTCTTCCACATGGCGGCAATCTCCGGATTCACGCCGTTAAAAATAATCGGCACCCGCTTCTTTAAGCCCACAATTCGAAACGCCTCTTTTTCTTCAATACGATAGTTCATTTCAGTTCCTCCCTTAATAGATAGATGGAAGGTCATCGGCGGATAAGCCTTAAGGGCGTGGCCATGGCTTCTTGCTTCTGATGGAGTGATGCCATGAAGCTGCTGGAACGCTCTGGTAAACGAATCAGGCGAGCTGTACCCATATTTCATGGCTACCTCAATGACCTTAGCACTCTGGTCCTTCAGATCAAAGGCAGCCAAAGTCAGCCGTCTTCTGCGGATGTACTCGGAAAGCGATACTCCGGCCAGAAAGGAAAACATTCGTTTAAAATGGTACTCCGAGCAATAAGAAAGCTTAGCCGCTTCTTTGAAATCAACCTCTTCCGCTAAATGCTCTTCGATATAATTCATCGCCCGATTCATATTTTGCAGCAAATCCATATTGATGACCTCCTTGTATCTAAAGAATAGCAGGAGCCGCTGGTGTGAACCCGACAATCCATGCACAGAAATGCAGGATTGCTTTACTCCTTTTTATATTTCTTTTTTAATGCGTCAGAGATAATTCCGCCGCCCAACATTAAAAACAGAGGACCGAAATTCCAGAAAAATGACCCGCGAAGAGAGATTTCAATCGATGTAAATTTGTTGAGGCCTAAAATGCCCAGTTTAATGAGCAGCATAGCCAATCCGATTAAAAGTAAAATCTCAAAGAACACCTTCATTCTTGGATAAGCCAATTGCCTGCTGTCCTTTATTACCTTTTCTGTCAATTCCCCGTCACTCCTTAATAATTCATCAATTGTAACCCCAAACAGATCACTCAGTTTAATAATGATTTCAATGCTGGGATAATTCTGCCCATTCTCCCATTTAGAAACAGACTGGCGGCTCACATACAGCTTTTCAGCCAGTTCCTCCTGTGACCATCCTTTCTCTTTCCTCTCCTTCTTAAGCTTTTCGGCAAAAATCATAATCGCAATCACCTTTCTCTAAATCGATCATCTCATTATGGTAATTTTTTGGATCAAAAGTAAAGATAGGAATGGTTGCAGGATGGCGCACGCAGGGGTTGCAGGGGCCATACACGTTCTTTTACAGTAAAAAACCCAGCCATTGAGGCTGGTACGCTTTCAAAAAGCTTCCCACTATCCGGTTTATTGTTCTCTCTACTATGGATGACACTCGTAACGAAAAAGAAGAGAATCAGCTGCAGCTGCGGTTTGAGAGAAATTCCTAGGTCAAAGCTTATGCGCTAACTTCCTTTTCAGTATTGCTTGCTTCTGTCTGGCACTCGCTTCTACTTCTGTTGTTTCATGTGAAACATCCTCACCGCAGCCTTTAAAAGGCTGACTGACAGCATCGCTTTTAAAAGCCTATTCATAGGATTGGCTTGTGAACTCGACGGGGAAGGCGCTGGAGCTGGACTGTTATCGAAGTTAAAATGATGCTTTTTTATCCTAAAAAAAGAGCCCTCAAACCGAATTCGGCCTGAGGGTTCCTATTATAATCAGTTATAAGCAAGCTCCTGCTTTTTTTCCTTTTCGCTGAGACCAAGCACCTGCGCTGTGGATTCGTGAATCTCACGGAACAGCTTAGGGTTTTCAGATAGTGACATACCGTAGGACGGAATCATTTTCTTAATTTTAAAATGCCATTCGTCCATTTGCTCAGGGAAGCACTTCTGCAATACTTCAAGCATGACATTAACGGCTGTTGAAGCACCCGGTGAAGCTCCGAGCAGGGCAGCAACCGAGCCGTCAGACGCACTGACTACTTCTGTGCCGAATTGCAGGGTTCCTTTTCCTGCAGGTGTATCCTTGATGACCTGCACACGCTGGCCGGCCACTACGACACTCCAGTCTTCGCTCTTTGCGTTTGGAATGAACTCACGCAGTTCTTCAACTCGCTGTTCATGGGACAGCATAACCTGCTGAATCAGATATTTTGTCAGCGCCATTTCCTTTGCACCTGCAGCCAGCATGGTGATGACATTGTTCGGCTTAACAGACTTGATCAGGTCCATATTGGAGCCTGTTTTCAGGAATTTCGGTGAAAAGCCGGCAAACGGGCCGAACAGCAGGGATTTCTTGTTATCAATGAATCTTGTATCCAGATGCGGCACGGACATTGGAGGAGCACCCACTTTGGCTTTTCCGTACACCTTTGCATGGTGCTTCTCGACGATTTCCGGATCGTTGCAGACCAGGAACAGTCCACTTACCGGGAATCCGCCAATATGCTTCGACTCAGGGATGCCCGTCTTCTGCAGCAGATGCAGGCTTCCGCCGCCACCTCCGATAAAGACGAACTTTGCCTGATGGTTTTCGATTGTGCCGCTTTCCATATTCCGCACTTTTACATTCCATGATCCATCGCCGGCACGCTTCAAATCCTCAACGCTGTGCTTATAATGGACATCGACATTTTTGCTCTTTAAATGGTCAAACAGCATGCGCGTTAATGCACCGAAATTGACATCCGTCCCAGAGTCGATTTTTGTGGCTGCAATCGGCTCATCCGATGTACGGCCTTCCATCATCACTGGAATCCATTCCTTCAGTTTCTCAGGATCATCGGAAAATTCCATGCCCTGAAAAAGCGGATTAGCTGACAGCGCTTCCAAACGTTTTTTCAAAAACGAAACATTCTTTTCCCCCTGAACAAAGCTCATATGAGGGATTGGCATAATAAAGTCCTGCGGATTGGTAATCAGGCTGTTTTCTACAAGATAAGACCAAAACTGTCTTGAAAGCTGAAATTGTTCATTTACATTAATTGCTTTAGTGATATCTATTGATCCATCGGATTTTTCAGATGTATAGTTAAGCTCGCACAATGCAGCATGTCCCGTCCCTGCATTATTCCATTCGTTAGAGCTTTCTTCTCCTGCGCTGGCGAGCTTCTCAAACACTTTGATTTCCCATTCAGGTGCTAACTCTTTCAGTAAAGACCCCAAAGTCGCGCTCATGATTCCGGCACCAATTAAGATAACGTCTGTTTTGTTCTGTACGCTGCTCATTTTAAACCCTTCCTTATCCCAGAAATTTGCCAAAAACTGCAGGCGCTTTGCTCAGGCATCACCACTAGAAAGACATCACCCAAGGACGCGCCTTTTCCGTCACACAAAATACACATTCTATTCTATTATAATGATTGATAAGGTAATATAGCTAGCATTATCTGATAATTATATACTATTTTAGACAAATTAGAAAGAGGGCGGGGTTTTGGGATGCGAAAACCCCAGCACAACTATGTTCTCCCTAAGACTCCTTTCTAATCATTGCCTGCCTGCGGTCATGCAGAACCAGTAGAATAATCATCCCCATCATGACGCCCAGTATAATACCCATCTCCGTGGTCATTACTCGTGCCAGCGGGTACTCCGGACTGGATTGAAAATCCGGGCGAATAATAGAAAATAAATTATATGAAAACAGCATGCCAGACGAAATCCATGCAGCTGCCATGGAAGGCAGAAACCTTCGCGACCCGCGGCGGGTGATCAGCGCGAGGAGTCCCCAAGAACCGACTAAGGCCCACCCGCCGGTACTCAAGCTCAGAAGGTGCCACCACAAATCACGGGATTCCAGCATATCCGGGTTGATGCCAAGGGTTCCGCCTGCCGCCCAAAATATCTTTATGGCACCGAGAATCATGCAGCCTGCCGCAGTGATCCTCCCCAATGCGGTCTGCAGTTGCCGAGTGTGTCCCGGCACTTCCCCGCAGTCGATCGGACCGCCAAGCGCCTCAGGCCACCGCGCCTTGGCATATCCTGCCAAAGCCAAAGGAAGGCAAATCCCGACTCCGACAAGAGAGACCATAACGAAGATTTGCTCGTAAATCCAGAAGCCGGCGGCACCTGCCTCCTGATCCTGAGCCATGGCCGCCGGGCCAAGGACAGGCGCCAGCAGCAGCAGGGGAACTAGAAGACCGGTACCCAGCCACACGGGCAGGGCCACCATCCAGGCGGGCAGCCGTTCACCCCAAGGCCTGCAGAACGCCATTGCCAGCAGGATGCCGACCGCAGCGATAACCGCTGTAGCTGCATTAATCCCCCGCCAGCTGGCTTCGCCCATTTGCTCTGTCGGAAGAAAGAAGCCAAACGTCCAGGCGATTTTGATCAGCAGATAAGGAGTCACCGCTATCGCAGCGCCATAACCACAGATTCTGCGCATTTTCATCAATCGTTCGGCTGTCTTTATTGCCATACTCTTACTCCGTCTGCCAGGATGATGTTGATATTTATATCTGGATTTCTTTTTAAAAGAATCTTATCCAAATGAACCCCTCCCATTTATTCCAGTAACATTGGAATTGTATTCCTTTATTTGATCTTTATGTTTCCTGCTTCATGGAAATCGGCAAATGGGAAGAAAGCCTTGGAATAGCATTTGTAATTTTTGGGATTTACCTTAAAATAGACTTATAGGTAAAGAAAGGAAGTGGAAAATGTTATTAAAAAGAAGATTTCCATCGGATGAATTATGGTCTATGAGATATTTGAACACCCGAATGGAGTTAACCGAAAAAGAAAAACAGCATTGGGCAAACCTTGAAAAAGGCTATGAAGGAGAGGTGAAATTTGACCTTCTGACAGAAAAACTGACCGAAGAAAGGCTGGTGATTCATGATTTGTTACTGGAAGTGAACAACTCCTATTTTCAAATTGATACCTTGATCATTTCAGAAAGAACGATTCATCTAATAGAAATAAAAAATTTCCAGGGAGACTGGCACTTGGAATCTGACAAGCTATATGCCGCAAATACCGGCCGGGAATATAAGAATCCTGTATACCAATTAAAGAGAAGTGCCGCCCTATTCCGCCAGCTGCTTCAAATCCTCAAGCAAACCATTCCCGTTGAAGCCTCCGTTATTTTTATCAACCCTGAATTCACCTTATACCAAGCCCCCATGGACCAGCCCATTATCCTGCCAACCCAAATAAGCCGATTCCTGAAAGACTTGAATCATACCCCGTCCAAACTGAATGAGGGTCACAGAAAACTGGCCCAGCAATTACTGTCACTCCATCAAACCAAAAATCCTTATACCATTTTGCCTGACTATCACTTTGACCAGCTGAAAAAAGGGATGTATTGCCTGGACTGTCATTCTCTTCTCAGTCCTGTACACAAGAATCTGGTATGCGAAAAATGCGGTGGGCATGAAAAAATGGATCAGGGTATTTTGCGCAATATAAAAGAGTTCAAACTTCTCTTTCCCGAGCGAAAGCTGACGTCCCAAAGTATATATGAATGGTGTAATGCCAATATAAGCAAACGAACTTACTCCAGGGTATTAAAGAAATACTTTACAGCGCGCGGCATCACCAGTAATACCTATTATAAGTGAGTATTGTTGATGGGAGGAGGTGAGACTGGTTCGGGTTCTTATGTCCGATGGTGTACCCGGGTTCTGACTCTGGATCCTCGATTCTACCTTTTTGTGTCCGAAGTTGGGCCAGGTTCTGACTCTGAATCCCCGATTTCTACTCTCTGTGTCCGAAGTTGGGCCGGATTCTGACTCTGGGTCCATGAGTTTACCTTTCTGTGTCCGAAGTTGGGCCAGGTTCTGACTCTGAATCCCCGATTTCTACTTTTTGTGTCCGAAGTTGAGCCAGGTTCTGACTCTGGATCCTCGATTCTACCTTTCTGTGTCCGAAGTTGGGCCAGGTTCTGACTCTTAATCCCCGATTTCCACTCTCTGTGTCCGAAGTTGGCCCGGATTCTGACTCTGGATCCTCGATTCTGCCTTTCTGTGTCCGAAGTTGGGCCAGGTTCTGACTCTGGGTCCTAGATTTTACCTTTCTGTGTCCGAAGTTGGGCCGGATTCTGACTCTGGATCCTCGATCTTGCCTTTCTGTGTCCGAAGTTGGGCTAGGTTCTGACTCTAGATCCCCGATTTCTACTCTCTGTGTCCGAAGTTGGGCCGGGTTCTGACTCTGGATCCTCGATTCTGCCTTTCTGTGTCCGAAGTTGGCCTAGGTTCTGCCTCTGAATTCCAGATTTCTACTCTCTGTGTCCGAAGTTGGGCCGGATTCTGACTCTGGATCCTCGATCTTGCCTTTCTGTGTCCGAAGTTGGCCTAGGTTCTGACTCTGGGTCCTCGAGTTTACCTTTTTGTGTCCAAAGTTGGGCCAGGTTCTGACTCTAGATCCCCGATTTCTACTCTCTGTGTCCGAAGTTGGCCCGGATTCTGACTCTGGATCCTCGATTCTGCCTTTCTGTGTCCGAAGTTGGGCCAGGTTCTGACTCTAGATCCCCGATTTCTACTCTCTGTGTCCGAAGTTGGGCCGGGTTCTGACTCTAGATCCTCGATTCTACCTTTTTGTGTCCGAAGTTGGCCTAGGTTCTGACTCTGGGTCCTAGATTTTATCTTTCTGTGTCCGAAGTTGGGCCGGATTCTGACTCTGGATCCTCGATTTTACCTTTCTGTGTCCGAACTTGGCCTAGGTTCTGACTCTGGATCCCGGATTTCTACTCTCTGTGTCCGAAGTTGAGCCAGGTTCTGACTCTGGATCCTCGATTCTACCTTTCTGTGTCCGAACTTGGCCTAGGTTCTGACTCTGGATCCTCGATTCTGCCTTTCTGCGTCCGAAGTTGCCCCGTCGTCAAAATGCACCCACTCCCAGCTCCACCACACACCCGCAAACAAACCCAAATTTAAACAATAAATCCAATCAAATAAGAATTAAAGCGTTTGCATTTTATTTTATTTGGATTATAATACTTGTATACAAGTATACACGTATACTCAAAATGTTATTTTACAAAGGTGATGTCATGAAGGATTCTAATGAATTTCTATATCCGCAAAAATGGCTGTCTAAGGCTTCCTCTGGCGATCGTGTCGCGTATGAGCTTAGGATGCGCATTATTGCCGGTTTGATTGAAAGCGGTACCACGCTTTCTGAAAATAAATTGGCCGCTGATTTTTCTGTGAGCCGTTCACCGATTCGTGAAGCCTTACGGACACTGGCATCTGAAAATATTATCCGCTTGGAAAGAACGGGTGCGGTTGTTGCCGGGTTAACCGAAAAAGAAATAGAAGAAATTTACGATGTCCGTCTCATGATTGAGACATTCGTGTTTGAACGTCTTATCAGCATGGACACAAATGAATTGGCGATGGAGCTCAGCAAGGTGCTCGAAATGATGAAGGTGGCTGTCAAGTATCGGGATGCTGATGAGTTTGCGTTTCAGGATCTTCTGTTCCACGAAATTATCATCGGGTCTATTGGCCATTCTTATATCCAGCTGATCTGGAATAATTTAAAGCCCGTGATGGAAGGCTTCATTCTTTTATCCATGCGCGTGCGCTTTAAGGAAAATTATGAAGACCTTGATCGGATTGTGAAAAATCATGAACTATATATTGATGCAATTAAAACAAAAGACAGAGACCTCATGATTCAGTCGCTGCACGAAAATTTTGATGATGTTCAAGGGAAAGTGGACGATTTATGGAGGTCACAGCAAATGCTGTCAAAAGGGGTTAAACAACAAGATGACTAGCTATATGTTAGGGATTGATATTGGAACCACCAGTACAAAAGCCGTGTTATTCAGTGAAAAGGGGGATGTGATTCAGCAGGAGAACATCGGATACCCTCTGTACACTCCTGATATCTCCACAGCAGAACAGGATCCGGAGGAGATTTTTTCTGCTGTAGTTCAGACAATATCGAATATTATGAAAAACCATCATGATAAAAAACTGGCCTTTGTCTCCTTCAGCAGTGCGATGCACAGTGTGATCGCGATGGACGAGAATGACCTGCCGCTTACGCCGGTCATCACCTGGGCCGATAACCGCAGCGAAGCTTGGGCACGCAAAATTAAGAAAGAATGGAATGGACATGGGGTCTATAAACGGACCGGAACACCGATTCATCCGATGTCCCCATTAAGCAAAATCACCTGGTTTGTGAAGGAGCGTCCGGAGATCGCCAGCAGGACCAAAAAATATATCGGCATTAAAGAATATATTTTCAAAAAGCTGTTTGATGAATATGCTGTCGATTATTCACTTGCCTCCTGCATGGGCATGATGAATCTCAAGACATTGGACTGGGATGAAGAAGCATTGGCGATTGCGGGCATCACCCGCTCACAGCTATCCAAACTCGTGCCTACGACAAAAATGTTCCAAAACTGCCATCCTATTTTAGCCAAACAAATGGGCATCGATCCAGAGACACCTTTTGTGATCGGCGCAAGTGATGGAGTGCTTTCGAACCTGGGTGTGAATGCAATCAGAAAAGGCGAAATCGCCATCACCATCGGGACAAGCGGTGCGATTCGGACCATTATTGACAAGCCCCAGACCGATGAAAAAGGGAGAATTTTCTGTTACGCCTTAACAGAAAATCATTGGGTGATTGGCGGACCGGTGAACAATGGAGGAATGGTCCTCCGCTGGATCCGGGATGAATTTGCCTCATCCGAAATTGAAACGGCCAAGAGATTGGGCATTGATCCGTACGAAGTATTAACCAAAATCGCCGAACGTGTAAGGCCGGGCGCTGATGGCCTGCTGTTCCATCCGTACCTCGCAGGTGAGCGCGCTCCTTTATGGAACCCGGACGTGCGCGGGTCTTTCTTCGGATTAACGATGTCCCATAAGAAGGAGCATATGATTCGGGCAGCGCTTGAAGGCGTCATTTATAATCTGTACACCGTGTATCTGGCATTAGTGGAATGCATGGACGGCCCGGTAACCCGGATTCAGGCAACAGGAGGCTTCGCCAGATCTGAGGTTTGGCGGCAAATGATGTCCGATATTTTTGAATCGGAAGTCGTCATACCGGAAAGCTATGAAAGCTCCTGTCTCGGTGCCTGTATTTTAGGATTATATGCCACAGGAAAAATCGACTCGTTTGATGCTGTTTCAGACATGGTGGGCGATACGTACAAGCATACACCGAATGAAGATGCTGCAAGAGAATACAGACAATTGCTGCCGATCTTCATCCAATTATCAAGAGCGCTGGAAGATGAATATACTTCGATCGCAAACTATCAAAGAAAATTAATTCAACATGACTAGGGGGAAATGACAATGCCGCTGTTAATAGTTGCAATTGGAATCGTTGCCTTATTAATTCTGATAATGGGCTTAAAATTAAATACCTTTATTTCATTGATTATCGTTTCATTTGGTGTTGCGCTGGCACTCGGAATGCCGCTCGACCAAATTGTCAAAACCATCGAAGCCGGATTAGGCGGGACACTTGGCCACCTGGCACTCATCTTCGGACTTGGCGCCATGCTGGGCAAGCTGATCGCCGACTCTGGCGGCGCCCAGCGAATCGCCATGACTCTTGTCAATAAATTCGGCGAAAAGAATATTCAGTGGGCAGTAGTGGCTGCATCCTTCATTATCGGTGTTGCCTTATTCTTTGAAGTGGGACTTGTATTATTAATTCCGATCGTATTTGCTATTTCAAGAGAATTAAAGATTTCTATTTTGTATCTTGGTATCCCGATGACAGCGGCTTTATCTGTCACACATGGATTCCTGCCGCCTCACCCGGGTCCAACAGTTATTGCGGGCGAATACGGTGCAAACATTGGGGAAGTATTGCTTTATGGTTTTATCATTGCGATTCCAACCGTTATTTTAGCTGGACCGGTCTTTACGAAAATGGCTAAAAAGCTCGTTCCGGATTCATTCACAAAAAGCGGAAACATCGCTTCTCTGGGAGAGCAGAAAACCTTTAAGCTTGAGGACACACCAGCTTTTGGAATCAGTGTATTTACGGCTTTGCTTCCTGTTATTTTAATGTCAATCGCGACGATTATTACATTGCTTCAAAAAACAATGGGATTTGAAGATAATAGCCTGCTTGCTGCCATCCGTTTTATTGGCGATGCCGGCACTTCGATGCTGATCTCCTTATTGGTTGCCATCTATACCATGGGACTGGCTAGGAAAATTCCAATCAAAAATGTGATGGATTCCTGCACAACCGCTATCAGCCATATCGGCATGATGCTCTTGATTATCGGAGGAGGCGGCGCCTTCAAACAGGTTTTAATTGATGGCGGTGTTGGTGACTATGTGGCCGAGCTTTTCAAAGGAACAAGCCTGTCTCCGATTTTACTGGCATGGATTATCGCGGCAATCCTCAGGATTTCATTAGGATCTGCCACAGTGGCCGCATTAACGACAGCAGGTTTAGTCATTCCGCTGCTGGGCCAAACGGATGTGAATCTTGCCCTAGTAGTGCTTGCAACAGGTGCGGGAAGCTTAATCGCTTCTCACGTCAATGATGCCGGCTTCTGGATGTTCAAAGAATATTTCGGTTTGAGCATGAAGGAAACGTTTGCAACATGGACATTGCTTGAAACAATAATATCTGTGGCTGGATTAGGATTTATTTTATTGTTAAGCTTATTTGTATAAACACTTTAAGGCAATGAAACCCTATTTCATAAGAGGGGTTCATTGCCTATTAATCTGAATGAAGGAGCAGGAACTATGTTAAATACAATTGGTGTTATTGGTCTCGGAGTAATGGGGAGCAATATCGCTTTAAATATGGCCAATAACGGCGAGAAAGTAGCTGTATATAATTACACAAGGGATTTAACCGATCAGCTTGTACAAAAGCTGGAAGGTCAAACTATAAGCCCTTATTTTGAAGTAGAGGATTTTGTCCAGTCTTTGGAAACACCGAGAAAGATCTTTTTAATGGTGACGGCTGGAAAAGCCATTGATTCTGTTATCGCAAGCTTACTCCCCTTCCTTGAAGAGGGCGACGTTATCATGGATGGGGGCAACTCCCACTTCAAAGATACGGAAAAAAGATATGATGATCTGAAAGCAAAAGGAATCGGCTATCTGGGTATCGGCATTTCAGGCGGTGAAGTGGGAGCATTAACAGGGCCTTCCATCATGCCTGGCGGTGATCAGGATGTCTATGAAAAAGCGGCTCCGATTCTTACGAAGATCGCTGCAAAGGTTGACGGGATGCCTTGCTGTGTTTACATCGGACCTAAAGGGGCAGGCCACTTTGTCAAAATGGTACATAACGGAATCGAGTATGCAGATATGCAGCTGATTGCTGAGGCCTATACATTTTTAAGAGAAAAGCTGGAATTATCTGTTGAGGAAATAGCGGATATCTTTGAAACATGGAATCAAGGCGAGCTGAAGAGCTATTTAATCGAGATCACAGCAGCTATTTTAAGGAAAAAAGATGAGCGTACAGGGCTGCCGCAAATCGATGTCATTCTTGATAAAGCCGGGCAAAAAGGAACCGGCAAATGGACCAGCCTCCAAGCCATCGATAATGGAATCCCAACCTCGATCATTACAGAATCCTTATTCGCACGCTATATTTCTGCTTTGAAGGATGAGCGTGTGGCGGCAGAAACCCTTTTAACAGGTCCTGAGAAGGATCAGATAACCCTTGAAAAAGACATCTGGATTGAATATATCAGACAGGCTTTATATATGGGCAAAGTGTGTGCCTATGCACAAGGATTTACACAATATAAAATGTCGTCCGAGCAAAATGGCTGGAATTTGCCTCTGAAGGATATCGCCCTTATTTTCCGCGACGGCTGCATCATTAGAGCGGAATTCTTGAATGTCATCAGTGAAGCCTACCAGGAGCAGCCGAACCTGGCAAACCTCCTGGTATCCCCTTACTTTGCGGAAAGAATCAGGGACTACCAGACAGGCTTGCGCAAAATTGTCTGCGAAGGCATTCAATCCGGCATCGCATTGCCATGCCTAAGCTCTTCTCTTTCCTATTACGACAGCTACCGGAATGGAAGATCAAATGCCAGCCTGCTGCAGGCCCAGCGTGATTACTTCGGTGCCCATACGTATGAGCGGACAGATTTGGAAGGAACTTTCCACACTAATTGGAATGAATAGAAAAGCGGAAGGCGCCCGCCTATAAAGGAACGCAGACTAAAATCGCCACGTCCTGTGGCAACGTCTGCATGACCCGCATCCTGCGGGCCTCAAGCATAAGACGAGCCGGCTGAAAGGTTGTTCTTTAACCTTTTGGACGGATTTGCTTATGACCTCGAGCCGATGGCGCCTGGAGCTAGACAGTTATCTAACTACAGATAATACTTTCTAGATAGCAAAAACGCTTGCCCCTCAATCGGGGACAAGCGTTTTTTGTTTGCCTTAATCTCTTTCAAGCAGTGCAGCGCCTGCAATGCCAGGATCCGTCATTTCATATGGATCGAGGATTAAATCGAGTTCTTCTTCTGTCAGAACATCATATTTCAGGCACAGTTCCCTGATGGAACGGCCTGTTAAAATCGCTTCTCTGGCGATTCTGGATACGACTTCATAGCCAAGGTGAGGGTTGACGGCAGTAATGATGCCGACACTCTTTTCAACGTAGTCCCTCATTCTTTCTTCATTGGCTTCGATTCCTTTTACACAATGCTCTGTAAACGTATTGAACGCATTGTTCATAATGCTGATCGATTGCAGAAGGTTAAAGATCAGGACTGGCTCCATGACGTTCAGTTCCAACTGTCCCGCTTCTGAAGCAAGGGAGATCGTGTTGTCGTTCCCGATAACCTGGAAGGCGACCTGATTGATCAGCTCCGGAAGAACAGGGTTTACTTTACCAGGCATAATGGATGAGCCCGGCTGTCTTGCCGGAAGGGAAATTTCGCCAAGACCCGCTCTTGGACCAGACGCCATCAGACGCAGGTCATTTGCGATTTTGGACATATTGATCATGCAGATTTTCAGTGCTCCGGAGACTTCTGTATAAGAATCGGTATTCTGAGTGGCATCTACAAGATGTTCTGCCCCTTTAAATGGCAGGCCGCTGATGTCGGCAATATGCTTCACCACTAAGTCAATGTATTTCGGGATGGCATTCAGCCCCGTACCGACTGCAGTTGCCCCCATGTTCAATTCATATAAATGCTGTTTGGATTGCTGAATGCGCTTGATGTCGCGTGCAATAACGCGGCTGTAGGCTTCAAATTCCTGGCCAAGCCTGATTGGAACAGCATCCTGCAGATGAGTCCGTCCCATTTTAATCACATGGCTGAATTCCTTTGATTTTTCAAGGAAAACAGAGTGCATATTTTCCATTGTCAGGATTAATTGATCCAGCAGATTTAACACTGAGATGTGCATAGCTGTCGGAAAAGCATCATTCGTCGACTGCGACATATTAACATGGGTATTAGGGCTGCAATGAGAATAATCGCCCTTTTCATGGCCCATGATTTCAATCGCACGGTTCGCAAGGATTTCATTAACATTCATATTAATGGACGTTCCGGCACCGCCCTGGATTGGGTCCACAATCACCTGATCATGCCAAAGTCCTTCAATCATTTCATCCGCAGCCTGTACGATCGGGTCTCCGATTCCTGAGTAAAGGCGCTTAACTTCCATATTCGCCATGGCCGCTGCTTTTTTTACGATGGCCATTGCCTTGATTAACTCCGGATGGATCCGGTAGCCTGTAATCGGAAAGTTCTCAACCGCACGAAGCGTCTGAACGCCATAATAAGCATCCGCCGGAACTTCCTTAGAGCCTAGAAAATCTTTTTCGATTCTGTAGCTGTTCTTTGCTGCTAACATTGACTTCTTCTCCTTTATATAAACCTTTCAGATATATATAGGTTTTGTAATAGCTTATCCTTCGTATTCACTATAAGCCTGAAAGGATGAATTGGCAATGGTTATGGCACAATAAAAATGACCTTTTTCCCGGTATGCCTGAATGCTTGGGAAGCTGGTAATTTCAGTGAATGAAACCGCTTACCTTTTTTAAAGATCTTTTTGTATATATTTTCATTTTTCGCCTCTCAATGTAGTCCGTTGATTTCCGCTCCAGGATGCTCGCTTTCCGCGGGGCAGGCGGTGAGCCTCCTCAACGCTTCGCGTCTGCGGGGTCTCACCTGTCCCGCTACTCCCGCAGGAGTCTCGCACCTTCCGCTACAATCAACTCAGTAATAATATACAAAGTGCAACAAACCTCGTGAAAAGTTGGAAGCCACAAAACCAGAATAGTTTCCTAATCGATTTCAGCCGCCAGTCTCCAACCCATTTTTCAGCACATCCGCAAGCCTGTGCAATTCGTCCGGCTGCCGAATATGGTAATGGCGTCCTTCTTTGTGTAAATACCCTTTATCGCAAAACTGTACAAGGACATGCAGGAGATGGCGGTAGGACACTCCTAAAAAGTCACAGACGCTTACATGTTTCTCCTTATATACATCACCATCAGCGGTTTGCAGGATGAAGTCTGCCAGCCGATTTTCAAGCGGAAAGGATAGGCCCTGTGAGTACTTTTCAGCCATCTTGGTTGCTTTCACGCTTAGAAACTTGGTGAGCTCCCGGAGAAAGGTCGTGTCTTCAAGCAGCTTTTTGCGGTAATGGTGCAGGGGAATCGCAAAACAGACTGTCTTCGCTGAGGCCTGAATCCCCTTTGTATAGTACACTTCATGCAAAAGCTCCATTTCCCCGATATAATCATGGGCATTGATAAAATTAATCAAAGATACCTTCCCATTTTGATATGTCACGTAAATCTTGGCTTTTCCCTCGATGACATAATATAAATAATCCGGCCTCATGCCCTCGCGTATAATCCATTCATCCCGCTTATATTCCCGCACTTCCATAAACTCCTCAATCGGAAAAGAAAATAAATGGGATATTGAGTGCTTCTCCAGGTAATGCTGTCTTTTTTTCCCTTTGTACGTTTCCATCATCCACCCCAAAATATGATATATCTCATATTATTGTACGAAGCTTCCTGATATCATGCAAATATCGGAGGGATTTTTATGAAGACACAAAGCTGGATGAGCAGGCAGTTTTTCAGCTTTTTTATGACCTGGGGCATTTTTCTGCCCTACTGGACAGGGTGGTTAATCCATATAAAAGGAATGACCGTTACACAGGCGAGTTTAATCATGAGCTTAGGCCTGGCCATTCGGGGGCTTGCCACACTCTTTGCTTTTCCCTATTTATCAGGAAAATTCAGCAGCAGAATCCTGCTGAACGGGATGTCAGCCGGTACGCTGATCGCCATTCTCTGCTATATTCCGGCCGACTCTTTTGCCAGCCTGCTGCTGGTAACGCTGCTATTGCATTTCTTTTATCCGGCACTGATGCCTGCACTGGATAGTGCTGCGGGCATTCTTGTCCAAAACAAACAATTAAAGGATTATGGAAAAAGCCGCTCCTGGGGATCAATCGGATTCGTTGTGTCCGGTATGATTCTGACCTTCTTTACAGGAGGGTTCGGGGATGAGGCCATTTTCTGGGCGTTATTATTCGGCATGCTTGTAGTTCTTTGTCTCGGCTTCATGAATACACCTGCAGTATTATCTGAAAAACCGAAAGCCGGACAGACCAAAGGAGCCATAAGGAAATTATTCAGCATCAGACACTTCGGCCTGGTGCTCATCATTGTGATTCTGCTGCAGGCAGCGCATGCTTCCTATTACAATTATGGCTATATTTACTTACAGGAAATTCAGGCACCAAAATATTTAATCGGCGCCATTATTAATATTGGCGTGATTGCAGAAATTCTTTTCTTCTTCATTGCGGACCGGACTTTCCGGAAGTTTTCAATCGGTTCATTACTGGCACTGGCAGCATTGGGCTCCACTGCACGCTGGGTACTCGTATTTGCCTTCCCGCATGTCATTGTGTTCAGCATTAGCCAGATATTGCATGCCTTTTCATTTGCCATGGCACATTACGCCTTCATGAAATATTTAATTAAATATGTTCCTCATGAACAGGTGCCCATTACTCAAGGGGTCTACTCGGCACTCGCCCTCAGCTGGAGCACAGCCCTTTTCACCATTTTCGGCGGGTATCTTTATGAAATGGAACCAAGGTTTGCCTTTATCGGAATGGTGGTATGTACGATCCCCGCGGCGCTGCTTGCGTTTATTTACCGGAGATTGGAAGGGAAGAATGCGGAAACCAGGCAGCTGGCAGTTTAATGGCACAATTAAGCTAAAAAAGGTGATACATATGTAGCACCTTTTTTACGTTTGCATCAAGGAGGTTTCAAATTGAAAATCAATAAAGGAATTTTATATATACTGCTCGGTGCTTCCTTTTTCGGATTTACACCGATTTTTGCAAAGTTGGGGTTTAGTTATGGCTACTCTCTGGGACAGATTACGATTGCGCAGATGGTTATTTCCTTCATTTTATTATGGTCCTTCACATTGATAAAACGGTCCAGTTTCAAAGGACTCCATATGAAAAACATGCTGCAAATCATGATGACCGGCTGTTTTGTCGGCTTAACCAGCATTTTCTATTATGGTTCTATGCAGTATCTTCCTGCATCACTGGCCATCATTTTAATGTTCCAGTTTGTCTGGATCGGAATTCTTTTAGAATGGGCTTTCAGCAAAATAAAACCGGCGCCTGTCACCGTGCTTTCGATCATTTTAATAATAATCGGGGTCTTTTTCGCTTCTAATATTGTAAATGGCGACATACAGGGCCTTCCAGTTAAAGGTTTTATTTTAGGAATCCTCTCCGCGATCACTTATGCCGGTTTCATCTTCTTCAGCGGCAAGGTTGCTGTGAATGTGGATCCCTGGATAAGGAGTTCATTGATGGTGACGGGATCAGCCATCCTGGTGCTGATCCTGTTCATGCGTGATATCCCGTCTGTTCTGCCTTTGGAGGAAAATCTGCTGACGATTGCCGTCGGGGTTTCACTCTTTGGCGCAGTTCTTCCACCGCTTTTTTTCGCGGCTGGTGCACCTTTGGTTTCAGGAGGAATTGCCAATATACTAACCTCCATTGAACTGCCCATTGCCATCCTGTCAGCCAGCATAATCTTGTCAGAAACGGTAACCCCGATGCAGTGGCTGGGCACGGCGATTATACTGGCTGCCATTGCTTTTAATGAACTGGGGACAGGCCTTTACCGGCGTCGAAACAAAAGTGCCTGAGGATCAGACACCTGTCAATTTTGATTGAATGGACTCCGGCAGCAGCTGATAAAACAGCCCTTGATACTTAAGATCAAGCATGCCGGCAATCAAAAGAATAAGGAATAAGAAGACTGCAATCCATTTGCTGTTCTTTTTAAGCAATGGGTTCACCTCCATGAATAAGAGCTCCCTCAGCAGGAGCTCTTTTAATTAATACGCCAATTTATAAACAATTTCCCCATCAATAACCCGGCCGTCCGCTTCAAAGCCGAGTTTTTCATATAGCCCCTTCGCGAGATGGTTCTCAGGCTCAAAACTCAAATAAATCACCTTATGCTCCTGATCCAGCTTAATCCGCTCAATCAGCTTCTCCATGGCCGCTTTTCCGTACCCTTTTGACTGGTGCTTCGCATCAATCATCAGACGGTAAATCCAGTATTCTTTATCGTCATCATCCATGCAGTACATCGTAAAGCCCACTAACACATCATCATGATAAATCGCTAAGCACTCACACTCCGGAAACGCCTTAGCCTGCGCAAGTGAAAACACATTCGGCGCCACAAACGCCTTCTGCACTTCCGCTACACGCAAATCAATAACATCGAAAAAATTGTGGCGGTCTATCTCTCTAAACTCAATCATATAAGCCTCCTTCTCTTTGAAAAGGCAGCTCCCCCCGACCTTTTTCCAGGGAGATGCCTGCCATTTCACTATCGAAGTCCAAATTCGCTAAGTCGGATGGAAAATCCTCCAAATGAAGACCTAAAATGAAAAAGAATCCCTGATGACAGTGCCTATTTAAATTCCCCTAAGGAAATCTGGTCTCCGGCATGATAAAAGCACCTGTTATGGCTTGGTCAGTTTTGGAATTGGTCCAAAACGGCAAAGAAATCACGAATAAATTGATAGAATATTTTCTCTGTGGGCAGCAGCTGGCGTTCACTTGGAATAATGATTCCTACCGCACGGGTAATCTGTGGCATGACAGGCAGCCTTACTGTGGAACGCGGCAGGCTGTCAACCAATGTAGATTCCGGAATAAGCGTCAGCCCCAGACCTGCTGAGACCAAACCTTTAATCGTATCAATATCATCGCCTTCAAATGACACTTTAGGCTGAAAGCCATGCTGACTGCAAGCATCATCGAACAATTCACGCAAAACATACCCCTTAGGAAACAGAATGAAGGTTTCATCTTTCAGGTGGTTCAGATTCAATAAAGATTTGTCTGCTAAAGGGTGGGCAGCAGGAACCAAAGCAACCATTTTCTCGGTGAATAAAATATCCCCTTTAACCTTTTTCTCTTTCTTAGGGAGAGGGCCAATCAATGCCATATCGATTTCCCCTTCCGCCACTCCGCTGATTAAATCATGATAAGCACTCTGTTTCAGTTCAAACTTCACATGAGGATAGCGCCCGCGGAAAGCAGATATGATGGAAGGCAGCGTATAAAGTGCCAGACTGCTTGGGAAGCCGAAACGTATTCTGCCACGCTCCGGATCCAGATACTCTTTGACTTGCCGTTTGGCATTATCGATTACCTTTATGGCTTCTTCCATCTGTTCCAAGAATAGTTTGCCGATCGGCGTCAATTTTACGTTCCTTCCTTCACGGATAAACAAATTAACCCCCAGCTCTGATTCAAGGTTGAAAATCTGCCTGCTCACAGCAGATTGTGCCACATGTAAAGCTAAAGCCGCATCTGTTACATGTTCTCTTTTCGCCACTTCAATAAAGTATTTAATCTGCCTTAATTCCATGTGATTTTTACCTCCCTTCTGCCATTCATCTAATTTTGGCATCAATATTATCTAATTTTCATATTGTTTAGATTGATTTACAACTATAAAATGAAAGAATCATACAATTTTTGAATAATTGGAAATTATTGAAGGATTTCATTTGGACTTAAAGGGAGGGCCATTGGCAGTATGACTGCACTAACAGAAATTAATGAGAAGCGAATACAGGCGGAGGATTATGTTCAGGCGGTATTCGAAACAGTCAAAAAGCGCAATCCTAATGAAAGTGAATTTCATCAGGTTGTTAAAGAAGTATTTGATTCACTCGTTCCAGTATTTGAGAAAAACCCCGTATACATGGAGCAAAGTATTCTTGAAAGAATAGCGGAACCTGAAAGAGTGATTACCTTTAGAGTCCCATGGGTGGATGATCAGGGAAAAGTACAGGTGAATCGCGGCTTCCGGGTTCAATTCAATAGTGCAATCGGTCCCTACAAGGGCGGCTTGCGATTCCATCCTTCTGTAAATGCCAGCATCATCAAATTTCTGAGCTTTGAACAAATTTTCAAAAACGCCCTTACAAGCCTGCCGATTGGAGGAGGAAAAGGCGGAGCTGATTTTGATCCTAAGGGGAAATCTGATGGTGAGATTATGAGATTCACCCAAAGCTTCATGCTGGAACTAAGCAGGCATATCGGACCGGATGTAGACGTTCCTGCCGGAGATATTGGAGTCGGCGCCAGGGAAATAGGCTATCTGTTTGGCCAGTATAAAAGAATCCGTGGAGGGTATGAAGCTGGAGTTCTGACAGGGAAAGGAATCGGATATGGAGGAAGCTTAACCCGAACTGAAGCGACAGGTTACGGTACGGTTTACTTTGTTCAGGAAATGCTGAAGGAAATAGGCCTTTCCTTTAAAGGAAGCACTGTCATTGTCTCCGGTTCAGGAAATGTCTCTACCTATGCGATTGAAAAAGCGGCACAGTTAGGCGCGAAGGTTGTGGCCTGCAGCGATTCTGACGGCTATATTTATGATCCAAACGGCATCAGCCTTGATACAGTAAAAAGGCTGAAGGAAGTTGAGAGGGAAAGAATCCGGGAATATGTGAAGGAACATCCCCATGCCCAATACTTTGAGGGATGTTCCGGCATCTGGTCCATCCCCTGTGACATTGCTCTGCCGTGTGCGACACAAAATGAAATTGATGAGGCAGCAGCAGAAATCCTTGTTGCCAATGGAGTTAAAGCCATTGGTGAAGGAGCAAATATGCCATGCACATCCGGGGCCATCAATGAGTTTCTGAGAAACACCGTTCTCTTTGGCCCGGCAAAAGCTGCAAATGCAGGCGGTGTTGCCGTTTCTGCATTAGAAATGGCCCAAAACAGCTCAAGAATATCCTGGACATTTGAAGAAGTGGATGAAAAACTGCAGCAAATTATGATGAATATATACCGGAGCAGCGTCAAAGCTGCCGAGGATTATGGCTATCCAGGCAATCTGGTGGCAGGCGCTAATATCGCAGGTTTTATAAAAGTAGCCGATGCCATGATCGCACAGGGAGTTATATAATAATGAAAAAGGGTGATGCTATTAAGAAAGCATCATCCTTTTCTATTTAGATACACAGTTACCTTCTTATGAACGGAATAATCTTAATCTCTTCTGCAGGCCTTCTAAAACTTTTTCTGGCATTTCCCTGACATTGATATCCTCACCCAGGAAAAGGAGCCAATTGATTATTTCAGTCAGCTCTTCCGAATTATTTACATTTATAAAAGTCTTTAGAATGGCTGTGGTCTGATAAGGATTTGTGTAGGCTATGGAAGCCTTAATAGGATGGTATTTTTTGAACTGGGCAATCGCCTGCGGACCGAGTTCAATGACAAGATTGGTAGTCTCGTCCTGCATGCTGAGTTTTTCTAAAATATTTCTCCTGCTTGTTCTTTTTTTCACAGGATATGGTTCAACATCGATAAGATTATCCACGGGGAATATTTGTCTCTTTTCTTCCTTTAAGTCAAAGGCTTCAACCTTCCAAATGCTTTTTTCACGATAAAGGTGCAAAAGATAAATGGGATAAGGCCTGATTTCTTTCTCTTCTTTTACGGTAATCCATAAGTAGCGGTCCAAAATAAGAGATTCAATGAGTTTTTCCAGCATCGGATGGGGGAGGTCTGACAGGTCAAGCAAATCGGGATTATTAGGGTTGGTCCCTTCAAACAGCAGGATTTGATTTAAGAGAACCAGGTCTTCCTGCTGGGCTTCAGAGATCAGGCCGAGCAGTTTTTCAGCTAAAGACTGACGGCTCTTTAGATAGGGGAGCTGCAGATTTCTTGTAGCCATAAAGGCGATAAACAGAGCTTTGATCTCATTATCGGTAAAGCGGACAGTGGGCAGGACGGAGTTGTTCATGACAAAATAGCCCCCATCCCTTCCGACCTCAGCGACAAGCGGCATCCCCATGGCTTCTATTTCACGAATATCACGAATCGCTGTTGAACGGGAAATGTTAAATTCCCGCATGATTTCAGAGATAGTAAAGTGGGCGCGGTTGTTGATATACCGCATCATCACATTAATCCGTTCCACTTTTTTCATTGTGTCCTCCCTAAACAGGATCATTTTTTGACATGGTTTAACGTTATTATAAACTTATCAAATGGGCAACTCATTTGAAATGATTAAAAAAGGATGGTTTTGAAAATGGCAATATATACTCTGGAAGAAAAAGAAAGCTTTACCGTATTAGGCATTGGAACTGAATTGAAGAGCGATTACACAGATTATGCAGGCATAAATCAGGAAAAAGCAGACTTCTGGCAGGCAGTCAAACAGGATGGAAGGCTGGACAAATTAAAGGCCCTGGCCACAAATGATTATATTTTTGTCGTAAACGAAGCCGTAAATAACAAGATGATGCATTATGCAGGCGTCATGACAAAGGCATCTCTGCCAGAAGCAACCAGATTGATTCAGTTTCCTGAAGGAGAATACCTCATTGTGAAAGGGGAAGCCGGAACATCTGAGGAATTGAGCAATATGCTTACAGGGATTGCCTTTGGTCAAGCATTGCCGGAAGCAACGGATTACGCCTATGTCGGCGGGCCCAATGCCTCTGTTGAAATGGGGCAGCGAAATGGAATGGTATTCGGCGAGATGTGGATTCCTGTAGTGAAGAAATAGGGGATATAACAAAAGGTGCCTGACCCTCTGCACTTGCAGTTTAGCTGGGGTCAGGCACCTGTATTTAAATGGATGGAAAGCGTATCACAACGATTGTTCCGTGCCCTAAAGCAGTCTTGAATTGAATGGTCCCTTTATATTTTTCCACTATCGCAAAGCAAATCATCATACCCAGTCCGGTGCCCTTGCTTTTCAGAGAATAAAAGGGCGTTCCGAGTGAGGCAACTTCTGATTCGGTCATCCCTCTGCCTTGGTCGGTAACCTTTATGACAACAAATTCTTTTTCCCTTGCAGCCGTAACCTGAACGATATCCCCAAGCACCGATGCCTCAATCGCATTTTTCATAATATTGATCAGCAATTGTTTAAACTCCAGCCGGTTCACGGCGATATGACAGTTATCGGCCACATTTACTTCAATCCGGTTATCATGCAGCAGCCCATACGAATACAGCAAATCCGCCACACTCTGCAGAACAGCCTTGACCTCCACTGTTTCAGATGCAATCTCATTTTCCGGTTTCGCAACAGACAGAAATTGAGAAATCACCTGCTCAGCTGTATGTAATTCATCAATCATCAGTGAAATCTGTCCCTTTCGACTGGAAGAAAAGGAAGGATCCTGTTCAAATAACTGCAGAAAACCCTTCACCACGGTCAGAGGATTCCTGACCTCATGCGCAACCGCAGCTGCCAGCTGGCCTGTTATCTTCAAGCGCCCAGACTGCTGAATTTGTTCATAATAGAGCTGCTGTTTTTTCATCCGCCCATTCGTTAAGAAGAAAATAAAAAAAACAACCACCTGGCTTGCAAAAAAGTTAATTACATTCCCTATTAAATCCTGCTGTATATAGGCATATTGATGACCGTGATCAACAGCCGCAATATAGCCAAACAGAAGCACCGAACCCGCACAATTGAGAACCAGCGAAAAATAAAAAATCCTGGAATCAAAAAACAGGATTGAAATAGCAGGAATCAGACACAGAAAAATAAAGTTCGACCAGGTCTCGGGATATAAAAAGAACAGCGTATAAAAGTAAACAGACGAAACAATCGTGATTATCATTCTATGTGCAAACGTATCAGCCCGGGGATACAGCAGCAGACAGGCCGACAGAATGAGGACCAGCACCAGATTCAGCATATAGCCAGCCCCAAAGTCACCCATCCGCGGATTATCCGCCACCAGCCCCAGGATCATAATGGCGATCATGATAAACGCCACAATATGATAGATTTTTTTATTGGATTTATTATTAAACTCCTTCATACATACCCCTTTGGTTATCTAGTTCGTACCTATTAAAATATATCATGATTTGGGCTGTTATGGGAAAATAGGATTAATTTGTATTCCATTAAACATAAGGGTGAAACCGCAGCAAAATGAGGGATTATTAAGAGAAGGAAATTAATGTTTTATCCCGAATAGGTACAAAAATGCTGCTTTTTATAAGGATCCAAGTGTTATCGATTTAATAATGAGGTGATAGATCAATGGAACAATATTTATATAAATTAAGATTAAAAGCACATTTTTTAGAAAGGGAAAGCTGGACGCAAACGGCAGAAGAGATTATCAGCCGCCATTTCGCAAGGCTCAAAGAATATACCGAAGAGGGTAAAGTGATATTGGCAGGACGAACACTGAATGACGATGAAACCGGATTTGGAATTGTTATCTTTGAAGCTGAAAATAAAACGAGTGCTGAACAATTCATGAGAGATGACCCCGCTATTTCTGAGGGCATGATGGAAGGGGACTTATTCCCTTATCGAGTAGCATTGATGCGGGAAGGAAAGTCGAGGTAAAGATTTAACTACATCAACCTTTCTCTACAATTTTATAACCAAACTGAGGAATATCCGCTAGAAAAAACGCTGCCATCACTCAAGATGATTTCTCTTTGGCAGATTATCATGAATTCTAATAAAAAGCCAAAAGGTGCCTGGCCGGTTGGGGACGGGCACCTGTCTAATATCACTTGTGAAGTTTCTCTTTGGAATTCTTTATCCTGAATTGCAAAATTACAGCAACCAGCAGGGATATCCATTGCAGAGTGTATAGTATGATAGAATAGTTGGATTTTATAAGATATGCTGTTACAGAAAATATACCGGAAAGGAGGATAAGTAATACAACCATAATGGACATATTATTGTGTTTGTTTTTATTCTTATAAAGTAAAAAAATGATTATTACACTGAATAAAAAAGCATTCATAATTAATATTTTTTCCATAATTAGTTATCCTCCCTAATCCAGGTTTAAGTATTTCTGTGAATCATATCTCTTCTTTTATTTGTAATCATTTCTGGGACCTGCATCCATTACAACCTCTACCATATTGGAAGGCCCCATTCTGAGTTTAGGTCTATACTCAGAATCCGGTGAACTGTACAGCTCCAGTGGACTAATGATTACTCCATCTGGCGTATTATGGAGAATTCCGGGCACACAGGTATAAATGCGGTCATCATTGTTGGCATTTTTAGCTGAGATCGTAACGGAGGTGCCGCTGTGATTATCTATACTCATGGACACTTTGTATCTGTAGAAAGAACCCGTTCCATTAGACTGGGCAGAATAAACGACAGGCACGACTGCCAGAATGTCATTATTCAGCCTCAATTTAATTACTTCTGTCTTGGTTGAACTGTAATCTCTTCTTACATCCCCCATATGTTCAACTGCTCCGTTTGCAAAACTTCTAAGTGGAGGTGTGCCGCTTGCCCCAAACATGGCGACATCGATCTGCCTGCCATCCTTTGTATAAACCAAAGCATAGATATCATAATCTGTCCCAGTTTTCCAGGATACCGTGGCGGTAATCTGTGGTGTTTTTTCAATGATCACCGGCTTTTGGCCTTTGTCGAGACTGATTTTGCCCTTCACCTTTTCAAGAGTGATCGTGCTTTGAAATTGTTTGTTTTCAGCAGCAGCAGGAAGAGACTGAACGGCCTTAGTTTCAACAGGCTTATTTTCTTCAGTGGAATCCACTTCCACACCGTAATTTTTACATAACCCTTCAAGTCCGGATTCAAATCCGCGCCAGATTGATTTTGCCTTAATTTGACCATTCCTTACATATAATTCTAAAACCACAATCCCATTTTCCTTTGTAAAACTCGATGGAGTTAACTCGGTAGTGGTATGACCCGTACATATCTCGGCTTTTAAATTCTTTACATTCGAGAACCCCATGTGATTATCCTCTGTCAGAGTAATGGCTATTTTATGAATGCCTGCAGGGACTTTACTCATATCAAATTGAATAGTATGTACTTTTCTAGTTCCTTTATTTTCAGCCGGCAATAGGGCTGCTGCACCAGAAGGACTCTTTGGCTGATTATAAAAAATAATCCCGCTATCTCCTTGCACCTTATCTGAATCCGTTAAAAGGAAAGCAGTTAAGGAAATATCGATCAAATGAGACATATCGTAGCTAACGGTCACATAACCTTTTGGGGAACTTAACACTGTATTTCCCCCCATTTGCAGCATTGAATTCAATTCAACCACTCCTGTTTCTCTATTTAAAATCTGCAGATTCTTTATATTAAAATTATAATCTCACTTTAAATTATACCATTTTATTGAAACCATATAGGTGAAAACTACTGCAAATTAAAAAGCAGCCACAATACAGCAGCTGTTTCAAAAAGGGGAAACAAAAGAACCGTCCCTATGTTCCGAACGCGTCAAGCTATACTGGCATAGATTGATTAGATAAAACAGCACTATACTTTGGAGGGAAGAGAATGGACCCTATGTATGCCTACCGAGTAAATCCGCAAACAACACAGAATGGCCCTATGCAAGTGATTGCCATAGAACCCTTTGTTTATGAAGCGCTGCGCAGTTTAAAAGGAAAAAGAGCCGTCCTGGATACCACACGCGGTTCAGTCAGCGGAATGGTTGTTGATGCTAAGCCTGATCATGTTGTCATTCAAGAATACGATTCTACATTTTTTGTTCGTATTCGTGAAATCGTCTGGATAATGCCTGAATCCTAACCTGCCCATGTTTTCATTAACTCCAGCCTAAAATCTATTAAACAGCGACAATCACATAAGCATTTTTAATAGATAGCCCGCGAATGTACTGTTTGTGTTCAGGCATGGTTCCGGCTATCACTACATATCCCTTCCCATTATTAAAGTTTCGGATAAACGACAGTTCCATCTTCTTCAATGATTGGCATGGCTCCCCACTTCCCCAATTCATGTGGGACAATCTTCGGATTTCCCTTGGCATCAGGAATGAGATGGCGCACATCCCATCCATTTGCCTTCAGCCAGTTGCTGATGAGAAGGCGATGGCATCTTGCCGGATGATATTCTGAACACATATAGACAAGCGTCGTTTCTGCGGCCTGTTCCTTTAGCTGCTCCAAAGCATACTGAAAATCATCCGTCAGTGTATAATCCGCATAATTGTGAAACGAGCGGTTATTCCATCCTTCGTTCAATTGCTCCCCTACCTGGCCAGACATTCTCCTTCTCCCGCCAAGACCGGGAAAATGGCGATAATGAATCCCCGCTTCTTTCAGCCACTGGGCCATGTTTTCTTTATTAAAGTGTGAATTCCTGCGGCTTGCAGGAAATGCCCGGACATCTGCCACAAAGTTAATTTCAGCTGCTCCCATCAGCTTTAAAAATTGTTCGATCGAATGGTTATAATGTCCAATTGTATAAACTTTCAAGATTATCTTCCCCTTAAAACAAAGACTCTGTTGTTCAAGTTCATGTATCCTTTATGCTGAGTGCAAAGTGCATGCTGCTTCAGCCATATTTCTTTTGATGCTCTTTTTTTCGCTTAAGATAATCCTGATCCTCCCGCGCGAGCTTCCATTTCTCCATAAAGATGGACGCCGATTCCGCCTTCACCGGATCATTCTGCCTTTCGTTTACCTTGCCATTCTCATCATATTTCTTCCCGCCTTTGTAATTCGTATACCGGCGGGCTCTTGTATATCCCATCTGCAGAAATTTCCTTGCCATGTCCATCCCGACAAAATCTTCTTTCTCCTTATAATCGAGAAACATCTGATAAATTTTATAAGATGACTCCTCAGCGATTTCCGGAGTCTTAAATCGCCAATACTTCAGGATCTCGCTCTTATAAGGCTCCACCAGCAGCACACCCTGTTCTCCCCTGCCAACCCTATACAGTTCAGGATTCTTGCGGAAATCTATGGTGTCAAAATCCAAATCGTAATCGAAGGCCATATCTGTCATCCTTTTTATATTGGGTTTACCCTTGGCTGTCTTTTTGTATGCAGAATATAGTTATTTAGTGCTTTCGGGAATCAAAGGGGTGGGTGGCTCTCGTATTCCTTGTACACATAAAAATGGGCTTTTTGACGAAAAGTTTTATTGACAATTCAGCTATTTAGTCATACTATATACTAGTAATAAGTAACACAGAATACCGGTAAAATGGAGATGAAAAATTTGGAAAATATTACAGAAATGCTGAAAGGGGTGCTTGAAGGTTGTGTGCTTGAGATCATCAGCCGCGGAGAAACTTATGGCTATGAAATCACGCAACAGCTGCGGGAACTTGGGTTCACTGATGTGGTTGAAGGAACAGTTTATACAATTACCATGCGACTTGAGAAAAACAATCTGGTGAACATCGAGAAAAAGCCATCCACTATGGGACCGCCGAGAAAATTTTACACACTTAACGCAGCAGGTCAAGAGCATCTTGAAACTTTTTGGAAAAAATGGGATTTCGTCTCAAGCAAAATTAACGAACTCAAAACAAAAATAAAATCAAAAGGAGAAGTAATATGATGAGTATTTTTGAAAAAATCTTTGGGGATTTTAGCGAAAAGAAAGCATGACGTGAAATGGAAAACCGTGCAAAATCCTTACCTGAAGACTACGGCAAAGCCTACAAAGCGATGCAAAAATATCTGTGGAACACTGGCGGTGTGATGGATTGGCAAGAAACAAAATTCGTCTTTAATCACATCATCGACCTTCTTGAAGAAGCCGCAGCCGATGGCAAGCCCGTTAAAGAAGTTACTGGCAATGATGTAGGAGCCTTCTGTGATGATCTTGCCAGTGATGCAAAATCATGGGTTGAGAAGCAACGGCAAAAACTCAACGATGCGATTAAATAATAGAACTTTACTTTAGTATCTTAAAGGAGACTACAATGAACTTTTTAGAAAAAATAACCGGCAGCGATATGACAAAAGCCATGAAAGATTTTGAAGCACGAGCAAAAGTCTTGCCAGCTGAATATCAAACTGCTTGGCAAGAAATTAAAAATAAACTCTGGATTCACGGAGATTTCACCGGCCGTAATCTGATGCCCATCCTTGACAGTACTCTTGAACTGCTTGAAGTTACATCAGCAGACGGCCAGAGCATCGAAGAAGTACTAGGAGATGATATCAGCGGCTTCTGTGAAGCGCTTGTTGGTAACGAAGGCGCAAAATCCTACAGAGATAAATGGCGTGACCAACTCAACAAGAACGTCGCAAGAAAATTAGGAGGACTGAAATGAGCATCAAAAAAATCATTGAAGGCAAAAAAGAGTGGAAAGCCCATGTTTCACGTGTCAAAGCGCTTCCACAAGATTACCAAATTGTCTATAAAGAGATCCAAAAATATCTCTTCAAAGTCGGTCCTGTTGAGCTAAACAATGGCATCGGACTGCTTTCTGACATTCTCAGCTTTTTTGAAGAAGGAGCAGCAGCTGGAAAAGGTGTGCTTGAAGTCACAGGAACAGACGTTGCTGCTTTCTGCGATGCACTTATTGAAGACTCAAAAACTTATGCTGATCTCTATCAAGAATCGATCAATCAAAAAGTCGATAAAGCTATGAAAAAATAGAAGGAATTTAATAAACATGTTATCTCTTTCCTTCTTCCATTAAACAGATACGAATGAATTGAGTTGTTCGAAGCCAGTACGGCAGAAGACAGACAGCTCCTGGACAACACGAGGTTCGACTTGACGTCCTTTGCCTGCGAACCAGTGGCAAACGCTAATAACTTTGCCGGCAAGTATCGTGTAGATTTGAATGAGATCGATTTGGAAAAAGGCAACTTCAATAGATAGTCCGACTGAATAGCTGGTTACAAGTATGAATGTGCCACCTTCACTATTCAGTTATATTTTTACTCCAGTACTAAGTAATACAGATTATCAGTCAGACTAAGTAGCTGGTATTTTAGGCAATCAAGCTCCATCATTTTTATAAGGAGGGAAAAAGTATGAGTAATGCAGCGATTTCTGTAAAAGGGTTGAAAAAATCCTATAAAGACAAGGAAGTCTTAAAGGGGGTGGATTTTGAGGTGCGGCGTGGCGAAATTTTCGCACTGCTGGGCTCAAATGGAGCAGGCAAGACAACGACGGTCAACATCCTCTCGACGCTGATGAAGCCCGATGGCGGCGAAGCATCTATTTGCGGCTTTGACTCCCAGCTTCAACCGGATCATGTTCGCCAGAGCATCAGCCTGACAGGACAATTCGCAGCTTTAGACGGCATGCTTACAGGAAGAGAAAATCTGATGATGATCGCCAAGCTTCGCGGAGTTTCCAACCCCGCTCAAGTCGCCGACAATCTGCTTGCAAAATTCAGCCTTACCGATGCGGCCAACCGCCGGGCGGACCAATATTCCGGCGGGATGAAGCGCCGGATTGACATTGCCATGAGCCTGATCGGGACGCCAGCTGTTATTTTTCTGGATGAACCGACGACAGGACTTGACCCCGAAGCGCGGATTGAAGTCTGGAATACCATTAAGGAACTTGCTGGAAGCGGCACGACCATCCTGCTGACGACCCAGTACCTGGAGGAAGCCGAACAACTGGCGGACCGTATCGCCATCCTGCATGGCGGAAAAATCATTACAAGCGGTACCCTTTCCGAACTTAAAGAGATGTTCCCGCCAGCGAAAGTGGAGTATATCGAGAAGCAGCCGACATTGGAGGAAATTTTCCTCGCGATCATCGGCAAAAAGGAGGAGAAATAAATGAAAAACAAAACAGGGGTATTACTTGGACGCTTAATGTGCAACATCCTGCGCAGCCCGGATACGATTATCACGGTGGCAATTACGCCGATTATGATGATGCTGCTGTTTGTTTATGTATTTGGCGGCTCCATAGAAACGGGCACGGACAACTACGTCAATTATTTATTGCCGGGAATCCTGCTGATGGCTATCGCATCCGGCGTCGCTTACACTACATTGCGGCTGTTTAACGATATAAAGAGCGGGCTGATGGCTCGTTTCATTACCATGCCTATCAAGCGCTCGTCGATATTGTGGGCTCACGTGTTGACTTCGCTTGTTTCCAATGCGCTTACTGTCGTAGTGGTTATCCTTGTTGCCCTCTTGATGGGCTTCCGTTCCAGCGCTGATATTCTGGATTGGCTTGCCGTAGCCGGGATACTCGGGCTGTTTACGCTGGCACTGACGTGGATTGCAGTCATTCCTGGATTGAAAGCGAAATCTATGGAAGGGGCGACAGCCTACTCGTACCCGCTGATTTTCCTGCCGTTTATCAGTTCGGCCTTTGTCCCTACTGAAACCATGCCCAAAATTGTTCGTGCGTTTGCTGAGAACCAGCCCGTGACTTCAATCGTGAATGCGATTCGTACCCTCTTGTATGAAGGGTCTGTTGGCAGCGATATCTGGATTGCGCTTTCCTGGTGCATCGGCATCATGGTCATCGCTTACTTCTTCGCCACTAAAGCATTTAAACGCCAGTTAGGATAAGTACACCATTAGGGGCTTAGCCATATCAAAGTCACACGCTGCCAGGTTCTTTACGTTTTCTGACTTATGATGTGGTGTAACCCCTGCCTGCTTTACCCCAAGTCCCTGACCCCTTGTACTTTAAAGCGGTAGTATAGTTGGGGTCAGGCACTTGTTTTATGAGATATACGAGGTACTGTTTACGTATCGAAATATTCTAAGGAGAAGGAAATCAATTATTTATCTGGAATATGTTAGTGGTATGCTTTTACAGGGGGAATACGCTTTGAATATCATTAAGTTTACTAATCTAGAGATAAGAACTCTTGTAAATGCCTGACCCCTGGTACTTTAAAGTGGCAGCATAGTTGGGGTCAGGCACCTGTATTAGGACACCCCTTTACTTTACAAAATTTGGATTGTGCACTTTTCTACTTTTGTAAGATTCACTGGACTTTTATCTTTTCTTCGGCCATCGATATTGTTATGGTGTCGCTGCAGAGGAAGCAGCTGCTTGGTCAGCCTTTACACAATCAATTGCAACAACGAGGGCAACCATGATGGCTTCCATTTCTTCATCTAAAATTTGAACCTTGTAGCTGTCGCCCCAAGTAAACCATTCCTTGTTCACTTTCCCAATAGCTTTGCCATGCTGTATTACCTGAAAATCCATGTCCCACCAATTACCATGTACTTCAATGCCTGCCCCATCAATCGTATAGCGTGCTTTTAAGAAGGATAACTCCTTCTTAATCGTCAGCACCTCTCGACCATTTACCTCAACAAAAAATTTCGGTAAAAAGCTAAACACCTTTTTCGTAATGAGGGCTATTTTATCTCTTGCTGTATTCATAATGGAAAATGTCTTTGGAATTTGCATAAAACTTCCCTCTACATAATATACATCGTTCTCCTGCTGATCCTTTACTGTAAATTTGCCACTAAGACTAAACACCTTCTGCTTTATATAAAGTTGCCTCACATTATGACCCCCTTTTTATATAGCATATTACAAATTAGTATAATCTTGTTCTAACCGTTATGAAACATCAAGGAAGACCACCATGTAACTAATCGGATTCACTTTGCATTCATTGTAAAGAATCCTAAAGTTCAAGCTAACTTTAATAATGAATACAGTTGATATCCCATATAAATAGCCATAGCCCATATAATAAGAGCGGAAACTTGATTCATATATTTTAAGAACTTACCATTTTTATCAAATTGGCCAATCTTCCTTCCAGAAATCGCTAAGGAAAAGAACCAGATCCAAGAAATCATTATACAAGCCACGGTAAACACCCATTTCTCATATCCTGTATAAGCCAATGAACTAGTTCCTATAACTCCAATAGTATCCATAATAGCATGAGGATTAAGTAATGAGACAGAAGCAGCAAAAGTAACCTGACGACGTGCAGAAAAACGGTTTTGTTCTTGATTAGCGTTTATTTCGGATGTGTTTTTCCAGCTGATCCAACCCATGTAGGCTAAGAAAAAGAATCCTACTAAAAATAACAAAATCTTTAACCATTCAAAACTAAAAACAATAATGGATACCCCGGCAACAGCCAAATAAATCAGTATTGTATCACAAACCCCTGCTGTAATAATTGCAGGTAGAGCATTGGTGAATTTGTTGTGTGCCGCTCCTTGATTAAATACAAATACATTTTGAACTCCCAAAGGTAAGATTAATCCAAATGCCAATACCATTCCATGAAATAATGGTTCCACTATGATTCCCCCTATTCTTTTATAGAATAGCTAAGGACCATTCATATGTCTCCAACCAATTGGATGGGAGTCTATCCAACCATTTGGTATAATTTTAAAAAAGTGATTGGAGATAGCCTATGTCTGAATTAGATTGGAAGCCAGAAAAAAATTCAATCGTTCCTTTACATCAGCAAATATATGATTTTATGAAAAACAAAATAATGAACGGTGAATGGACAATAGGCACTAAAATACCGCCACAAAGAAATTTAGCAAAACGATTTCAAGTAAATCGAAGTACCATTGTAACTGCACTTGAAGAACTGGCTGCCGATGGATTAATTGAGTCTAAGGTTGGAAGCGGTACTAGGGTGATTAACAATACCTGGAGCCTGCTTGCTTCCACTCCTCCTCCAGATTGGATAAGTTATGTAAAATCCGGTATCCATAAACCAAGTATAACGATCATCCAAGAAATTAATAAATCAGAAGCAGACCCTGCTATGATTAGGCTTGGAACAGGAGAACTTTCACCAGATCTATTGCCCAACAAAAAGATGGGACAAATACTGCAAATAGATACTGAGCAGTCTTTATCGCTTGGATACATGGAGCCTAAAGGAAGCCTATCTTTACGTAAAACCGTTAGTGCATATTTAAGAACAAAGGGAATTGAAGCTTCCCCCGAATCAATCTTAATTGTTTCTGGAGGGCTCCAGGCACTGCAATTGATTTCAATTGGATTATTAAAAAGAGGATCCACAATACTTCATGAATCACCATCCTATTTAAACTCCGTACATGTTTTTCAATCGGCTGGAATGAATTTATTGGGTATACCACTTGATAAAGAAGGAATTAAAAGTGACTCTATTGGACGCATGAAGCGACAGCATCACGCGGCTTTACTCTATACGATACCCACTTTTCACAATCCAACAGGCACATTAATGTCTGAAAAAAGGCGGGTTGAATTAATAAAGGTTTGTCAAAGGGAGTCTATACCTATCATTGAGGATGATGTTTATGGTGATTTATGGTTTGAAAACCCTCCGCCAAATCCTTTGAAAGCTAATGACACACAAGGAAATGTCCTGTATATAGGCAGCATGTCCAAAACATTGAGCCCCGGTTTGCGAATCGGTTGGATTGTGGGACCTGAACCTGTCATCGAACGTTTAGCAGATATAAAAATGCAAACAGATTACGGGTCAAGTTCCTTATCACAATATGCTGTAGACAAATGGCTTAGTAGTGGTATGTATGAGGATTTCTTAAAGGAAACGAAAGAGGAATTACGATTCAGAAGGGATTTCACCATTCAAATTTTAGAGAAATATTTTTCCGAGATAGCAACATGGAACACCCCAAAAGGTGGATTTTATATCTGGCTTAAATTACTGACAAGTGTTTCTATCCGAAAGCTATTTAACACAGCCCTTCGAGAAGGAATTTTATTAAATCCAGGTAGTGTGTATGATAATAATGATGAACAGCATCTTCGTATTTCCTATTCATATGCATCAATGGATCAACTAGAAAAGGGGCTGGTTTATTTAGCACACCTTATTAAAAATTCTTCTATGAATTGAATTTTATTGAGGATACCGTAATAACGGTATCCTTATTTATAAAAGTCAATATAATGAGTGCTTATCTAGGCCATTTTTGTTATACCCCTATTTATGATAAGGTTCCCCCCGATTAATCCGAAAAGCCCGATAAATCTGCTCCAGTAAGATCAGCTTCATCAACTGATGCGGAAACGTCATCTTCGAAAAAGACAGCTTCTCATCCGCACGCTGCAAAACCCCCTGGCTCAGCCCAAGAGATCCACCTATTACAAACGCAATCTTGCTCTTTCCGTATGTAGCCAGTTTATCAAGAGTATCAGCGAGCTCTTCCGATGATTTCATCTTCCCTTCAATAGCCAATGCAATGACATGGGCATCCGGATGGATCTTCGCCAGGATCCGCTCACCCTCTTTTTGCTTGACCTGAATCATTTCCGTTTCGCTTAGTTCTTCGGGGGCTTTTTCGTCGGGGACTTCGATGATGTCCAGTTTTGCGTAGGCCGACAGTCTTTTTAGATATTCGTCAATTCCCTGCTTCAAGTATTTTTCTTTTAGCTTTCCAACCGTTATGATTGAGATATTCACAGCATGTCCTCACTTTACAAACAAGATATCCACAGAAGTTATCCACATGTCCACATTTTTCATCCACATGTTGTATGAGATCATTCGTTCGCTACAACATATATTGCGGTATTTTGACAATATTCACAGGTTGTTGATAACTTTTTATCACCTTCAAGTTTTGTTAATTGTGGGAATGTTTCGTACTCATCCACCACTATATCTATTGCCAGATCAACGTGTTCGTCACAGCAGTAAATCATTTTCAGCTAACTCCTTTTTAGGCTGGCCGCCTGTTTTTTTATCCGAATTGTGGATAATTTTAATTTTCGGTTATGTATTTAAGTTATCCACATCTCATACTAACAAAACACAATCAAAAGCGGAAGTGCCTTGAAAACAGATGATCTTCAACTAAAAACCGCCACGTCCTGTGGCGAACGTTGAAGTCAGCACATCCTGTGCAAGACCGACAGGCATAAGTCGAATCACGCAGGAAATCCTGATTTCTGGAGTGATTTGGCTTATGACCCGAGGGGCTAGGCGCTGGAGCTGGATGCAGATAACTTTTCCTGAAATGCTTTCATAGTCCAATTTAATGTTTCATCTATAATAAAAAACAGGAAAGCGATTATCGCTTTCCCATTTCATTAAAATGTCTCGCCGCTCAGCTTCATCGTTACTTCCTGGGTTTTGCCGTCGCGGTAAAACTTAATTTTCATTTGGTCGCCCACTGATTTCTTGGTATACAGATGCTGGCGCAATTCGATGATGTCTTTGATTTCCTGTCCATCCATCTCGACAATGACATCCATTTCCTTCAGTCCTGCCTGTGCTGCTGGAGAGTTCGGTTCTACAGATGTGATAGCCACACCTGATTTTACATCCTTCGGCAGTTTCAGTGCTTCCTGCTGGTAGTATCCAGGAATCTCATTAACAGATGCCAGCTGCACGCCCATATACGGACGTTTTACTTCTCCGAACTTTTCCAGGTCATCAATGACTGGTCTTGCGTAGTTAATTGGAATCGCCAATCCGATTCCTTCTACCGCACTCTCAGCAATTTTCATGGAGTTGATGCCGATGAGCTGACCGCCGATATTCACCAGCGCTCCGCCGCTGTTACCCGGGTTGATGGCGGCATCTGTCTGCAGAACCTCTGCCTGCCAGTCTACTGTTCCATTCTGGTCAATATCAACCGGTATGGCACGCTCCAGTCCAGAGATGATTCCCTGTGTGACTGAGCCGGAGAACTGGCCAAGAGGGTTCCCGATGGCAATGACAGGCTCGCCTGGCTTCAGCTTGTCTGAATCGCCGAATTCGGCTACCGTTTTGATTTCCTTTGCTTCTACTTCAAGCACGGCAAGATCCGTCCAAATATCGCTGCCTACCAGTCTTGCCGGCAGCTTGGTGCCATCCTCCAGGCTTACTTCCAATTCCTGAGCACCTTCGACCACATGATGGTTTGTGACGATGAAGGCTGTATTTCCTTCCTTCTTATAAATAACGCCTGACCCTGTTCCGGCCGGCTGTCCGGCACTGCCGTTTCCTTCATTGGACCAGAAGCCGGCTGTCTGGATGTTCGTAATGCTTACAACCGCATCCCCGGCTTTGTCGACCGCCTTGGTTACATCGGTTGTCACATCGACTGAGACATTCTGAGTCCTGGCATTATTGTCCCCGGCTGCTTCATCCTGCAGCTTTTCATCCGGTTCAACCGTATAAGGGAGCACGTCGTAGTCAGCAAGCTTCGGGACTGCAACCACGACCAGAATGGCCCCTAGTATGATGCCAACAAGACTGGCCAGAAAGTATCCGCCCTTGTTGCCTTTTTGCCCTTTATAACGGTTCTGATGATCTTGATCATAATAGCCCAAACTGCACCCATCCTTTCTTTCTTTTGCAAAAAAACGGCTGTTTTTAATATAAATGCTAAAACTTAGTCTTCCTTTATACCCAATATTATACTCTTCTGTTTTTAGAAATCTAACAAAAACGCACTCGCTGACGCAATCTTACGACTTTGTTCATACTTTATTAAAATTTCCTCAAGAAGAAAAAGAGGAATACACGAAAGACAGCTGTCTCTCTGTGTATTCCTCTTATGATTTACGTTTAAACGGCTGTTAAAATCGTCGGGACCTTCGGATCGGTATCAAAAAGGTCAAATTGTTCGCCGACAATGATGCCTCGGCTTTCCAGTGTCTGGGCAACAGCCATTCTTGCCAGGTCCTTAATATTGTTATCCTGGCTTAAATGGGCAAGATAAAAGCTCTTCGTCCGGTCGCCGGCCACTTCACTCATCGCAAGGGCTGCGTCCTCATTGGATACATGGCCGACATCACTTAAAATCCTTCTTTTAATATTCCACGGGTAGCGGCCCATTCGAAGCATCTGGACATCATGATTGCTTTCAAATACATAAGCCTCTGCATTGGAAATAAGGCCTTTCATACGGTCGCTGACGTAGCCTGTATCGGTAATCAGGACAAGCTTTTTCCCGTTATGATGGAACACATAAAACATCGGGTCGGCTGCATCATGGGACACCCCGAAGGATTGAATATCCAGGGATCCGAATGTTTTCACGGCTTCCATATCAAAATGAAACTTCTGATCAACCGGGACTTGTCCAATCAGCCCGTCCATGGCCAGCCATGTTTTTTCATTGGCATAGATCGGGAGGTTATACTTGCGGGCAAGAATCCCGACACCCTTGATATGGTCGCTATGCTCATGGGTCACCAATATGCCTGAAAGCTTGCCGATGTCCCGGCCAATATGCTGAAATAATCCTTCCATTTGCTTCCCGCTTAAACCGGCATCTACCAGAAAGGAATGTTCCTCCGTCTCGACAAAGATCGCATTCCCAGTACTGCCGCTCGCGAGAACGCTGAATTGTAAAGACATGTTCTCCTCACTCCACTATTTTTTTCTCTTCATTGTTCAGCTGAATAATTTTGCCTTCAAAGGCATCCACAAATAAATTCTCCTCGCCATTAATAACAAATCGCCAGGCAGGCGTCAATAGTTGTGAAGAACTCAAATGCACGAAGGTAAAATAACCTAACTCTACATTTGTGATTTTTGATTTAGGCAGAAGCGAGCCATTCTTGTAAAGGGTCTCGACAGCCTTTATCGGCTGAATGACTTTTTCGCTCTCTTCCTTCGACTCAATCTTTTCCAGAAGCGTTTGCTTGTAAGAGACGATTTCATTTTCATCATTCAAATAAAATGTGAGCTCGCCATTTAAATTCATATAAAACATCTTGTCTTCAAATTCCTGATAATACGTGATTTTATTGCTGTCCTCAGGCTTGTCCCAGAAGCGGTACTGATCCCCGAATAACACCCTGTTTTTGATAAAAGCGGATAATTCGGATGGATTGAACTTGTCACTGATCTTGATCGGCTCATCCAAAATGGAATTCAAGGTGGTTCCTTCTGAAATCGTGATCTCCTGGCCTTCAAGCTTTGTATCTTTCAGATCCTCAAGATTTTCAATCTCAAATTCCACCGGCTTAGCCCTCAGGTAACGGTCTTTCGGGTTGCTTTTCGGAAGGGGCGACTCAAATGTGATCTCGGCACTCTTAAGCTGTTTTTCCAGGGATGCCTGGGCAACCGGTTCAAATTCACTGGCTTCCTTTAATTTGAAAAACTCGTACATCAAGTAAATATCCAGCACTAGGAAGGTTAAAATAAAGATTGTTTTAATCTTACTCCAATCCATTATTCATGCCCCCTGTCTCATCAAGCGAAATGCTCTTCCACGTTCCTTCATAACGGTAAAACCAGGAAGGCTCCAGACGGATGAAGGTGGTCTGCGCTTCCTTGACCAGCATCATCTGATACCCCAGTCTTACATCCTCCAGCAATTCAGGATCGAATCCGTCCAGGGCCAACAGGTACTCCATTACGCGATTTCCGGAACTAAGAGATACTTCTGTTGGCGTTTCCGTACTCAGACCAAGCTGGAAGCTGCTTCGAACATACTCATAAATTTCATTTTGCCCCCAAATCTGGCGGATCTCAGACAGTTTCGGATCATCGCTGAAAATAGGATAGCCTGAAGATTCATACATCCGGAATACAACCCGATGGTTCACTTCATCTATTTCGGCAAATTGGTAATTATCTGTCCATCCCGAATGTCCGTTAATGTAGTCAATGCTCCTTTTCAGGAGGTCACCTGACGGAAAAGCCGGATTATCACCGGCAGCCGGTTTAATATAACGAAGGGTATTTTTATCAGAATTCACCCTCAGCAGGCTTAAGGTATCATTATATTCATCCTCTGATTGCTGAAAGCTTTTCTGCACGACACTCGGATCACTGAACAAAGCATTTTTATATTGTTCAGAGTCCAATTTTTTCTCGAGATATTGATATCTTGGCATTTTGGTATCCTGTGCGGGCAGGTAGATGGTTCTTTTATCTGATGGCTTATAAGCAAGATAGGCTTTGTATTCCGGGTTATACTCCGACAGATTGAAGTATTGGCTTTTGAAATTCTGAATAAAGGAAACAGGCACATGGCTACGATAAACCTGCCTGTTATCCAATGAGACAAAATCTACAATTCCTTCCTTTTTATCCGTTTGCCTGGTATCAATGACAATATGATCAAATTGAAAATCAGCGGGATTTTTATCGCCAATTTTGATGACGGATTTGTATAAGTCAATCGGAACAGAATCCGGAAATGCCAGAACCGCTTTTCCTTCGTTATGAACAAACGAAGGAAGGATGCCTGCTTCCTCTGTAATATTTTCAAAGTCAGCAAAATTCCAATCGCTGATTTCCTTTATTACTTTATCAATCTCATCAGGGCTGACTGTCCCTAAGGTCTGTTTTTCCCCAAGATGGAATAAAAGGGTGTCCGGTCTTACAATCTGATTTATTTCTTTTTTCTCCGCAATTGTTACTTCCTGAATGGTGTTTGCTTCTTTTTCAATTCGCTCAAAAGTCGGCTGGTAGGTCCAGAGATTCCAGGTCAGGAGGACACTTGTCACGACTAGAATGGTCAGTATGATGGATTTTATATTTTCATATCTCATTCCCAATCATCCTCTTCCGAGCGAACATATGGAAGGCTGAATGAAATCGTTGTCCCTTTCCCTTCTGTACTCGCTGCCCAAATTTTCCCGCCATGAGCCTCCACCATTTCCTTCGCAATGGCCAAACCGAGGCCTGTTCCGCCAAGCTTTCTTGTCCGGGCTTTATCCACCCGGTAAAAACGCTCAAAAATCTGCTCAATATTTTCTTTTGGTATCCCCACACCCTGGTCAGAAACGCTGACGATAATGAATTCATCTTTTTCCTCAATGCCAAACGTCACCTTTCCGCCCTCCGGAGAGTATTTCAGTGCATTGGAGATGATGTTGTCCAGTACCTGGGTGAGCTTGTCTTCATCTATTTCCACAAAAGCAGAATGGTCAGGAAGCCTTCTTTCAAACGTAACATTCTGCTGCTTCGTCATTTCAAAACGGTCTATAATTCTATTATAGAAGAAAATGAAATCAATCCAGTCTTTGCTCAAACGGTAATCCTTGCTGTCCATTTTAGAAAGCTGCAGCAGATCATTAACCAGGCGGATCATCCGCTCTGTTTCATTTTGGGTAACATCCAGGAAGTTAGGGGCAATCTCCTCATCTTTCCAGGCGCCATCTGCAAGAGCTTCCAGATAGCTTCTCATCGTCGTGAGCGGCGTTCTGAGTTCATGAGATACATTTGCCACAAATTCGCGGCGTTCCATATCAATTTTCTCCTGCTCGGTTATATCATGCAAAACGGTGATTAAGCCGTTCACAAACCCGGTTTCTTTTTGGATAACCGAGAAATTCGCACGGAGAATCAGCGTTTTCGTTTTGCTGCTATAATCCAGGATGACTGAATCCTGCTCGTCTAACAACTCTTCAAAGGTATAATCCTCTTCAAGTCCTAAAAGGGATACAATTGGTGAAGACAGGACCGTTTCACGTGAAACATTCAGCATTTTTGCTGCAGGCTCATTAATGAGAATGACACGCCCTTTCCGGTCGGTTGCGATGACCCCATCCGTCATATAGGAAAGAACAGAGGATAATTTCCGCCGTTCGCCTTCCGTAGTGGCGTGAGCTTCCTGAAGTTTCTTTGTTAAGCTGTTAAACGTAATGGCCAGCTGGCCAATTTCGTCATACCCATAAACTTTAACCTTGCGGGAGAAGTTCCCTTTTGCCATGGCCAGCGCCTGTTTCCGCATATCGGAAATCGGACGTGTTACCGTCTGGGCAAGGAGTATTCCCAGGATCGCTGTGATGGCTAACGCAATAGCGATTCCGGATGTAAAAATATTATTTATCTCTCTCATCTGTTCATAGATGTTTTCTATTTTAGCAACCAGATAGATGGCCCCGTTGACTTCCCCATTATTATTTTTAATAGGGGTGACGAGAACCCATATCCGCTGTCCCTGGTCAACCAGATCCTCCGTTACCGGCTGTTTGGTAGCGATGGCCATCTTGATCAGGTTATCGGTAGACCTTCCTCCGACAACCCCCTGATTATCGGGGTCGGAGGTGCCAAGTATTTTCAGTGATTCATCAACCACACGGACTTCGGATATATCCGCCGAATTGTAATCACTTAATAGCCTTCTGATATCTTCCTCCTGTGACGGGGCCTCCTCATCGGGAAGCCTTACCTTGGTCATCTGTTCCTCCACATAATAGCTAAGAAGATTAACCCTCTCCTGAATGGCATCTTTGAAATTTTCCTGTAAGGTCGATTCCAGCTGCCTGACAAAGTAGACTCCGATAATCTGCATCGCTACCAGGATGAGAAGAACATAAATGATCACAAACTTCAAATGAATGGACCGAAAAAAACCCACCTTTTCCATGTACCCTTTTACTCCTGTTCAGGATTCCGCAAGTAATAACCGACTCCTCTTCTTGTCACAATCCATGTCGGGTGGCTTGGATTATCCTCGATTTTCTCCCGCAGTCTTCTGACGGTTACGTCAACTGTGCGGACATCACCATAATAATCATAGCCCCATACGGTTTGAAGAAGATGTTCCCTCGTCATGACTTGTCCAATATGCTTGGCCAGATAGTGAAGGAGCTCAAACTCACGGTGTGTTAATTCAATCGTCTCACCGCGTTTGGAAACCACGTAGGCATCCGGATGGATAATCAGTGAACCCACTTCGATTTCGTTGGATTCATCTTCTTCCTCTGCCTTGGCAACCTGCTGATGGCGCCTCATATTAGCCTTCACACGGGCAATCAATTCTCTCGTGCTGAACGGCTTTGTAACATAATCATCTGCACCCAGCTCAAGACCCAGAACTTTATCAATTTCTGAATCCTTTGCTGTCAGCATAATGATCGGCATATCGTATTTCTTGCGCACTTCACGGCAAACCTCAATGCCATCCCTCTGCGGAAGCATGATATCAAGCAAAATTAAATCCGGCTTGATTTCTTCCACCTTTTCAAGGGCGTCATTGCCGTCATAGGCACACACCACTTCATAGCCTTCTTTTTTTAAATTGAACTGCAGAATATCTGCAATTGGTTTCTCATCGTCTACAACCAGAATTTTTTTATCCATACCTATCTCCTTTTTCTTGCTCATTTATTTATTTTTGGAGCAGTAGAAGTCAGTTTCATGCATATGTTCTCTACTTTACTTTACCATGTTAACAGTGAGAATTCACCTATTACGTAAAGCGGGAGCGCCCTGCCTGCCTCCGGCACACCTCAAGAGGGTGGATGTTTTATTTCTTATTCTTAACCACAAAAGTCTCTAGCATGAAAACTAGAGACTTTTGTGCGTGTATTATTTATTTATCGCAGTCTAACGGGCAGTAAGCCCCCATCTTCAAGCCTGTGAAAAATCAAAGGAGCCCTAACTGGGGGCAAACTGCCCGTAAAGGCCCGATTGGTTCAACTAACAATCAGTGGGGGAAAGTACTCCCCCACTAATTGAAGTTTCACTTTATATATTTTAGCGGATCCTGCATTTTACCGTCTTTGTATACTTCAAAGTGCAGGTGGACACCGGTTGAATCACCAGTGGATCCCATTATGCCGATTTTTGAGCCCTTTGAGACGGTTTGCCCAACGCTGACACTGATGGAATCCAGATGGGCATAAATCGTGCGGAAGCCATTGTTATGGTCGATGACGATTTTATTGCCATAGCCGCCATCCATGCCTGCGGATACAACCGTACCGTTATCGGCTGCTTTGATCGTGCGGTCGCTCGGTCTTGCAATGTCAATCCCTTTATGCATTTTGCCCCAGCGATATCCCATTTTACTTGAGATATAGCCGCCAACTGCCGGATAGGCAAAGCTGCCTTCACCGCGGGATGGAATCACCTTTGTTCCCTTGATGACAATTTGCTTCACAGGCTCTTCAAGAACCTTTTCATCTTTTACTTCTTTTTTGACCGTTTGGCCGTTTTCTTCCGTAATCAGATAGGTAGCAGCACGAACGCCTTCCTTGCCTTCCTGCTTCACTTTCGTTTCGCCTTTAGGCATGCTGCTGTCTTCGACGATTTCTTTTTCAAAATCTATTTTTTCTTTCTTGAAAACTTCCTTATCTGCTAACACTTTTACATACGGTTTGTAGACAGTCACATTTAATTTCTGGCCTGCTTTAATGACTGAATCGTTCTTAAGACCGTTGTTCAGTTCGATCAATTCCTTCATATCGAGGTCATGGGCACTGGCGATATTGCTTAGTGCATCGCCTTCTTTCACCACATATTTCTCTTCTTCAAGGGTTCCCTTTTGCAAAAGCTTTACAGCCTCATCTGCATTGATGATCTGGTCTGGTTTCACGGTTGCTTCAGAGATGGATACATCTTCCGTAAAGCGGACATCTAAAAGACGTGTTTCATCTTCCTTCAGCTGTGGTAAAGGAATTGCAGAAGATGCTTTTCTATCTTCGAGTGCCTTTAAGTCTTTTTCTGATACATAGGACGTCTTGATTTTCTGGAGGGCCGCTTTTGCCTGCTCCTCATTTTCCAAATAAGCAATTTCCTTGCCGCCAATCACTAAGGCAGCTGCTTCAGCATGAACTTCCATCTTATCTTTTAGGCCATTGACAGCTTCTGATTCATTCACTTGTGAGCTGGATTCAAAAACCTGCTCAGGAACAAAGGAAAGCTCCGATGCCAGCGCCAGCTTTAATCCCTTATGGGATCCTTCAGCCTCACTGATTTTTTTATCAGCCAAATTTTCGATGACACTTTTATCCGACACCGTTCCAATATATTCGTCACCCATATAGACATAATAAACGGTCACAAGCTTATCATCATTGGCAGAAGCGGATATGCCGCCTGCAAATGTTAGAGCCGCCGCTGCAAAGCCGGCCGCAATCGTTCTATTTATAGTTTTCTTAAAGCTTTTCGCTGTAAATTCTGATGATGAGGTACCTTTTTTCATCCATTTGAACATGGTTACATCCCCCTAGACTACGGTAACAAAGAACACTTTCATATAGTGCTATGTAACTACGAATTTGTGAGTCTGATTTTTTCACAATTCCTACTTTACCATATAGCAAAGCAAATAGATTACGAGACTCGGGAATGTAACAAAAATGTATAATACCTGACATTTTATGACTTTTAATGGCAAAGCAAAGGGTGGTATTTGTCGAATGGAGGATAGGAAGTAATCCCTATTTTCAAGGGTTTGTTAGGACTGCGAAAAATAGAGGAGAGTGTGCGTCTAAATTACGCGGTCTTTCTTCAGAAAAGCGCTTATATTACAGAAATATAACAAAAAGGAGCATGCTTGGTTACATACTCCTTCTTGGGATGGCTCAGGACGGAATCGAACCGCCGACACAAGGATTTTCAGTCCTTTGCTCTACCGACTGAGCTACTGAGCCTTATTAGATTATTTTTGCCTAAACGTTGTTTGGCTTCGTCCTTCGTCCCGATTTGGCAATCGGTACGCTGTTATAAAGTAAATTATGTAAATGGCGGTCCGGACGGGACTCGAACCCGCGACCTCCTGCGTGACAGGCAGGCATTCTAACCAACTGAACTACCGGACCAAATAATAACCGCCAGCAAGTAAGCTGGGCTTGCCAGCCGTTTGCTGACGGTTATTCGCCATGACCCCTACGGGATTCGAACCCGTGTTACCGCCGTGAAAGGGCGGTGTCTTAACCGCTTGACCAAGGGGCCATAAAAAAGTATAAATGGTGAGCCATGAAGGACTCGAACCTTCGACCCTCTGATTAAAAGTCAGATGCTCTACCGACTGAGCTAATGGCTCATGCAAAAATTCTGTTTCCTAAAGCCTGACACTGCTAAGTCAGATGTTCCAAAGCCCTGCGTGCTTTGTCACAGATTGCTATTCGGGTGAAGCAATTCACTGATGCTGCAATCTGCTCTACCGACTGAGCTAATGGCTCATGCTACTAGTGTTTCCAAGGTTGCTACCTTGGCGACGCTTTTTATAATATCATAGAGTTTTATAAAAGCGCAATAACTTTTTTATAAAAAATTCTTTTTTGCAGGGAAGACTGCAGCTGGAGGTGTTTGAATACTCGATTGCAGCCAATTGGCTGGGATGGGCTTTCCCTAAAAAGAGTATTCTTTTCCCCGGTTTATGGATTCATTTCCCTAATCTCCCTTTGTTTATTCCTCTTTTTAAATTTTTTTCTCTATTATAAACCAGATGTGCGGGTTCGGACTCAGCACCGGCCATTTTCTCTTTCTCTGTCTGAACTCGCCCCAACTTCGGACTCAGTAACACCAATTTCTCCTTCTTCTGTCTGAACTTGACCTAACTTCGGACTCAGCACCGGCCATTTCCCTTTTCTCTGTCTGAACCTGACTCAACTTCGGGCTCAAAAACGATAATTTCCCCTTCTTCTGTCTGAACTCGCCCCAACTTCGGACTCAGTAACACCAATTTCCCCTTCTTCTGTCCGAACCCGACCCAACTTCGGACTCAACACTGCCTTTTTCCCCTCACACTGTCCGAACCTGCCCCCAGGAGCCACAAACCAGCCAAGCGCACACCCGCCTTGTCTAGCCACATAAAAAAAGAAAAGCCCCAATCAGGGCTTTTCCAATCAAGTATTAGTTTTGTCTCCATGGGCTTAACACTACGTTTGTCTGTGTGCGGTCCGGGCCAACTGAGAAGATGGATAATGGAATTCCTGTCAGCTGGGAAACGCGCTCCAGGTAGTGGCGGGCATTGGCAGGAAGCTCATCGAGTGATTTGCAGCCTGTAATGTCCTCTGTCCAGCCTGGAAGCTCTTCGTATACCGGCTCACATTCAGCCAGTACTTTTAAGCTTGCAGGGAATTCTTCGATAACTTCTCCGTTATAACGGTAAGCTGTACAGATTTTTAATGTCTCAATTCCAGTCAGAACGTCGATGGAGTTAAGAGAAAGATCTGTGATGCCGCTGACACGGCGGGCATGGCGGACAACCACACTGTCGAACCAGCCGACACGTCGCGCACGGCCAGTAGTTGTTCCGTATTCACGGCCGACTTCACGGATCTGGCTGCCGATTTCATTATCAAGCTCAGTTGGGAATGGGCCGTCTCCTACACGAGTCGTATAGGCCTTGGATACACCGACAACATGCTTGATTTTTGTAGGACCAACACCAGAACCGATTGTTACACCGCCGGCTACCGGGTTAGAGGATGTAACGAATGGGTAAGTACCCTGGTCGATATCCAGCATAACTCCCTGTGCACCTTCGAACAGCACGCGGCGGCCGTCATCTAATGCATCATTAAGCACGACAGACGTATCGCAGACATAATGTTTGATCTGCTGGCCGTATTCGTAGTATTCATCCAGGATGTCTTCGATTTTGAATCCTTCTGTTTCATAGAAGCGCTCAAGCAGGCGGTTCTTTTCTTCCAGGTTGCGCGCAAGCTTTTCTTCAAATACTTCACGGTCAAGAAGGTCCGCGATGCGGATTCCGTTGCGGGCTGCTTTATCCATGTAAGCAGGGCCGATGCCTTTTTTCGTTGTACCGATCTTGTTTGCACCTTTGCGCTCTTCTTCCACTTCATCCAGCTTCAGGTGGTAAGGAAGAATGACATGTGCGCGGTTTGAAATGCGCAGGTTGTCTGTTGTCACTCCCTTGTCATGAAGGTACGCTAATTCCTTTACAAGCGCTTTAGGATCGACAACCATTCCGTTTCCAATTGTGCAAATTTTATCGCTATAGAATATTCCAGATGGAATTAAGTGAAGCTTATAGGTTTCGCCGTTGAATTTGATTGTATGTCCTGCATTGTTTCCGCCTTGGTAACGTGCGATTACTTCTGCATTCTCAGAAAGGAAGTCTGTAATCTTTCCTTTCCCTTCATCTCCCCACTGTGTTCCAACTACTACTACTGATGACATTAAACAAGCACCTCCGGGAATTCCATTGTTTTAAAATTCTATATCATTTTTAATTAAGTAACTTATTTCAACCATCTTAGTTTAACAAGGTGATGTGTGATAGTCAATAAAACACGAACAATTTTAATAAAAATATGAAAATATGTTCGTGAAACAATGAAAATACAAATATAAAAAAGAGGACTTGCTATAAGCAGGCCCTCTTTATGCACCAGGCGGCGCGAATGAATCATCAAAGCGTTTCTCTAAGTTTACGAATTTATTATACTCTTTTACGAATGCCAGCTGAACGGTTCCAACCGGGCCGTTACGCTGCTTGGCGATGATGATTTCAATGATGTTTTTATCTTCAGATTCTTTGTCATAGTAGTCATCGCGGTATAGGAATGCCACGATATCGGCATCCTGCTCAATACTTCCCGATTCACGGATGTCTGACATCATCGGGCGCTTATCCTGGCGCTGTTCCACACCACGGGAAAGCTGGGACAGGGCAATCACAGGGACCTGAAGTTCACGTGCCAGCTGTTTTAAGGAACGGGAGATTTCAGATACTTCCTGCTGGCGGTTTTCTCCTGAACGTCCGCTTCCGAGGATTAATTGCAGGTAGTCGATCAGAATCATGCCAAGCCCGTGCTCCTGTTTGAGGCGGCGGCATTTGGAACGGATATCCTGGATGCGGACACCCGGCGTGTCATCGATGAAAATACCCGCATTTGACAGGCTTCCCATCGCCATCGTCAGTTTTCCCCAATCCTCATCTGTCAGAGAGCCGGTACGAAGTCTCTGGGCATCAATATTCCCTTCAGCACAGAGAATACGCATGACCAGCTGTTCGGCACCCATCTCCAGACTGAAGATCGCGACGTTTTCTCCGGTTTTCGTTGCCACATTTTGCGCGATATTCAGGGCGAAGGCTGTTTTACCTACGGAAGGACGGGCACCGACAATGATAAGATCATTTCGCTGGAAGCCGGCTGTCATGCGGTCAAGCTCGGTAAATCCAGTCGCAATCCCGGTAATATCCCCTTTACGGTTATGCATTTCCTCGATATTATCGTAGGTCCGCACCAATACATCCTTAATATTATGAAAGGCACCGGCGTTTTTGCGCTGTGCAACCTCCATGATATTTTTCTCTGCTTCCCCCAGCAGAACTTCCACTTCATCCTCGCGCGTATAGCCGTCCTGGGCAATGCCCGTCGCCGTCCGGATCAGCCTGCGAAGCAGTGACTTTTCTTCCACGATCTTTGCATAGTACTCGATATTCGCTGCTGTCGGAACAGATCCGGCCAGTTCACTTAAGTAGCTGACCCCTCCGGTATCCTCCAGCAGTTTTGCTGCGCTGAGCTCTTCTGTCACGGTCACTAAGTCAACCGCTTTCCCCTGATCGCTCAGCTTCAGCATTACATTGAAAATCTTCTGGTGGGCCGCACGGTAGAAGTCTTCGGGTATCAAGATCTCAGATGCTTGTGTAAGAGAGGAGGGTTCAAGAAAGATTGCCCCAAGCACAGCCTGTTCCGCTTCGATATTCTGAGGCGGGAGCCGATCCGCGAATAAATCACTCATCTCATTAAACCTCCTTAAAAAATAAAAGCGTTAAACCAATCTATATTTATATAAAAATCCTTTATAATCCCTTTAAAAAATGTGACCAGCAAAAACTGATCACATTTTTAATCAACCCTTTTATTTTAACATGTTTATTAGCAAAAGCCACTTCCAATATTAGTTTATCGGCTTAGCTTTATGCTTCTTTTACATGTACGTTTAATGTTGCGGTTACCTCAGTATGAAGCTTGACTGGAACCTTTGTGTATCCAAGTGTTCGGATCGCATCTTCCATTTCGATCTTGCGTTTGTCGATTTTGATGCTGTGCTTCTTTTGAAGCTCTTCAGCAATTTGCTTGCTTGTGATGGAGCCGAACAGGCGGCCGCCTTCACCTGATTTCGCAGTAAATTCAACTGTCAGCTTTTCAAGTGTTTCTTTCAGTTTTTTTGCATCAGCAAGCTCTTCAGCAGCAAGCTTTTCTTCTTTCTTCTTTTGAGCATTCAGACTGCTGATACTCGATTGGTTTGCTTCGACAGCAAGCCCTTGCTTAATTAAAAAGTTATGTGCATAGCCATCTGCTACATTTTTTACTTCGCCTTTTTTCCCTTTGCCTTTAACGTCTTTTAAAAAGATTACTTTCATTCCTTTTTTCTCCCTTCAAAGTATTCATCTATAGCTTCTTTTAATCGGACCTCAACATCATCAAGTGTTGCATCCTGAAGCTGTGTGGCAGCATTTGTTAAGTGCCCGCCGCCTTCGAGGTTTTCCATGATCACCTGGACATTGATATCCCCAAGGGAACGTGCGCTGACCCCTATCATGTTTTCAGAGCGGTTTGAGATAACAAACGAAGCAATCACACCATCCATCGTCAGCAGGGTATCTGCCGTCTGGGCAATCAGCACCTGGTCAAATATCTGATCCGGCTCACCCTTGGCAATCGCAATGCCTTCTTTGTAAAATTGAACGGTTTCAATCAGCTTCGCCCGCTTGATGTAGGTATCTACATCCTCTTTTAAGAACTTTTGGACGAGCACGGTATCTGCACCCTGTCCGCGCAGATAGGAAGCCGCATCAAACGTCCTTGACCCTGTCCGGAGTGAGAAGCTCTTCGTATCGACAATGATTCCGGCGAGCAGGGCCGTTGCTTCCAGCATTTCGATTCTGCCGTTTTTCGGCTGATACTCCAGAAGCTCTGTCACCAGTTCTGCTGTAGAGGAAGCGTATGGCTCCATATAAACCAGCAGCGGATTATGAATGAACTCTTCTGCGCGGCGATGATGGTCGATGACGACCACATGTTCAATCGCATGAAGCAGCTTTTCCTCAATTACCATGGATGGCTTGTGGGTATCAACAACCACGAGCAGGGTATCGTCCGTGGCGATTTCCATCGCCTGTTCCGGTGTGATGAACTTTGAAAAGAGCTCTTCATTCTTTTCAATTTCCTTCATCATCCTTCTGACGCCTGTATCCAGTTCATTGAAATTCACCACTACATAGCCTTCACGCTGGTTCAGGCGCGCCACCTTCTGAATGCCAATGGCGGCTCCAATCGCATCCATATCCGGGCTTTTGTGGCCCATGATAATGACTTTATCACTTTCGGATATCAATTCCTTCAGCGCATGGGAAATGACGCGTGCTCGGACCCGGGTTCTTTTTTCAACAGGATTGGTCTTGCCCCCGAAGAATTTGACTTTCCCGTTGGTCTGCTTAATGGCCACCTGATCTCCTCCGCGGCCTAATGCCAGGTCTAAGCTGGACTGGGCCAGTGAACCAAGCTCAGGAAGGGAAGAGACCCCAGTGCCGACACCTACGCTTAACGTGAGCGGAACATTTTGCTTGGATGTGGTCTCCCGGACATCATCGAGAATTGTGAATTTCCCTTTTTCAAGAAGCTGCAGAATATGTTCATTAAATACGGCGATAAAGCGCTCAGATGACACCCGCTTCAGGAAGACCCCATTATCCTGTGCCCATTTATTCAATATCTGGGTCACCAGACTGTTGAGGCTGCTTTTCGTCTGGTCATCCATCGCCTGGGTCAGTTCATCATAATTATCAAGGAAGATGATGGCGATCACTGTCCGTTCTTCCTGATACATTTTCTCAATTTCAGTTTGTTCTGTGACATCAAAAAAGTATAAAAGCCGTTCTTCCGGTTTATGGATCACCCGGAATTTCCGGTCATGAAGGGTAATAATTTCTGTTTCCACTTCTTGTTTGATCAGCGGAACAAGCGAATCCGCGACATCATAAAGCGATCTTCCGACTAGCGTATCTTCATCAAAGCAGGATGCCAAAAAGGGATTGGTCCATTCAATGTAATAATCATCATTAATCAGCATAATCCCGATCGGCATTTCCATCAGAGCTTCTTCGCCGACCTTTTTCACCCTGTAGGAAAGGGTAGAAATGTATTCTTCCGTCTCCTTCCGGTGCTTTTGATTCAGCTGAAAAAGGTAGTAGAAAGGAAGGATGGCCAGAAACAGCCCGATTAATGCAAAAAGCCAATTGTAGTACGCCAATATACCGAGAAGCACCACTGTTATGCCCATCAATCCAAAAATCGGATAGCGTATGGACCGCTTTTCTAAATACGAAGGCATGTTTTCAGCTCCTAAACAGTAGTGTTGTTCATCACTTTTTTCCTAATCTTTGCCTTAAATCAAATCCTAAGTCAATTATACCTAATATCCTCACAATATAAAGGAGAAATGGCATAAGAAATGTAAATACAGCAGCAAGGACAGGCACCGCTTTCGGCCATCCCTTTAAATGACTGAAAAAGAAAATCAGGGACAGGCCTTGAATGACCATGAAAATCTGCAGAATGAAGGCAATATTGACAAGGGCCATAAACCAGTAGCTTCCTTCTGAAGGATTAAAAAGGAACGAAGCAATAATGGTTATGAGATAGTACCATAATATGCTTTTCGGCAGGCTCATTTCTCTGAATGGCTTAAAGCCTTCAATCTTAATACCGAATCGTTTGGCGATCGGAAAGGAAACAAGCTGGATGACAAAAACAGAAATGACCGATGTCATGACAAATAAACTCGGCGTTAAGGTCTCAATCATTTTCAGGCCTGCTGTCAGCTGCTCGACTGCCTTATCCGCGTTCTGTCCGAAGCCTTCGAGCATTCCTTGTGAGATTTTAATGGACTCCTCCATCATGCCGATGCCTTCTTTAATGATATTGATATTAAAAAAGGCAACTGCTGCAGCATACTGAAGCAAAAGGGCTGCAAGGAATACGAGCGTGCCCGCAATAAAGGAAGAAGCCCGTCCTTTATTTTCCCTTATAAAAATACCGATTACCGTGCCGGTCAATCCGAATGTCAGAGCAAGCGGAATTCCCATGATGGATCCGATAATCAGCGAAAGCAGGACGCCTCCCGTCAGAAAGACAATCGCGCCCATCCGGTTATTTTTCGCTGCAAACATAATAAACGGAAGAGCCAGGAAGAAAACCGAAACGGTACCGAGAATCGGCACATAGAGCGAAATCAGAAGAAGCACGGCAAAAACCGCGAGAAGCACAGCACCTTCTGTTAATTTATGTACATTATTCATTGATACACCCCTCAAACTGTGTATCCAAAAAGGAGGAAATCTGTTCCCGGCTTTTTGAACCCATATAAGCTCTATTGTAGCTAGTATTAAATGCAGGTTCAACCTTAGTGATTTTAGAAGGGGTCTTAACTTTAACACAATCACGTGCTAAAGGAGAACATACTAAAAAAAGACGCCGGATACCAGCGTCTTTTTCTAATTATTATTCACCTGAAACGTATGGCAGTAATGCCATTTGGCGAGCGCGCTTAATAGCAATCGTTAATTTACGTTGGTATTTAGCGTTAGTGCCAGTTACACGACGTGGTAAAATCTTACCGCGCTCAGAGATGAATTTTTTTAGAAGATCCACATCTTTGTAGTCGATGTGAGTGATTCCGTTTGCAGTGAAAAAGCAAACCTTACGACGTTTAGCACGTCCTCCTCTGCGTCCTCCAGCCATGGTCAGTTACCTCCTTTAGCTTTTTATTTTATATATTTCCGTTCATAATCGGGCACTATTAGAATGGCAGGTCGTCATCGGAAATGTCGATTTGGCCGTCATTTGCGAATGGGTCCTGATCCACGCGAGTGTAGTTGCCCTGATTACGATTATCCTGTCGTTGATTCTGATTGCTGTTATTTCCAAATGGGAAATCCTGATCTCTTGGACCGCCGTAGTTCGAATTACCGCCGCCCTGGCCGCCAGAACTATTCTTCGGCTCAAGGAATTGCACACTCTCAGCCTGGACTTCTGTCACGTAAACGCGCTTTCCATCCTGGCCTTCATAGCTGCGGGATTGAATCCGGCCATCTACACCTGCAAGACTTCCTTTTTTAAGGAAATTCGCTACGTTTTCAGCTGGCTTTCTCCATACCACACAGTTGATAAAGTCTGCCTCCCGCTCACCTTGCTGATTCGTAAAAGCACGATTCACGGCAAGAGTGAATGAAGCGACAGGAACTCCGTTCGGGGTATACCGCAAATCAGGATCCTTTGTCAAACGTCCGACAAGAACAACACGGTTCATCATCAGAATCAACTCCTCTCGGTAAAATGCTATATCTATTATTTTTCGTCTTTAACAACGATGTAACGGATGATGTCTTCGCTGATTTTAGCTAAACGAGTGAACTCGTCAACTGCTGTTGCTTCAGCATTAACGTTCATAAGCTGGTAGTAGCCATCGCGGAAATCATTGATTTCGTATGCAAGGCGACGCTTACCCCAATCCTTTGATTCAGAAACCTCCGCACCATTGTCAGTTAAGATTGTGTTGAAACGCTCAACAAGGGCTTTTTTAGCCTCATCTTCAATGTTTGGGCGGATGATGTACATAACTTCGTACTTTCTCATCACTTTCACCTCCTTTTGGTCTAACGGCCCACAAAGGGCAAGGAGCAATATACATTACTCACAAGTTGAAATTATAGCACATTAAATATGCAAAAGCAATAACACTAGAGTGAATTGGAAGATGGAAGATTATTTTGAAAGAATCATTAAAAAAGAACCCCTAAAAATAGAGGTCCCCAAATAATTAAACGTTAAAGCGGAAGTGCATGACATCTCCGTCTTTAACAATATATTCTTTTCCTTCGAGGCGGACTTTTCCTGCTTCTTTTGCAGCTGTCATGTTTCCTGCAGCGACAAGGTCGTCATAGGAAACCGTTTCTGCACGGATGAAGCCTTTTTCAAAGTCAGAGTGAATCACTCCCGCACATTGAGGAGCCTTCATGCCTTTGCGGAATGTCCAGGCACGGACTTCCTGTACACCGGCAGTGAAGTAAGTTGCCAGTCCAAGCAGGTTGTAGGCTGCTCTGATCAGCTGATCAAGGCCGGATTCTTCGATGCCAAGCTCCTGAAGGAACATTTCTTTTTCTTCCCCATCAAGCTCTGCAATTTCAGATTCGATTTTTGCACAGATTACGATCACTTCCGCATTATCCTTTGCGGCAAATTCTTTTACCTGCTGTACATATTCGTTAGAAGAAGGATCCGCTACATCATCCTCGCTTACGTTCGCAACGTAAAGCACAGGCTTGATTGTCAGCAGGTGAAGACCTTTTACAATCTTCATTTGCTCTTCTGTGAATTCAACTGTACGGGCTGGCTTATCGTTTTCGAACGCTTCTTTTAATTTCTCCAGAATTTCAAGCTCGATCACAGAATCTTTATCCTTCTGCTTAGCCAGCTTGCTCACACGGCCAATTCGCTTATCAACTGACTCAAGATCAGCCAGAATCAATTCCAGGTTGATGACTTCGATATCATCAATCGGGTCCACTTTCCCCGCAACGTGTGTAATATTGTCATCCGCAAAACAGCGGACAACCTGACAGATGGCATCCACTTCACGGATATGGGACAGGAATTTGTTTCCAAGACCTTCCCCTTTGCTCGCACCCTTTACGATGCCGGCGATATCCGTAAATTCGAAAGCCGTTGGCACAGTTTTTTTCGGCTGAACCAATTCAGTTAATTTATTCAAACGGTGATCAGGCACTTCCACAATTCCTACATTCGGATCAATTGTACAGAACGGATAGTTCGCAGACTCCGCTCCCGCCTGGGTAATTGCATTAAACAACGTAGACTTTCCGACGTTCGGCAAACCTACAATACCAGCTGTTAAAGCCATCCAAGTCACTCCTCAGTCTAATTTCATCTATTAAAAATACGATTGATTCTCATTTAAACAAGCCTCTAACAATTATAGATAGTTGCCGGAGAAATGTAAAGAAAAGGTGACAGGTACCTATACCCCTTTGCCTGACTGGTATAGGTGCCTGTCACCACTACTGTTAAACCTTCTCTATATTCACAAGGCAGTCATACAATGTGCTTCCAAGGCCGTTGTCCGATTCGCGGCTGGATGTAAGGTTATTGACGGGGCCGCCGAATTTTGCCCAGATGCCTTCATCGATATTGATGGTATCCGGATGGGCTTTCTTCATAATATGGACAAAGCCCTTCATTTCCCCGCGGTCATTCCACACCTTGACATGATCGTTCTCCTGCAGGCCAAGCTTTTCGGCAATATTATCGGCAATTTCGACCTTTGCCTTTGGCTCCGGCTTCAACAGGTGATAATGCTGCGAATGATTGGAGCGAAGAGGGTGAATCGTCAGCAGGGTAAAAGGAAACTGTTCGGCACGCTCTTTATCCGTCCACTTGGTTTCCCGTGGAAGAGCGAGTGTCAGCCTGCTTTCGGAACGCTTTCGGAACGAGGTAAATTCATACTTTCCGCTTGGCGTCTTGAACTGGCGGTCTGCCCAGGGCACCGTATCAACCGGAAGCTCCATATGGTGAGAATTCCTTAAGCTATCAAGCGTGATTCCCTGCTCTTTAAGCGAACCAAGGCCCATGCTGATGAATTCGTCTCTTGTAAAATCGAAATCGGCTCCGAATCCGAGTCGTTTGGCAAGCTCAGTCCATACCCATAAATCAGGCTTCGCTTCACCTGGCGGTTCAGCCAGCTTCGGGCCATGATTGACATAATGATGATACATGGAAGAATAATAAACATCTTCCTGTTCAAACACGGTTGCAACAGGAAGAACGTAATCGGCCATTTTAGCCGTGTCTGTCATAAACTGCTCCATCACAACAACGGTCTCAACAGATGCAAAAGCTTCTCGGACCCTTGAAGAGTCAGGCACCTGGGTTAAAGGATTTCCGCACGTAACGAAGATCAGCTTAATTTCAGGATCCTTCGCTGTTAAAATCCCCTCTGCCTGCCGCATCATCGTAAATTGCCTGAAGGCCGTTTTCCGCTCAGGGAGGGTGAGGGCAGCCGCATCAAAGCTCTGTCCTACCTGTCTGTTGGCATAGTTTGCACCACCGCCCGGAATCCCGATATTGCCGCTCACGGCAATCAAAGCATCCATCAGTCTGATCGTGTTCCCGCCGTTTTCGTAGCGCTGCATGCCCAGGCCAAAGAAGGTGGACACGGGGCGATCGCCATACACCTCTGCAAGTTCGGTCATGACTTCTGCAGGCACTTCCGTTTTCTCTGCGATTTCCTCAAGCTTTACACTTTCGAGCAGTTCATTTAGATCTTCAAAACCAACTGAATAGGTATCTATGAAACTTCTATCTTCCAATCCGAGACGGAGCATTTCCTTCATGATGCCGGCCGCAAGCCAGCCATCCATCCCCGGCTTGATAGAAAAATAATGGTCAGCCATTTTAGCCGTCGCATTAAAAATTGGATCAATCACATATAATTTGGCACCCTGTTTCTTTGCCTCCTGCAGCCTTTGATACAGGTGCATATTGGTGCGGGCAACATTTCTGCCCCAGACGACAATGTGCCTGCTGTTTAAAATATCTTCAGGAGCATGGCTGTACGCATCTCCGAAATCCGAGCTCTGAGCTTCAATACCGGCTCCCCAGCAGATTGACCCCACAAGTTCAGTCACGCCGCCATAACAGTTGAAAAAACGCTGATCCAGGTTCGTCAGCAAACCGCCATTGGCATAATCATGGCTATGCAGGATTGAAGTGGTTTCAGCCGTTTCTTTTAGCTCCTTCATTTTCAGGGAAATATCGTGCAAAGCCTGCTCCCAGGAAATTGACACAAATTCTCCATCTACCTTTTTCAGTGGGTGAAGCAGGCGCTCCGGAGAATTGGTTCTGTTTTCAAGCATTCTGCCGCGGCCGCAAATTTTCCCCTTTGTTATCGGATGGTCCGGATCACCATCTACCTTTGTCACCTTACCGTCTTCAACTGTTACATGAAAGCCGCAGCTGTCCCAGCAATTAAGGGGACAGGCTGACTTGAATGTTTGTGCCAACAACCTCATCTCCCTGCAGTTTGTCTCTTATTCCTCATGCTTAACAAGAATTTTCTTCATTTTGCGGGCGAATTCCCTTCTTGGGATCATTACGCTGTGTCCGCAGCCTTCGCACTTAATGCGGATATCTGCTCCCATCCGGATGATTTTCCATTTGTTGGCCCCGCATGGATGAGGCTTTTTCATTTCCACTACATCGTGTAAATCAAATTCTTTTTGCTCCATGTTTATCCCTCCGCATTCAGTTTTGGGTTATCCTGCTCATTCCTTGTGTACATCACCAGGCGCGGGAACGGAATTTCAATGCCATGCTCATCTAAACAAAGCTTAATTTCCTTCCGCAGCTGGCGCGCTATATAAAAATGCCTCATTGGCAGTGTCTCCGAAACAACACGCAGCATCACGTCTGCTGCCGCCATATTTTGGATGCCCAGAATTTCCGGCGGCTTGACCATATCCTCATATTTTTCCGGGAGCTTTTCGAATAATTCCTGAAGGACCTGTTCAACCTTCACAATATCGCCTTCATACGCAATGCTGACATCCACAAAAGCCACACTATTATTCAATGAAAAATTGGTCACCTGCATAATGCTTCCGTTCGGAAGGATGTGAACCTCGCCCGTCCAGTTTTTAATCTTTGTCGTCCGGAGCCCGATTTCTTCTACAGTTCCTTCAAATTGATCAATCCGGATATAATCTCCAACCGAAAACTGATCTTCGAAAATGATGAAAAATCCGGTGATAATGTCCTTCACAAGGCTCTGTGCTCCAAATCCAACAGCCAACCCGACGATTCCCGCACCAGCCAGAAGGGCTTTTACATCAATTGTCAGCACCGATAATATCATGATTGCCGCAACGAAAAACACCACATAGGTGAGCATATTCTCCAGCAGCTTAAGAAGAGTGGCTTCCCTGCGCTCTGAGATTCGGAGCCTGGACGGTGTTCTCACTTTAAAAATATTGCGGATGGCCAGCTTGCCGATTCTAATAAGGATGCTCGTCACGATCAGAATCGCCATAACTTTAAAAATGCCTTCCCCAATGGTTATCCACGTTTCTTCATTCGAAATCTTATCTATCATACCGTTTATCATTTTTTCAATAGGACTCATGGTTTCACCTGCTCATTTTTAGTGAAAATATAGAAAAGCGGAAGGCGCCCGCTTATAAAGGAACGCAGACTAAAACCGCCACGTCCTCCCAAAAGCTACCGCTTTCGGTCGTGCGATGTATCGCTGCCGCAGCTTTCCTTGTCCTGTGGCAATGTCTGCATGACCCGCATCCTCCCAAAAGCTGTCGCTTTCGGTCGTGCGATGTTTATGCTGACGAAGCCTTCCTTGTCCTGCGGGCCTCAAGCATAAGACAAGCCGGCTGAAAGGTTGTTCTTTAACCTTTTGGACGGATTGAAAGAAATGTTGAGGCGACTGCCCAGGGACGACCAGCATAAGACGGTCCCTGTAAGAAGGTGTTTTTCCTTCTGGAAGGGAACGTCTTAGACCCGAGAGTCCCTAGGAGCCGAAACAAGACAAGCTTATGACCTCGAGCCGATGGCGCCTGGAGCTAGACAGTTATCGCGTTCAAAACTTCAAGTCTTTATCTTGAATGAAATTATACTGCATCTTGCCCCTCAGTGCGAATCCCTCTGTAAAACAAAATTATTTTATCAATTTTTCTCATGGCTTAACAGTTAAAAAACCGATTGTTTAACGATTAAATAATACAGGTATGTATAGATTACACAAAAATTCCGTATACTGTTAAAAACGTATAAATACTTGTTTTTCGGGCATGGCAAGGATTAAAAAGGGAGTGGACCTATATGAACTTCAAACCAAACTTGTTTGACAAAAAAGGCGGGGCTTCTGCCAGAATCTCGCATGAAGAAACAAACTCTGCAGAAAAATTGGCTGCTGAGCTGAAGAATATTCTGCCTGCGGGCATCGGCTGCCGTCCGATTGTGTTTGTCTGCATTGGCACAGACCGCTCAACAGGTGATTCATTAGGTCCGCTGGTCGGCACACTCCTTGAGGAAAAATCCATTTCATCCTTCCATGTGTACGGAACATTGGAGGACCCGATCCATGCCGTGAACCTCGAAGAAAAACTGAACGAAATCAAAAAGAAGCATTTCAATCCCTTTATTATCGGAATCGACGCCTGTCTGGGCCGTCTGAAAAGCGTCGGAGTCATCCAAATTGGAGACGGACCCGTCAAGCCGGGTGCCGGAGTCAATAAAGACCTGCCGGAAGTAGGGGACATGCACATCACCGGCATCGTCAACGTCAGCGGATTCATGGAATTCTTCGTCCTCCAGAACACCAGGCTCAATCTCGTCCTGAAAATGGCGAAAACCATCGCTGAGGGGATCTATGAAGCCAGCCTGACCCACCAGACAGCACCGGCATGGCCTGCATTTAAGTGGGAACTGAACCGTGAACAAACACCTTAATAGAGTGGAAAGCCGCAGGGGAGTGAGCCTGCGGTTTTTTGTTGGGCAGGGGAGGGGGATTGTGCATACATCCGTTTTGTGGGCCGGTCCTTCATTTTTCGCGCTCGTCCTGCTCTCTGTTTTGATCGTCAATTCCGTTCTCTGTAACGAGGAATTGCGGCAAATGTGAGATAAAATGAGAAACTTGTTAGATAAACTTCAAAATTTGCTGGATAAATTCACAAACCTGTTAGATAAACTCCTTTTTCCGGAAAAACAGCTGACTTGAGCACAAATCTTGCGCACTTAATTCGAAATTTGCGCGGTTCCAGCCAGTTTTAACGCCATTCCGGCATAAAAAATGCACCGCAAGCACACCAACACCCGTGCCCGCAGTGCACATCCCATTCACCTAAAAATAAATCCCGTAAAAATAAACAACCGACACAATCACTCCTGTAACCACAATTCCCGGAAGCAGGTTCGCCACCCGGATTTTCGTAATGCCAGTCAAATTCAGTCCAATCGCAAAGATCATGATTCCGCCTGTTGCGGTCATTTCCTTGATAAAGCTGTCCATCAGAAGCTGGGGGACAAACCGGTCGATTTGGGTGGCAAATAGAGCAATGAGTCCTTCATACAGCATCACCGGAAAAGCTGAAAAGAGCACACCGATCCCTAATGTAGTCGTTAAGATGAGGGAGGTGAAGCCGTCAATAATCGATTTGGTATAGAGCACCGAGTGATCGCCCCGGATTCCGCTGTCAAGCGCGCCGATGATGGCCATAGCGCCAATGACAAAGATGAGTGTAGCCGTTACGAAGCCCTGCGAAATGCTGCCTTGTCCTTTGGAGCCAATTTTGCTTTCAAGCCAATCGCCAAGCTTGTTGAGTTTATCTTCGAGAGCAAAGTACTCTCCAATCACCGTTCCGAACACAAGGCTCAAAATCACCACGAGGAAATTCTCGCTTTTAAAGCCCATTTGCAGGCCGAGCACCATGACAGCAAGGCCAATCGCATGCATGACAGTGCCCTTCATGTTTTCGGGAATGCGATGGAGCAATTTCCCCAGCAGTGTTCCAATAATAATCAATAATCCATTCACAAGTGTACCTAGCAGAAACATCGTCTTCACCTTATTATTTCGCAATGCGAATTATTTTCTATTAAAATTACCACGAAAGGCCTGAGCCTACAATCCTTTTTTATGGAATCCTGTAAAAAAATAAACCATCATAAAGATGGCTTACTGATGTGTTTCTAAAAGCTCCATAATGCGTTCCAAATCTTCTTTTGAGAAAAATTCAATCTCAATTTTCCCTTTGTTTTTGGACTGTTTAATATGGACGGTCGTTCCGAACCGTTCCCTGAGGGAGGATTCGCGTTCCTTAATAAAGATATCCTTTTGAACTGCCGGCTTTTTCGTTTCACGTGAAACATCGTTCAGCTGCTGAATCAGCTGTTCAAGCTGACGGACATTTAAGCCGTCTTTAACTGTTTTTTCAACAAGTGCCTGCAGTTTTTCTTTTTTTCGCAGCCCCAACAGCGCTCTTCCGTGTCCCATGGAAATTTTGCCGTCTGAAATCAATCCTTGAATTTTCGGAGGAAGGGATAGCAGGCGAACATGGTTGGCAATATGCGGCCTGCTTTTTCCCAGGCGCTTGGCCAATTCCTCTTGTGTCACCTTAAGCTTCTCCATCAGCAGCTGGTACGCAGCCGCTTCTTCAATCGGCGTTAGGTCTTCACGCTGCAGATTTTCAAGAACAGCCAGCTCCATCATTTGCTGTTCAGTCAGCTCTCTTACAACAACAGGAACTTTCTCCAAGTTGGCTTCTTTTGCTGCCCGGTAGCGGCGTTCCCCAACTACAATTTCAAAGCCCTTGATGCTTTTGCGGACGATGATCGGCTGCAGTATTCCATGTTCAAGGATGGATTGCTTCAGCTCCTCGATGGCTTCCTTTTCAAACACCTTGCGCGGCTGATAAGGGTTTGGACGAATGTCCTTTATTTTTACTTCCTGTACGGTTTCTTCACTTTCGGTTTCAGCATTATTGAAAAAAGCATTCAGACCTTTTCCTAAACCTTTAGCCATTTGAAACCACTTCCTTTGCCAGTTCTAAATATACTTCAGCTCCGCGTGACTTCGGATCATAAGTAATGATAGGTTCTCCATGGCTCGGAGCCTCTCCCAGACGCACATTGCGGGGGATGATTGTTTTATAGACTTTATCCTGAAAATACTTTTTCACTTCTTCAATGACCTGAATGCCAAGATTTGTACGGGCATCAAGCATTGTCAGCAGAACGCCTTCAATTTTTAAATCATGGTTCAGATGCTTCTGCACAAGGCGAACCGTATTCAGAAGCTGGCTCAGCCCTTCCAGTGCATAGTACTCGCACTGCACGGGTATGATTACGGCATCCGAAGCGGTCAGCGAATTTATCGTCAGTAATCCGAGGGAAGGAGGACAGTCGATAATCACATAATCAAAGTTTGCCTTTACTTCCTCAAGAGCCCTCTTTAACCTGACTTCCCGTGAGATCGTCGGCACCAGTTCTATTTCTGCGCCTGCCAGCTGAATGGTTGCCGGGATGGCGTATAAGTTCTCTACCGAAGTAGGTTTAATGACCTTGGATGCTTCCACATCATCCACGAGGACGTCATAGATGCAATGATCGACATCCGCTTTTTCAATGCCGATTCCGCTTGTGGCATTGCCCTGCGGATCAATGTCGACCAGCAGCACTTTCTTGCCTATGTATGCCAGGCATGCGCCAAGATTGACGGAAGAGGTCGTTTTGCCGACTCCGCCTTTCTGGTTCGCAACGGCTATAATCTTGCCCACAGTGTCACCTGCTTTCATCTATCAATATTCCAATCTATCTATCTGCGAATTTATTCGTATCGTTAAATCACGTAGTCTATTTTATCACGAAAAACAGGGCAGAATAATTTTTTTGTAAAAAATAAGAAGATTCTAATAGTCTTTTTATCGTCCTTCAAAAAAAACGCGAAAAATAAAACGGGGAGCCCCCGCTTTATTTCTCGCGTAAAAAAAATTATTTCTTTTTAGGAATCTTGATCGTGATTTGATAAAATTCATCAAATTCTTCTTCTTCAGAATCAAGATTAATGCCGCTGTCAGAAACCATGGATAAAGATTGCCTGATCGTGTTGACCGCAATTCTCATATCCTTGCTGAAAGCCTTTCGTTTCGGCTTCGGCTTTGGATTTTTCTGTTCGAGAATTTTGACAACCCGGTCTTCCGTCTGCTTCACATTGAGATTCTTTTCCACAATCTCCTGAAGCAGGGCGACCTGCTTCTCCGGGTCCTTCAGCGGGATGAGTGAACGGGCATGCCGCTCTGTGATTGATTTGTTTAGCAATGCATCCTGGACAGGCTGCGGCAATTTCAGCAGCCGAAGCTTGTTGGCAACGGTTGACTGGCCTTTTCCAAGGCGTTGTGCCAATGCTTCCTGTGTCAGGCTATGCAGCTCTAAAAGTTTTCCGTAGGCAACAGCTTCTTCAATCGGTGACAATTCTTCCCTTTGAAGATTTTCAATTAAAGCTACTGAAGCCGTTTCGGTATCGCTAAGATTTTTGACAATAGCAGGAGCTTCTTCCCAGCCCAGTTTTTTCATGGCCCGGTATCTGCGTTCACCTGCTATGATTTCAAACTGGCCATCTTCAAATTCCCGTACGACGATTGGCTGGATGATTCCATGCGTATGGATAGTCCGGGAAAGCTCTTCTATTTTTTCATCATCAAACACCGTTCTTGGCTGGAAACGGTTGGGGACGATTTGATCAATAGGAATTTTCTTAACTTCTTCTCTGTCGCTTAAGTCTTCAACAATATCCAGCTGTTCTTCTGCTGGTTTTTCCGCTGTAACTTGTTCTCCCTTTTCGCCTAGGCCAAAAAAGCGTGAGAAAGAATGCTTCATCACCCTGCACCACCTTTACGAAACTCCCTATAACATATTCTCTATCATCATGACAAATCCTGCCGGACAGGAGCAATATAAAGTGAAACTTCAATCAGTGGGGAGACATTATCCCCCACTGATTGTTAGTTGAGGCCCACAGGAAGTGGGTCACAAAGACGTTGCCACAGGATGTGGCGTTTTTAGTCTTTGTTCTTCTTATCGGGCCTTACGGGCAGTTGGACTCCCGCTAATCTTGCTTCGATTCCACTGTTTCTTACAAAGGGGAGTCTTACTGCCCGTTAGACTGCGATAAATATCTGGAAAAATCGAAACGTTTACACCATTATGTCATACAATGGCAAATTGCGCACCCTATTCAATTGGTGTTTTATTGGGTGTCCCCGGCTTTCGCGGGTACTTTTTAGGAGTGCTCTTTTCTTTTTTTATGATTAGAATATTGCGCTCACTTTCTTCCTCAGGCAGCGTGAACGTGTGGGAATCCACAAGTTTTCCGCCCAGCACCGAGACTGCCTTTTTGCCGGCATCCAGTTCTTCCTTTGCACTGGCACCCTTCATGGCCACAAATGTGCCTCCAGTTTTCGCCAGCGGCAGACAAAGCTCGCTTAAAACGGATAATCTGGCTACAGCTCTTGCTGTCACAACATCAAAAGACTCGCGGTATTCCTTGTTCTGTCCAAAGGTTTCCGCACGGTCATGGATAAAGCGGACATTCTCAAGCCCAAGCTTCTTCGCCAAATGCTCCAGAAAACCAATGCGCTTATTAAGCGAGTCAACAATCGTAATATGTAAACCCGGAAAAGCAATTTTAATCGGTATGCTCGGGAAGCCTGCCCCCGCCCCGACATCACAGACCGTTAGCGGCTGGCTGAAATCAAAGTAAAAAGCCGCGCTAATGGAGTCATAGAAGTGCTTTAAATACACATCTTCCTTTTCCGTAATGGCTGTTAAATTCATTTTTTCATTCCATTCCACCAGAGTGGAATAGTAGGTGTCATATTGCTGCAATTGCTGTGGCGAAAGGGCAATCCCCTTCGCCGCCAGCATTTCAGTAAATTGTTCGGTATTCATTTAGTAATCCTTTCCGTTCTCTGACATAATCGGATTTTCCTCTTTACTCAGCTGAAACCCGTGCAATTCTCCCCTGCTCTAAATAAACAAGCAAAATGGAGATATCGGCAGGATTAACTCCGGAAATTCGCGAAGCCTGTGCAAGAGATAGCGGCCTTACTTCCTTCAGCTTTTGTCTTGCTTCGGAAGCCAGTCCATTAATATCATCATAATCGATGTTTTCAGGGACCTTTTTGTTTTCCATTTTCTTCAGACGCTCTACCTGCTGAAGGGACTTCTCAATATAGCCCTCATACTTAATCTGGATTTCCACCTGCTCGGTTACATCCGGATCAAGCGCAGTTTCAGCCGGAACGAGCTGCCCGATATGCTCATACGTCATTTCCGGACGCTTCAGAAGATCTGAGGCGCGGATGCCGTCTTTCAGCTCGCTTCCGCCCTGGCTTTTGATCAGCTCCTGAACGTCAGAAGTAGGCTTGATGATGATGCCTTGCAGACGTGCTTTTTCGTCTTCTATCGCCTGCTTTTTCAGCTGGAATTTTTCATAGCGTTCTTCACTGATCAGACCGACTTTGCGGCCAAGCTCCGTTAAACGCAAGTCGGCATTATCATGGCGAAGCAGCAGACGGTATTCCGCTCTTGAAGTCAGTAGACGGTAAGGCTCATTCGTTCCTTTGGTTACAAGGTCATCAATCAGGACGCCAATATAGGCATCTGAACGGCTTAAAATGACTTCTTCCTTATCCAGCGATTTCAATCCGGCATTCATGCCTGCCATTAATCCCTGGCCGGCAGCTTCTTCATAGCCTGATGTCCCGTTGATCTGGCCCGCCGTGTAGAGATTTTTCACCTTTTTGGTTTCCAGTGTCGGCCATAATTGCGTTGGGACGATGGAATCATATTCAATCGCATAGCCGGCACGCATCATCTGCACCTTTTCAAGTCCAGGGATCGTTCTGAGAATCTGCTGCTGCACATCCTCAGGCAAGCTTGTTGAAAGCCCCTGCACATATACTTCCTGAGTATTGCGGCCTTCAGGCTCAAGGAAAATTTGATGGCGCGGCTTATCGTTAAAGCGGACAACCTTATCTTCAATGGACGGGCAATAGCGCGGACCAGTTCCTTTTATCATGCCGGAGTACATTGGCGAGCGATGAAGATTATTGTCGATTAAGGTATGCGTTTCAGCATTTGTGTATGTCAGCCAGCAAGGGAGCTGGTCTGTAATATACTTGGTTGTTTCATAGGAAAAAGCTCTTGGCACATCATCGCCAGGCTGGATTTCCGTTTTGCTGTAATCAATGGTATGGCTGTTAACGCGCGGCGGCGTTCCAGTTTTAAAACGGACCAGGTCAAAGCCAAGCTCCTGCAGATGCTCTGAGAGCTTAATGGATGGCTGCTGGTTATTAGGGCCGCTTGAGTACTTCAGTTCACCAAGGATTATTTCTCCTCTTAAGAAGGTTCCGGTCGTAATGACGACCGCTTTTGAATGATACACGGCGCCTGTCTGGGTGACAACGCCCCTGCATTCTCCATCTTCAACAATCAGACGTTCAACCATTCCCTGAATAAGCGTCAGGTTCCGTTCATTTTCCAGTGTTTTTTTCATTTCATGCTGATATGTGAACTTATCGGCCTGTGCTCTTAATGCACGTACGGCTGGGCCTTTTCCTGTGTTCAGCATACGCATCTGAATATGCGTTTTATCAATATTCTTGCCCATTTCTCCGCCAAGGGCATCGATTTCCCTTACGACGATTCCTTTTGCAGGTCCCCCTACTGAAGGGTTACAAGGCATAAAGGCTACCATATCCAGGTTGATTGTAATCATTAATGTCTTTGCGCCGAGGCGGGCCGAAGCAAGGCCTGCTTCCACACCCGCGTGTCCGGCTCCGACTACTATGACATCATAACTTCCAGCTTCATATGTCATGATGCGGCCTCCTTTGCTGCAATCAGGCAAGCACAGACCCAAGCTCAGCAGAGGCTGGACCGGCCGATTGCAAAAGTTAAAAAAATCTATTTCCGCTGCGTTAGCTGATACAGCCTGCTTAAATCATCTATTTTCCTAAACAGAACTGAGAGAATAACTGGTCGATCAGGCTTTCATGGACGCTGTCGCCAATAATTTCACCAAGCAGCTCCCATGTTCTTGTCAAATCAATCTGCACAATATCAATAGGCGTTCCCATCTCAACACCCTGCATCGCTTCATCAATGGCATTTTGCGCCTGATTCAATAGAGCAATATGGCGGGTATTGGATACATACGTCATATCCCCGGCTTCGATGGAGCCTGCAAAGAATAAAGAGGCAATGGCTTCCTCCAGATCGTCGACACCCTGGTCCTCCAATAAAGAGGTTGTAACCAGTTTATGATGCTTCGAAAGCTCGCGGACGCGATTCATGTCGATCTTTTGATCAAGGTCGGTTTTATTGACAATCACAATGACATCCATGCCTTCGACTGCTTTAAATATATTTTCATCCTCAGACGTCAAATCATCCGAGTAATTGAGCACGAGCAAAATTAAATCTGCTTCCTTTAATACCTGCCTCGATTTTTCGACACCGATCCGTTCTACGATATCTTCCGTTTCACGAATGCCGGCTGTATCCACCAGACGGAGCGGCACTCCTCTGACATTCACATATTCTTCAATAACATCACGGGTGGTGCCCGGTATATCAGTCACAATCGCCTTATTTTCGTGAACAAGGCTATTCAATAAGGAAGATTTCCCAACGTTTGGCCTTCCGACAATGACCGTGGAAAGTCCTTCACGCAGTATTTTCCCCTGCTGTGAGGTTTGAAGGAGCTTTTCGATTTCTTTTTTTACATAAGAAGCCTTCTCCATCAGCATATGATGGGTCATTTCCTCGACATCATCGTATTCGGGATAATCGATATTGACTTCCACGTGAGCCAGGATCTCCAGAATTTCCTGCCGAAGCTTCTGAATAAGCTTTGACAGCCTTCCTTCCATCTGGCCAAGTGCCACGTTCATAGCCCGGTCTGTCTTGGCGCGAATCAGATCCATGACCGCTTCTGCCTGTGATAAATCAATCCGTCCGTTCAAGAAGGCGCGCTTTGTAAATTCACCCGGCTCAGCAAGCCGTGCACCATTATTCAGCAAAAGCTGCAGCACGCGATTCACGGAAACCAGTCCGCCATGGCAGTTGATTTCGATGACATCTTCCTTTGTAAAGGTTTTCGGTCCCTTCATGGCTGAAACCATTACTTCTTCAGCAATCTGTTCAGTTTTCGGGTCAACAATATGCCCATAATGAATGGTATGGGACGCCACATTCTTCAGCCGCTTGCCTCCTACCCCTCTGAAAAGAAGGTCCGCAATGTCAAATGCCTGATCCCCGCTCAGGCGGACAATGGCAATGGCTCCTTCTCCCATTGGCGTAGATATCGCAGCGATTGTATCAAATTCCAATTCATTCACCTCTCTTTTCGTTCTTACTTCCATCTATATAAAAATGAATCATGCTTTCGATTCCCCAAATTAATAGAATATCACAAGGCTTTTTTTTAGAAAAGCATATCAGCCCGCATTGCCGGCTTGTCCATCAGTTCAGCACGTTACTTATCAACATCCCGCTCTCCGTCAGCAAGCGAAAAAATTATCCACACGTCTCATAATTAATATGCTCTATTTTAACTTATCCACATGTGAATAACAATAAAACCAATTGAGATTTAATAATTTGCGGGGCTTTGACAAAGAACGACAAAAAAATCCCAATCCGGAGTGGATTGGGATTTTGCGTAATGAGTAATTTATGTTTTGGACGTTGATAACTGTCCAGCTACAGCGCCTCCCCCCTCGAGGTCACAAGCCAATCCTCCCAAAAGGCAAAGAACGCCTTTCCGGGAGGCTCGTCTTGTGCTTGTCGGGGGTGGACAAGGCGCTTCCGCTTTTCTTGCTACTTTGTTCTGGCTGGTGCAATGACGATATGGCGGTGCGGGTCATTGCCATCAGAATAGGTTTTGATTCGCTTATTATTTACGAGAGCAGTATGGATCACTTTGCGTTCATAGGAAGGCATAGGTTCCAGTGCAATTTCTTTTCCCGTCTTCAAAGCTTTTTGAGCAAGCCTTTCAGCCAGTTGAATCAGGGTATCCTGGCGTCTTTTCCGGTAATCCTCTGCATCGACCACCACATTTAAGTACTGCTCGGCAAAGCGGTTGATGACCAGCTGTGTCAAATACTGGAGAGAATTGAGCGTTTGCCCTCTTTTTCCGATTAAAAGAGCTATCTTTTCGCCGGATAAGGTAAATTGAACATTTTTTCCCTCACGTAATGTTTCAATTTCGATGGGCACGCCCATTTTTGCACTGACATCTTTGAGGAATTTTTCAGCTTCCTCAATCGGATCAGGCTTTTTCACAGCTTTCACCACGGCCGGCCGGGATCCGAAAATCCCGAAAACGCCTTTTTTACCTTCATCAACAATAGTAATCTCTAAGCGGTCTTCTGTTGTGTTTAATTGAGCTAAAGCTGACTCTACTGCTTCCTTGACGGTCTGTCCTGTAGCAGTTATTTGTTTCACTTTTTGGCTCCTCCTGCATTTCCGGCCGCTGCAGCTTTCAGGTCCGGACCTTTAATGAAATACGTTTGAATGATCATGAAGATATTACCCACTACCCAGTATAAAGAAAGAGCTGCCGGGAAGTTAATGGCAAAAACAACGATCATAATCGGCATTAGATAAAGCATCATTTTCATTTGTGCAGCCATTTGCCCTGTTTGCTGAGTGCCGGCCATCATCATTTTCTGCTGAATGAACGTTGTCACACCTGCAATTAAAGGCAATAAGTATATTGGATCCGGAGAACCAAGGTCAAACCAAAGGAAATTATGGTTTGCAATTTCGCGCGTACGTGTAATCGCATGGTAGAAACCGATCAGGATCGGCATTTGAATCACTAGCGGGAAACATCCTGCAAGCGGATTAACACCGTGCTTTTGGAATAAAGCCATTGTTTCCTGCTGCAGCTTCTGCTGGGTTTTCTGGTCTTTCGAACTGTATTTTTCACGAAGCTTCTGCATTTCTGGCTGAATCGCCTGCATCGCTTTTGAACTTCTCGTTTGTTTAATCATTAATGGCAGGATAACCAGACGGATAATGATCGTTACAATAATGATCGATAGTCCATAGCTGCCGCCTGCCAATTCCGCTACCTTAATAATAAACAGCGAAAGCGGGTAGACAATATACTCGTTCCAAAAGCCTTTGCTTTCAGACGTAATCGGCTGGTTGATTTCTGTACAGCCCGATAAAAGGGCCATCACAAACACTAAACCGATTAGTAGGAATATTCGTTTCTTCAACCGTTTTTTCCTCCTTAATTGCTCCTGATAATAGTATGGATTTCATTTGCTTATCCCCCGGCCAGAGGGACACGCTCATATGTATCTTATTTTAACATCTTTTAAAATGAAGTGCTTCATAATAAAGATAGATAATGATTATTAGTTTTTAGTATTTCCAAGTCCCGGTTTATTCAAAACCCGCGAAACCTTCAATACATGGATCAGACTCTTTTTCACTTCATGAAAATCCATTTCTGCCACCGGTTTCCTCGCAATGACGATCAGATCATATTGCGGCTTTATTTCTTCCTCCAGTTCTAAAAATGCCTGGCGGATATACCTTTTGATCTGGTTCCTCATGACCGCATTGCCAATTTTTTTGCTGACAGAAAGCCCGATGCGAAAATGGTTCTGCTCCTCTTTTCTCAAGATGTAAACGACAAATTGGCGGTTGGCGAATGACTTTCCCTTTTTAAAGGCCTCTTGAAATTCTTTATTCTTTTTTACACGGAACTCTTTTTTCATGTCATCACCTATTTCGAAAAGCGCAAGCGCCCTGGTCACCCCCTGCATCTTGAGGGGGCTGGCGCTGGAGCTAGACAGTTATCTAACTTTAATTAATTTATCTTTACATGGAAAAAAAGACCACTGACGTTTCAGTGGCCTAAGCAGATAATACTTTTCTTCCTTTGCGGCGGCGGCGAGCTAGAACGTTACGTCCGTTCGGAGAGCTCATGCGGCTGCGGAAACCATGAACCTTGCTTCTTTTACGCTTGTTTGGTTGATAAGTTCTTTTCATATATGACACCTCCCTGAGGAATTGCTGTTAAAGACAGTCTTTCTAATTATATAGATGTAACTAGAAAATTGTCAACTATGCATATAAGTCAATCTGCCTTCAATGGCAAAAATATTCGTTTTGGCTCTTTCTTTCATAAATTGCTTATAAAGTTAGTCCGTTGAGATTTAATAAAAAAACAACGTACGACAATATAAAAAAATTCTTTGCTGCTCTTTCTCTTTTTGCATATCTGAAAGAACCCACTCAGAAAGTTTACCTTCTTTTCGCCTGAATGTCATCCTAAAATTTCATTTTTCCACGTTTTTCTCATTTCTCCATTGTAAAAGCTTTTCTTGGAGACTGCAAATTTTCCCGGACGGGGGATGTTCGTCCACTAAAAAGGGCCATTACACTCCAGGTCCATTGGAATTGAATTCCCCCCAAAACAGGGCTGTGGATAAAATTTCGACAAGTTTTTCATTATCCACATCACATATTGACAGGTTTTGCACACAACCAGAGGCTGTGGACAATTTTTATGAACAGGGATGGGCATGTTGTGGATAAGGGTTTAAAAAGCATTGCAGTCAAATGCATTATCTGTTATCATAATTGTGTTTTCACACTTAATAAATCATTGTGCATATCTTCATTATCCACAGATTGTGGATAACATGTGGACAGGTTATCCAAGGGGTTTGTAAAAGTTTGTCCACAGACAGTGGATACTGTCGAAATTCCACTTTACTTCCTTATTATATGATTTTCCACATAAACAGTTTCGTATATTTATAAACTTCAGGGTTATACAGCGTGTATAACCTATCGTTTTTGTGGCGCGAAACAAAGAAAAAGCCGAGATGTCCACGGAAAGACATTTGAGCTTGAACGTAATTTAGATATCAATTTTAGATGGAAAAGGAGGGATATCATTGGAAAACATTGCGGATCTTTGGAATAATGCTCTGGCCAATATCGAGAAAAAAATCAGCAAGCCCAGTTTTGATACATGGCTGAAATCGACAAAGGCTCATTCTCTTCAGGGAGACACTTTAGTCGTTAAGGCCCCGAATGAGTTTGCCCGTGACTGGCTTGAAGAGCGTTATTCCCAGCTGATCTCCGGAATTCTTTATGACATTACCGGTGAAGAATTAGGAGTGAAATTCATCATTCCGCAAAATCAGAGTGAAGAAGAAGTCGATCTTCCTCTTCCGCCAAAAAAGAAAAAGCTGGAGGAAGAACAGGCGGAACTGCCTTTAACGATGCTGAACCCGAAGTATACATTCGACACGTTTGTCATCGGATCCGGAAACCGCTTCGCCCATGCAGCTTCACTTGCTGTAGCAGAGGCACCGGCGAAGGCATATAATCCTTTATTTATTTATGGGGGAGTTGGACTCGGAAAAACTCACCTTATGCACGCAATCGGCCATTATGTATTAGATCATAATCCATCAGCTAAAGTCGTATACTTATCTTCCGAGAAATTTACGAACGAATTTATTAACTCGATCCGAGATAACAAAGCGGGCGATTTCCGCGATAAATATCGAAATGTGGATGTTCTTCTTATCGATGATATTCAGTTTTTGGCTGGAAAAGAACAGACGCAGGAGGAATTTTTCCATACTTTTAATACCTTGCATGAAGAAAGCAAGCAGATCATTATCTCAAGTGACCGTCCTCCAAAAGAAATACCGACACTGGAAGACCGTCTCCGCTCCAGATTTGAATGGGGACTAATTACTGATATTACGCCTCCCGACCTTGAAACGCGTATTGCCATACTGCGTAAAAAGGCCAAAGCGGAGGGACTTGATATTCCTAATGAGGTTATGCTTTATATTGCCAATCAGATTGACTCCAACATCCGTGAGCTTGAGGGTGCTCTGATTCGTGTAGTAGCATACTCCTCTTTAATAAATAAAGATATTAATGCCGACCTTGCAGCAGAAGCTTTAAAGGATATTATTCCAAGCTCCAAGCCAAAGGTCATTACCATCCATGAAATTCAAAGGGTGGTTGGGGAACATTTTAATGTAAAGCTTGAGGATTTTAAGGCGAAGAAACGGACAAAGTCTGTCGCATTCCCCCGTCAGATCGCCATGTACTTGTCCCGGGAATTAACCGATTTTTCTCTGCCTAAAATAGGGGAGGAATTTGGCGGAAGGGACCATACGACCGTCATTCATGCCCATGAAAAAATATCAAAGATGCTTCAATCTGATTCACAATTTGAAAAGCAGCTGAAAGAAATCAATGAATTGCTCAAGGTATAATGTGTATAACTTGACCTGACTTACACACAGTCTGTCCACATGTGGATAGGCTGTGTTTCCTTTCAAAAAATGCAGTTATCCACATACTAACAGGCCCTACTAGTACTTCTACTATTTTTTTATAAAAAATATATATATTCAATACGCCATTAAAATATGCTTGGAGGATTTAAAAAATGAGATTTATAATCCAGCGCGACCAGTTGGTCCAAAGCGTCCAGGATGTTATGAAAGCTGTAACAAGCAGAACGACTATTCCCATCTTAACGGGGATTAAAATCGTTGCTTCTGAAGAAGGAGTTACATTAACCGGAAGCGACTCTGATATTTCCATAGAATCTTTTATTCCTAAAGAAGAAGACGGAAATGAAATTGTTGAGATCAAACAGCCTGGTGCCATCGTGCTCCAAGCGAAGTTCTTCAGTGAAATCGTTAAAAAGCTTCCGACTGACAGTGTGGAGATAAGCGTGGAGAACCATTTGCAGACAGTCATCCGCTCAGGTAAATCTGAATTCAATCTTAATGGCCTGGATGCTGAGGAATATCCGCACCTGCCTCAAATTGAAGAAGAAAAAATGTTTAAGATTCCTACGGACCTGCTAAAAGCAATGGTTCGTCAAACCGTTTTCGCAGTGTCCACCTCAGAAACACGCCCTATCTTGACAGGTGTAAACTGGAAGGTGGAAAACGGCACATTAACCTGTATTGCAACAGATAGCCACAGATTAGCTTTACGAAAAGCGCAGATCGAAACAACGGCCAGCGAAACTTACAATGTGGTTATTCCAGGAAAAAGCTTAAGTGAATTAAGCAAAATTCTTGATGACAACAATGATTTAATCGATATCGTTATTACTGAAAACCAGGTTCTCTTTAAAGCCGAGCATCTGCTGTTCTTCTCAAGGCTGCTTGAGGGAAATTATCCTGATACATCCAGACTGATCCCTTCAGACAGCAAAACTGATGTGGTCGTCAATACTAAAGAATTCCTGCAGGCTATTGACCGTGCCTCTTTACTTGCGAAAGAAGGACGTAACAATGTGGTCAAGCTTTCTACAATCGATGGCGGAGTTATCGAAATTTCATCCAACACTCCTGAAGTCGGAAAAGTAGTCGAAGAAGTGCAGAGCAAATCCGTAGAAGGCGAAGAATTAAAAATCTCCTTCAGCGCGAAATTCATGATGGATGCCCTAAAAGCACTGGAAGGCTCTGAAATTACCATCAGCTTCACCGGCGCCATGAGACCATTCATCATTAAACCGTTAAACGATGAATCAATACTCCAATTGATTCTGCCAGTTCGAACTTATTAAGAAAAAGCTGCCGGTTGTGCCGGCGGCTTACTTTTTTTATTACAGATGAACGAGGGTGGCGAGGTTTAACGAGAAAAAGCTTTTAAAAGAATAGGCTGTTTAGGCGAAGTTTGTTGCTATTTGTATTAAATTTACTGAGTTGATTGTAGCGGAAGGTGCGAGATCCTTGAATATGCATTCGCATTTTCTTCGTGCGGTGTTTGCTCAAGGAAGCTTATTCAAAGTCCTGCGGGAGTAGCGGGACAGGTGAGACCCCGCAGACGCATAGCGTCGAGGAGGCTCAACGCACGCCCCGCGGAAAGCGAGCATCCTGGAGCGGAAATCAACGGACAAGGTTATAAGCGAAAAAACTCTTTGCATTAGCTTAAAAGCCGCCAGAATATTGGCCAACACCAGGGGAATAATGAAAATAACGGGCTGCAGTCGACTTTTCTTTGTGTATCTGAGATTTATTTAGTAAAATAGAATATTAGATACCATTCTGAAATTGTTTTGCCAAAGTGCAGAAAAAACTGCAGCACTGGAAGTCGGACAATGGGAAAGAGTGAAAATATGACGGAAATTCAAATTGATACAGAATATATTACGCTGGGCCAATTTTTAAAAGCCGCTGATGTGATTCAAACAGGCGGAATGGCCAAATGGTTCCTGAGTGAATACGAAGTCTTCGTCAACGGCGAGCAGGATCAAAGACGGGGAAGAAAGCTAAGAACCGGGGATAAAATCGAAATTCCGGATGTCGGTGAATTTACGATCATCTAAACGCCGTTTTTAGCGTTAATATTTTAAAGGATGTAGCGTCTATGCATATAGAGCAGTTGCTGTTAAAGAATTACCGGAATTACGAAGAGCTTGAAGTCAATTTCGAAAATAAAGTGAATGTAATTTTGGGAGAGAATGCCCAGGGAAAGACAAATGTCATGGAATCAATCTATGTGCTGGCAATGGCAAAGTCCCATCGGACATCAAATGACAAAGATCTTATTCGCTGGGATCAGGAATATGCTAAAATAGAGGGAAGGGTCCAAAAAAGGCAAGGATCCCTGCCCATGCAATTAGTCATCAGCAAAAAAGGCAAAAAAGCCAAATGCAATCATATAGAGCAGCAGAAATTGAGCCAGTATGTCGGCAATATGAATGTTGTGATGTTCGCGCCTGAAGATCTCCATCTAGTGAAAGGGAGCCCTCAAGTAAGGCGTCGTTTTATTGATATGGAGATTGGGCAGGTTTCACCTGTCTATTTGCATGATATCAGCCAGTATCAGAAAATCCTCCAGCAGCGCAACCACTATCTGAAAATGCTCCAGATCAAAAAGCAGACCGACCATACCATGCTTGAGATTTTAACAGAGCAATTCATTGAAATGGCTGCAAAGATTGTTTCAAAGCGCTATGAGTTCCTCAGACTCCTCGAGAATTGGGCACAGCCGATCCATGAAGGAATTTCCAGAGGGCTTGAGACCTTGAAAATTGAGTACAAGCCTTCTGCTGAGGTATCAGAAGAACAAGATTTGTCGAAAATGGTTAAAGTATATCAGGATAAATTCGAAAAAGTGAAAAACAGGGAAATAGACCGCGGCGTCACTATGTTTGGACCGCATCGCGATGATCTGATTTTTCATGTGAATGGGCGCGATGTGCAGACATTCGGTTCACAGGGCCAGCAAAGAACGACGGCTCTATCGGTCAAGCTTGCTGAAATCGAACTGATCCATTCTGAGATTGGGGAATATCCTATTCTGCTGCTGGATGACGTCCTCTCGGAATTGGACGATTATCGCCAGTCCCATTTATTGAATACCATTCAAGGAAAAGTACAGACGTTTGTCACTACTACAAGCGTTGATGGGATAGACCATCAGACACTTAAAGAAGCAGCAGCGTTCAATGTGGAATCAGGGAGAATCAAGAAGATTCAGTGAGGTGATCGCATGTACATCCATATAGGTGAAGATGTGCTGGTCCGGGCAAGGGATATTGTCGCTATTATTGATAAAGAAACAGTCCTTGCTTCCGAGTATGCAAAAGAGCATAAGGAGAGCCAGGAGGAATCAGTTGTGAACCTTGCGAAGGGTTCCTATAAATCTGTGGTCGTCACAACAGAAAAGATCTATTTTTCTCCGCTATCCTCAGGCACGTTAAAAAAACGATCCCATAAACTAAGTGTTCATGAATTTTAAAGACAGGCCGGATCCATTACGGAAAGAGGCAAGTCAGTGAAAATTATAGTTTGGCTCATCCAAATGCCAGGCTTTTTTATAGATTAGTGAAATAGAAAGTGCAGGTGACCGATGTGGCAATGGAGCAAAAGGCAGTGCAGGAACAATCCTATGATGAGAATCAGATACAGGTACTGGAAGGTCTGGAAGCGGTTCGGAAGCGTCCGGGAATGTATATCGGTTCAACAAGTGCCAAAGGGCTTCACCATCTTGTTTGGGAAATAGTCGATAATAGTATAGATGAAGCACTGGCAGGCTATTGTTCTGAAATCAATGTGATTATCGAAAAGGATAATAGTATTACGGTAGTGGATAACGGACGTGGTATACCAGTCGGAATCCATGAAAAAATGGGGCGCCCGGCAGTCGAAGTCATCATGACGGTTCTTCATGCAGGCGGTAAGTTCGGAGGCGGCGGATACAAGGTTTCCGGAGGTCTGCATGGTGTTGGTGCTTCTGTAGTTAATGCGCTATCAACTGAACTGGAAGTATTTGTTCATCGTGACGGCAAGAAACATTATCAGAAGTTTGAGCGCGGCGTTCCAAGTGCTGATCTTGAAGTGATTGGGGAAACTGACCACACAGGAACTACCATCCACTTTAAGCCGGACAGTGAAATCTTCACTGAAACACTTGAATATGATTATGAAACACTTGCAAACCGTATTCGTGAGCTGGCTTTCCTGAATAGAGGATTAACCATCACAATCGAAGATAAACGTGTGGAAAATAAGAAAAATGAATATATGTACGAGGGCGGCATTAAATCGTACGTTGAACATTTGAATAGAACGAAAGAAGTTCTCCATGAAGAACCAATCTATATTGAGGGAGAACGTGAAGGCATTACAGTTGAAGTCTCCATTCAGTATAATGATGGCTACACAAGCAATATTTATTCTTTTGCCAATAACATTAATACGTATGAAGGCGGAACACATGAATCAGGATTTAAAACGGCTCTAACAAGAGTCATTAATGATTACGCCAGAAAAAGCGGTTTATTCAAAGATAATGATGCTAACCTTTCTGGGGAAGATGTTCGTGAAGGTTTAACGGCGATTGTATCTGTTAAGCATCCAGACCCGCAGTTTGAAGGACAGACTAAAACGAAGCTTGGCAATTCAGAGGTGCGTACTGCAACTGATACGATTTTTGCGGAAGCTCTTGAGAAGTTCCTGCTGGAAAATCCGTCGGTAGCCAAGAAAATTGTCGAAAAGGGATTAATGGCTGCACGTGCCAGACTGGCAGCAAAGAAAGCCCGTGAACTGACAAGAAGAAAGAGTGCTTTGGAAGTATCAAGCCTGCCGGGGAAACTGGCCGACTGCTCATCTAAAGATGCCTCCATATCAGAACTTTACATCGTTGAGGGTGATTCTGCCGGCGGCTCAGCCAAACAGGGGCGCGACCGTCACTTCCAGGCAATCCTGCCGTTAAGAGGGAAAATCCTTAACGTTGAAAAAGCCCGTCTGGATCGAATTCTTTCCAACAATGAAGTGCGGGCTATGATTACTGCAGCCGGTACAGGGATTGGCGAAGATTTTGATATTGCAAAAGCCAGATATCATAAGATTGTGATCATGACGGATGCCGATGTGGATGGAGCCCATATTCGAACATTATTATTAACCTTCTTCTACCGTTATATGAGACAAATTTTAGAAGCGGGCTATATTTACATTGCGCAGCCGCCGCTTTATAAAATACAGCAGGGCAAGAAGATTGAATATGCCTATAATGAACGCCAGCTTGAACAAGTAATGAGCACCATGTCCAGCCAGCCTAAGCCGAATGTTCAGCGCTATAAGGGTCTTGGTGAGATGAATCCAGGCCAGCTGTGGGAGACAACGATGAATCCCGAAACACGAACACTGCTGCAGGTGAGCCTTGAAGATGCCATTGAAGCAGATGAAACGTTTGAAATATTAATGGGCGATAAAGTGGAACCACGACGAAACTTTATTGAAGAAAACGCCCAATATGTTAAAAACTTAGATATATGATCAAAAGACAGGATAGTTTACTATCCTGCTTTTACATAAAAACGGTTTTCACAGGGTTTGTTGCTTTTCGTATCTTATTTGCTGAGTTAATTGGAGCGGAGATCAACGGACTATATTTTAATAAAATGTTTTACAAATTAAGAGGCTATGGGTAAATTCCAGGTCCCTTAAAAAGGGAGGTTCTTTAAATGGCTGATACGCCAAGGTCCCAAATAAAAGAAATTAACATTAGCCAGGAAATGCGTTCATCATTCCTGGACTATGCCATGAGTGTAATTGTTTCACGTGCCCTTCCGGATGTGCGTGATGGCTTAAAGCCGGTGCATCGCCGCATTCTATATGCGATGCACGATCTCGGCATGCATTCAGATAAGCCTTATAAAAAATCAGCACGTATCGTCGGAGATGTAATTGGTAAGTATCATCCGCATGGTGACTCTGCTGTTTATGAAACAATGGTGCGTATGGCACAGGACTTTAACTATCGATACATGCTGGTTGATGGACACGGAAACTTCGGTTCAGTGGATGGCGACTCTGCAGCTGCCATGCGTTATACAGAAGCACGTATGTCCAAAATATCAATGGAGCTTTTACGGGATATCAATAAAGACACCATTGATTATCAGGATAACTATGATGGGGAAGAAAAGGAGCCGGTTGTATTGCCTGCCCGTTTCCCTAATTTGCTGGTCAATGGAACGTCAGGAATCGCTGTCGGGATGGCCACTAATATTCCTCCCCACCAGCTTGGTGAAGTAATTGATGGGGTTCTAGCGATAAGCAAAGACCCTGAAATGACTATTCCGGAACTAATGGATATTATCCCTGGGCCGGACTTTCCGACTGCCGGAATGATTTTAGGAAGAACCGGAATCCGCAAAGCCTATGAAACCGGCCGCGGTTCAATTACTTTGCGCGCTAAAGTAGAGATTGAAGAAAAAGCTAATGGCAAAGAGACCATTCTCGTACATGAAATTCCATATCAGGTTAACAAAGCAAAGCTGATTGAAAAAATTGCGGAACTTGTCAGAGATAAGAAAATTGATGGTATTACCGACCTGCGTGATGAATCTGACCGTAATGGAATGCGAATTGTCATTGAAGTCAGAAGAGACGCAAATGCAAGTGTATTATTAAATAATCTCTATAAACAAACTGCCCTCCAGACAAGCTTTGGAATTAATCTTCTGGCATTGGTGGATGGACAGCCTAAGGTTCTGAATTTAAAGCAGTGTCTTGAGTATTATTTAGAACATCAAAAGGTTGTTATACGCCGGAGGACACAGTTTGAATTAAGAAAAGCAGAAGCTCGCGCACATATTTTAGAAGGCTTAAGGATCGCCCTTGATCATCTTGATGAGGTTATTAGTCTGATCCGCAGCTCACAGACAACTGATATTGCACGAGAAGGCTTAATGACCAAATTCAATCTTTCCGAAAAACAGGCTCAGGCTATCCTGGACATGCGTCTGCAGCGTCTGACAGGCTTGGAGCGTGAAAAGATTGAAGAAGAATATGCAAACCTTGTAGCCCTTATAGCGGAATTAAAAGCTATTTTGGCTGACGAAGAAAAAGTACTGGAAATTATCCGTGAAGAATTAACGGAGATCAAGGAAAGATTCAACGATAAACGCCGGACTGAAATAGTCGCAGGCGGTATCGAAAATATTGAAGACGAAGACCTGATCCCACGCGAGAATATTGTTCTGACACTAACTCATAAGGGATACATCAAGCGTCTCCCAGTCTCGACTTACCGCGCCCAAAAACGCGGAGGGCGGGGAATCCAGGGAATGGGAACAAATGAGGATGATTTTGTGGAACACCTCATTACCACATCCACACACGATACAATTCTTTTCTTTACGAACAAAGGAAAGGTTTATCGCGCTAAAGGATATGAAATACCTGAATTCAACCGTACTGCGAAGGGGATTCCAATCATTAACCTTCTTGGAGTGGACAAAGATGAATGGGTAAATGCGATAATTCCTGTTGAAGAATTTGCCGATGATTGGTTCCTGTTCTTTACCACTAAACAGGGGATTTCCAAGCGTTCACCATTATCATCCTTTGCCAATATCCGCAATAATGGCTTAATTGCTTTAAATCTGCGTGAAGATGATGAATTAATTTCAGTGCGTCTGACAGATGGCAGCAAGGAGATCATTATTGGAACCAGCCATGGCATGCTGATCCGATTCCCTGAAGAAGATGTTCGTTCGATGGGAAGAACGGCAACTGGTGTTAAGGGAATTAACTTAAGCAGTGGTGATGAAGTCGTTGGCATGGAAGTTCTTGAGGATGACAGCCAAGTTCTGATTGTAACCAAAAACGGCTATGGAAAACGTACTCCAGCCGAAGAATACCGTGTTCAGGGCAGAGGCGGTAAAGGAATCAAGACCTGCAACATCACGGATAAGAACGGAAGCCTTGTTTCCATGAAAGCTGTCACAGGGGAAGAAGACGTTATGCTTATTACAACAGGCGGCGTACTAATCCGTATGGCAGTCAGTGATATTTCCACCATGGGAAGAAACACGCAGGGTGTCAGACTCATCCGCATAAATGAAGAGGCAGGCGAAGCGGTATCGACTGTAGCCAGAGTTGAAAAAGAAGAGGAAAAAGATGACGAAGAATTAACAAAGCCTCTTGAAGATGCCGATTCACTTCCAGAAGAAGAAGTAACTGGCGATAATAGCGAAGAATAACTGCAATAAATTTTGAGGGACACAGATTTGTGTTCCTTTTTTTTGTCCAAATAAAGTAAAATAGTAAAAAAGACTCATATTTGGAGTGTGGAAACAGTGCGTGTACCCATACAGGAATTAAGAGAAGGCTGTATTTTATCCGAAGATGTTTTCAGTTTGACGAATCGCCCTATTATCAGCCAAAAAACAGTGCTGACGAAGGAATTGCTGGATATTATGAAAATATTTCTGATTGAGGAAGCAGAAGTTGAAACTACCATGGTCAGCGGGAAGTCAATGACTTCTGCCGGGAACATGGATGAAGCCGAAGAGGAAGTGGAATCAAATTATATTAGTACATTTCTAAAAGGCGTTCAACATTTCAAAAGGGAATTCACATCCTGGCAATCAGGCCTTCCGGTGGATATCGCCAAAATAAGAAACATTATGATTCCGCTGATTGAAAAAATGGAGAAAAATCCTTCCATTATCTTTTCGCTTCATCATCTTTCTACAAATGAAGATTATTTATACCAGCATTCAGTAGCAGTGGGAATGATCAGCGCATTTATAGGAAAAAAACTGAATTTAAATAAGGGAGAAGTTGTGCAGCTTGCCCTGGGAGGGTGCCTGGCTGATGCTGGCATGGCTAAAATAAACCCGTCCATTCTGCACAAAAGCACTACATTAAACTCCGAGGAGTTTGAAGAAATTAAAAAGCATTCGACCCTCAGTTTTAAAATGGTTCAAAATATCTCTTTGTTAAGAGAAAGCACTAAGATCGGCATTATTCAGCATCATGAGCGTTTGGACGGCAGTGGTTATCCGTTTGGAGAACAAAGCAGCAAAATCAATCAGGCTGGACGAATCATCGCTGCTGCAGATGCATTTCATGCCATGACTTCCCAAAGGCTCTACAGAAGGAAACAATCCCCGTTCAAAGTGCTTGAAATGCTGATACAGGACAGCTTCGGCAAATTTGATATTCCATCCATCCAGGCGCTGGGCTCCGGCATCATGACTTTTTCCATTGGCAGCCTGGTGAAACTCTCTGACGGCCAGATTGCAGAAATCCTTTTTATAGAAGATAAATCACCCACGAGACCACTTGTGAAACTCTTAGAAACCGGCGATATTATTCATTTAGAGAAAAACCGCCAGATATTTATTGATGAGATATTAAAATGACGGCATCCCGCGGTCATTTTTTTATTTAATTCCTTCACTTTTAAAAAAAGATTAAGTTTCTATTAAAAAGTACTTGCAATTAATAGAGAAGAGCTGGTATACTAATTCAAGTCAGCAAGAGAGAAACAACAACATCAAATTGATGAGAAAAAACTTGTTGACATTGATTATCAGAAATGATATATTAATTAAGTCGCCTAAAGCGGCGGATTGATCTTTG
>NZ_NJQY01000049.1:0-16488 GCF_010628845.1 Bacillus sp. 22-7 | reverse complement strand
ACCTGATGGGTGCTCTTTTTTGTGTGTAATTATAGGTTTCTGAATCAACTGGACTCTTCTTTTTATTGAAAAATGCAGATATGCGTCACTTTCACGCTATATGCGTCAGAATCAAATTATATACGCCACTCTCCATTATTCAGTCTGTTTTTAAATTTAAATCTGTTCTTTCTAAAGAAGAATTGTGCCAATGTAAGATAAACTTCAAACCCTGCTAGATAAATCAATAAACCTGTAGGGTAAATTCATAAACCTGCTAGATAAAACCCAAAACATGCGCGATAACATCTCATACCTGTTAGATAAACCGCCAATGATGCTCCTTCCCTGGAAAACAGCCGGCCACCTGATTAAATTAAATATCCCTGCACTCTGCCTCTTCCTAACGCCACACTGAAGTCTGCAGCCAGGAATAACCCCCACCCCACCCAATAACCTTACTGCTTCTTATCAGACAAATACTGATAAATCAAATACGGCCCCTTTGCAGCCGTAATTTGAAGAAATGTTAGAATAAACGGATAGTCTTTATTCGGCATCATTTTGATCAGTTCGCTCCACCATTCTGTTTCGTAGCGGGCAATCATGCTTAAGTTATAAAGCAGGAGATAATGAATAAGAAGTTCAGGGAAATCAATCAATTCATCTTTAGCCAGCGGGAAGAAGAACTTTCCGGCATCCGGACTATATCGTAATGGCTTGAAATTATATGTATTCAAATTTTCCATCTTGAATTTCAATGCTGACTCCTCTGATTCCTGAAAGCTTATACTAGAGTCTGACTTTGACTGCAGATATTCCACAAAACGGGACTCGGTCATATGAAAGCGATCAAGGATCATCTTTGGCAAAATCAATTTATCCTTTTCCAGCCCTGCTTCGAGAAAAGTCTTACGGCCCTCTGTCTGGCTGTACAAGTCATTAAGTTCGGGGATCTGGCCAAATAACTCTCCCATCGTTGTTTTTTCGCCTTCCAAATGTTTCATGTGAAACAATTTTTCTCCCATATAAGGGAAAAGCCCGCTTTTTTGAAATTTCACTTCATCCTGAAAAAAATTATATTGCTGCTTTTTTCTTTTCCGGGCAGATACCCCGTGTGCCAAAACAGAAGTAGTCTCCGGATAATTAGGATCCACAGTCAGTATGCAGGCCTTCACGAGGTGAACAAGGCCATAAAAAAAGAGAATCGGCTTGATGACCAGTGGTGCCTTCTCTGCCTGCTCATAGTATACTTGCCCGTGTTCTAGATAGTATATAAAAGGGTAACTGTTTTCATAGCTCTTTTGTTCAGCCTGATCCAGGTTTTGCTTTTGGTAGCATTTCTTTAAAAATTCCTGTGATGTATTCGCAGAAAAAAAATATAAAAAGGAGCTTTTAAAATCAAATGGATGTATCACTGAGAGTCCTCCGAATCTTTTGAAAAATCCAACATATCAATCTGTCCTTGACAGTATTTTGTCCAATTGATAACCTACTAATAATATTTTCGAGTCCAGGAGGTCAAAAAAGATGTGGGAAACTAAGTTTGCTAAAGAAGGTTTAACTTTTGATGATGTTTTACTGGTTCCATCTAAATCAGAGGTGCTTCCTCGTGATGTAAGCCTCAAAGTTAATTTGACTGAAAAGATTGCACTCAACATTCCAGTGATCAGTGCCGGAATGGATACGGTGACTGAAGCAGAAATGGCGATCGCTATGGCGCGCCAGGGCGGTTTGGGAGTTATCCATAAAAACATGTCCATAGAACAGCAGGCTGATCAGGTGGATAAAGTAAAACGTTCAGAAAGCGGCGTTATTACGGACCCATTCTTTCTCACTCCAGAACAGCAGGTATTTGACGCAGAACATTTAATGGGCAAATACCGGATTTCCGGTGTGCCTATCGTCAACAATACTGAGGAACTGAAGCTTGTTGGCATTCTGACAAACCGTGACCTCCGATTCATTCAGGACTTTTCGATAAAAATCTCCGATGTGATGACAAAGGAAAACCTTGTAACGGCTCCGGTTGGAACCACATTGGATGAAGCAGAAAAGATTCTCCAGAGGCATAAAATTGAAAAATTGCCGCTGGTAGATGATGAAGGTGTTTTAAAAGGGTTAATCACCATTAAAGATATTGAAAAAGTTATTGAGTTTCCTAACTCGGCAAAGGATGAGCGCGGACGCCTGCTGGCAGGTGCAGCAGTTGGCGTAACCGGCGATACGATGAAGCGTGTTGAAATGCTTGTGAAATCACATGTAGATGTGATCGTAGTGGATACGGCACATGGACATTCAAAAGGCGTGCTTGATACCGTACGCGAAATCAGAAATACTTATCCGGATCTGGCCATTATTGCCGGAAACGTTGCGACAGCTGAAGCGACAAAGGATTTGATTGAAGCGGGTGCTGATATTGTAAAAGTGGGAATCGGACCTGGATCGATTTGTACAACACGCGTTGTTGCAGGTGTAGGAGTTCCGCAGATCACAGCTGTTTATGACTGTGCAACCGAAGCACGCAAGCATGGCAAGTCCATTATTGCTGATGGCGGAATTAAATATTCAGGGGATATTGTGAAAGCATTGGCAGCCGGCGGACATGCCGTTATGCTTGGCAGCCTTCTTGCCGGTGTATCTGAAAGCCCGGGCGAAACGGAAATTTTCCAGGGACGCCGCTTCAAGGTTTACAGAGGAATGGGTTCTGTTGCAGCCATGGAAAAAGGCTCAAAAGACCGTTACTTCCAGGAAGATAATAAAAAGTTCGTTCCAGAGGGAATCGAAGGGCGCATTGCATATAAAGGGCCTTTATCCGATACCATTTACCAGCTTATCGGCGGTATCCGTTCCGGAATGGGCTATTGCGGAACAAAAGATCTTCACGAGCTTCGCGAAAATGCCCAATTCATTAAAATGACAGGTGCAGGCCTGAGAGAAAGCCATCCGCATGATGTACAGATCACAAAAGAAGCGCCAAACTACTCGCTATAATTCATAAAAAATAAGGCTGTTTTTCGCAGCTCTTTGTATCTCATTTACTGAGTTGATTGGAGCGGAAGGTGCGAGATCCTCGAAAATGCTCTCGCATTTTCTTCGTGCGGTGTGTATCGGGGGAGCTTATTCAACGTCCAGCGGGAGTAACGGGGAAAGGTGAGACCCCGCAGACGCCCCGCGGTGAGCTGAGCAGCCTGGAGCGGAAATCAACGGACAACATTGCTGGCGAAAAACAGCAATAAAAAGCAGAAGAGGGAAACCTTTTCTGCTTATTTTTATGCCCGAAAAAGGATACTAGGAAAATATCAGTGCAAGCAAATGGGCCAATCATGCCACAAGGGAGGCAGGAATAGGTAATTACTCTATCTATTCTTTGAATCAGAGTTATGATAAAATAACAAAAGTGTATTAAAACGTTGGAGGGCAGTAAAATTGAAGAAAACATTGTACCGTAAGTCTATCGCTGGATTCCTTGCCTTGGTCATGATATTAGGTCTTTTACCTGGTATACATAAAGCACATGCGGAAGATATTTTAAATATCAATGCCGATGCTGCTATTTTAGTAGATGCAGAGACCGGAAAGATTTTATATCAAAAAAATGCGGATAAAGTACTGGGTATTGCCAGTATGACGAAAATGATGACAGAATACCTGCTTCTTGAAGCCGTTGAAAAAGGCAAAGTGAAGTGGGATCAAGAATACGCAGTAAGTGAATATGTATGGAAAGTTTCACAGGACCGTGCCTTATCGAATGTCCCGTTAAGAAGAGACGGCAAATACAATATCCGTGAATTGTATGAAGCCATGGCTATATACTCTGCAAATGGCGCAACAATTGCGATTGCAGAAACGATTGCCGGTTCAGAAACCAACTTTGTTAAAATGATGAACGAAAAAGCAGCAGAGCTTGGGCTGAAAGACTATAAATTTGTTAATTCCAGCGGTCTGAATAACCGAGATTTAAAGGGATCCCCTCCTGCAGGCGGCCCTGAAGAAGAAAACGTCATGTCAGCAAGAGATACAGCTATTCTGGCTAAAGAATTGATTAACCGGTTCCCGGAAGTACTGGAAACGGCAAGCACCCCTAGAAAGACCTTCAGAGAGGGTACAGATGATGAAATTAAAATGGAAAACTGGAACTGGATGCTTCCTGAGCTGGTATATGGATATGAAGGCGCAGATGGCCTTAAAACAGGTACAACTGACTTTGCCGGGTACTGCTTCACAGGAACTGCTCTGAGAGATGGCAACCGCTACATCAGTGTTGTCATGAATGCTAAAGGAGCGAATGGCCAGGCTACTTATAAATCCAGATTCGATGAAACCAAGAAAATGTTCGATTTCGGTTTCACCAACTTCACGAAAGAAGAAATCGTTCCTGCCAAATATCAGGTGAAAGGCCAGAAAACAGTGCCTGTTACAAAAGGGAAAGAAGATAAAGTGAAGATTTCTTCTAAAGATGCCATTGAAATGGTGATGAGAAATGGGGAAAAGGAAAACTTTAAGCCCGTTCTTGTTCTGGATAAAAAGAAATTAAATGAAAATGGTGAATTAACTGCTCCTATTAAAAAGGGAGAAAAGGTCGGCTACTTAACGATCGAGTCCAAAGAGGACGGGAAGCTTGAGTTCCTGTCTGATAAAGGAAAAGGCAATATCCAGGTGGATGTTGTAGCCGCTGAAAGTGTTGAAAAAGCAAACTGGTTCGTGCTGACTATGCGCAGCATTGGCGGTTTCTTCGGTGACCTATGGGGAAGTGTTTCCTCAACTGTAAAAGGTTGGTTTTAAGAAAAAGGGCTTTCCTGTCTTGACAGGAGCCCTTTTTCATTGCATATTTTCAATAGGGAAAATTCCGAGTAAAGTAATCCATTTTCCTTTTTTTGAAAAGTTATTTTTATCATAATATTTAACCCATCCAGAGCAGATGGTATTTACGAAGGGGGATAAACATGAAGACAGGTACAGATCGTGTTAAACGGGGAATGGCAGAAATGCAAAAAGGCGGCGTAATTATGGACGTCGTTAACGCTGAGCAGGCAAAAATCGCAGAAGAAGCTGGTGCAGTAGCAGTTATGGCACTTGAGCGCGTTCCTTCTGATATCCGTGCAGCCGGCGGTGTAGCACGTATGGCAGATCCGCGTATTATGGAAGAAGTAATGGGTGCAGTTTCAATCCCGGTAATGGCAAAAGCGCGTATTGGCCATATTGTAGAAGCTCGTTTGCTTGAAGCGATGGGTGTCGATTACATAGATGAGAGTGAAGTTTTAACTCCTGCTGATGAAGAATACCATCTGAACAAAAGAGACTACACTGTTCCATTCGTTTGCGGATGCCGTGATTTAGGTGAAGCAGCACGCCGTATTGGCGAAGGTGCTTCCATGCTTCGCACAAAGGGTGAGCCTGGAACTGGAAACATCGTTGAAGCTGTGCGCCATATCCGCAAGGTGAATGCACAGGTGCGCAAGGTTGTCGGCATGAATGAAGACGAGTTAATGACAGAAGCTAAGCTTCTGGGAGCGCCATATGAGCTTCTTTTGGAAATCAAGAGCCTTGGACGCCTTCCAGTCGTAAACTTCGCAGCAGGCGGCGTTGCAACACCTGCAGATGCAGCTCTAATGATGGAGCTTGGTGCTGACGGTGTGTTCGTAGGATCAGGTATCTTCAAATCTGAAAACCCTGCGAAATTTGCACGTGCCATTGTTGAAGCAACTACACATTACCAGGACTACAAATTAATTGCTGAACTTTCAAAAGAACTTGGCACACCGATGAAGGGAATCGAAATTTCTTCATTGGCTCCTGAAGCTCGTATGCAGGAGCGCGGCTGGTAAGGAGAATTGAACATGATAAAGGTTGGAGTATTAGGGCTGCAGGGTGCAGTAAGAGAGCATGTTCTATCGGTAGAAGCATGCGGCGCCGAAGCTGTGGTCATCAAACGCAAAGAACAGCTTGATGAGGTGGACGGGCTGATCCTGCCAGGCGGCGAGAGCACGACCATGAGACGCCTCATTGATAAGTATGATTTTATGGACAGCCTTAAGGAGTTTGCCCAGTCAGGAAAGCCGATGTTCGGGACATGTGCCGGGCTGATTCTCCTTGCAAACCATATTATTGGCTATGATGAGCCTCATATTGGTGTGATGGATGTCCGGGTAGAAAGAAACTCATTCGGCCGCCAGCGCGAAAGCTTTGAGGCTGATCTGGATATTGCCGGAGTGGCAGAAGACTTTGCAGCAGTCTTTATTCGTGCGCCGCATATTGTCGAGGCGGGGGATAATGTTGAAATCCTCGCCAAGCACAATGGCCGGATTGTGGCCGCTCGTGAAGGCAGATTCCTCGGGTGCTCTTTCCATCCGGAACTGACGGATGACCATCGCCTGACAGGCTATTTCGTTGAAATGATTAAAGAGTCCAAGCAATTAGCAATTTGAATATTTTGGTTGCAAATGGAACATAATTGTAGTACATTATGAATTACAAAATTCTTATAGCTTAAAAGCAATGAGAGGAACTAGTAACAGGAACTTTGTTCTGTAGAGAGCCGGTGGCTGGTGTGAACCGGTGAATAAACCCTGTGAATCCATCCTCGAGCAAAGCATGGAACACCCGGTATGGTCCGGGAAAAGTAAATGCTTTCGGTTAAAACCGTTATGGATTTAAGGTGGAAAGCTTATGCTTTCAACTAGGGTGGCAACGCGGGTAACTCTCGTCCCTTTTTTGGGGACGGGAGTTTTTTGTGTTCTAAATTATTTTTCAGGAGGGAATAAAAAAATGCTGGACATTAAATTTTTGAGAGCTAATTTTGAAGAAGTGAAAAACAAGCTTCAGCACCGCGGCGAGGATTTAACGGATCTGGGAAAATTCGAGGATCTTGATGTTAAAAGACGTGAATTGATTGTAGAAGCAGAACAGCTGAAGAGCAAAAGGAATGAAGTATCACAGCAGGTTGCAGCTTTGAAGCGCGAAAAGCAGGATGCAGACCATTTAATCGCAGAAATGAGAGAAGTCGGCGACAAAATTAAAGCATTGGATGAGGAGCTTCGCACGGTCGAGGAAGAATTGGACCAGTTGCTGCTGAGCATCCCAAACATTCCCCATGAAAGCGTGCCTGACGGTGAAACAGAAGACGATAATGTGGAAATCCGCAAATGGGGAGAAGTCCGTGAATTCAATTTCGAACCAAAGCCGCATTGGGATGTAGCAACAGATCTTGACCTGCTTGACTTCGAACGCGCCAGCAAAGTAACAGGCAGCCGCTTTGTATTCTACAAGGGTCTTGGAGCCCGCCTTGAGCGTGCTTTATTCAACTTCATGCTTGATTTGCACACAGACGAACATGGCTATAAGGAAGTTCTGCCTCCATATATGGTCAACCGTGCAAGCATGACAGGAACAGGACAGCTTCCGAAATTTGAAGAAGATGCGTTCCTGATTGAAAGCGAGGATTACTTCCTGATTCCAACTGCCGAGGTGCCTGTCACCAATATGCACAGGGAAGAAATTCTGAATGCAGATGAGCTTCCGATTAACTATGCGGCATTCAGTGCATGCTTCCGTTCTGAAGCAGGTTCTGCCGGCCGTGATACACGCGGGCTGATCCGCCAGCATCAGTTCAATAAGGTAGAGCTTGTGAAGTTTGTGAAGCCTGAAGAGTCTTATGATGAGCTTGAAAAACTGACTGGACACGCCGAAAAAGTCCTTCAGCTGCTTGGCCTGCCATACCGTGTGATGAGCATGTGCACAGGCGATCTTGGATTCACAGCTGCGAAGAAATACGATATCGAGGTTTGGATCCCGAGCTATAACACGTACAGAGAAATCTCTTCTTGCAGTAACTTTGAAGGATTCCAGGCGAGACGTGCCAATATCCGCTTCCGCCGCGAGGCAAAAGGCAAGCCGGAGCATGTGCACACACTGAATGGATCTGGCCTTGCGATCGGCCGCACGGTGGCAGCCATCCTTGAGAATTACCAGCAGGCTGACGGAAGTGTCATCATTCCGGAAGTATTGCGTCCTTATATGGGCAATCGCGAAGTCATTAAGCCTTAATGAGAAAGTTCGGAGCGGGTTTTTAATCCGCTCTATTTTTTTATAAAAATAATGTTGACAACTTTTTTAAGAGATGATATAGTATTTCTTGTCGATGCGGAGGAATACCCAAGTCCGGCTGAAGGGATCGGTCTTGAAAACCGACAGGCGGGTCAAACCGCGCAGGGGTTCGAATCCCCTTTCCTCCTCCATTTTAATTGACATCTAACACGCGCATAAATATTGGAGATACATAAAACCGCTGATCGCATCAGCGGTTTTTTTGTGTTCTTCCAAAGAAAAAACCGCCGATAATGGCGGTTATTTTTTCAATAGCTGCGTTTGTCTTAAAAAGTAAGAAATTCGCTCCACAATCGGCTCAATGGATTGCTCATTCTGAATGATGTCATAATCATTGATATTCAAGCGCAGGACCGGGCATGCGTTAAAGCTGTTGATCCAATTTTCATAGCGCTGGTGCATTTCTTCCCAGTAGGAAATAGGTGTCTGCTGTTCCATCGGACGGCCGCGCTCCTGGATGCGTGAAAGAATGTCATCAAGCGAGCCTTCCAGGTAGATAAGTAAATCAGGGTGTGGGAAGTATGGTGTCATCACCATCGCATCAAATAAGCTGGTGTAGGTTTCGTAATCGACCTTGGACATCGTCCCTTTTTCATAATGCATTTTCGCAAAGATGCCTGTGTCTTCATAAATGGATCGGTCCTGAACAAAGCCGCCGCCATATTCGAAAATGCGCTTCTGATCCTTGAAGCGTTCAGCCAGGAAGTAAACCTGCAGGTGAAAGCTCCAGCGGTTGAAATCCGCATAGAATTTATCGAGGTAAGGGTTTGTATCAACCTTTTCGAAAGAGGTTCGGAACCCCAGTGCATCCGCAAGCGCATTGGTCATTGTTGATTTTCCGACTCCAACGGTTCCGGCAATGGTAATGACGGCGTTTGAAGGAATCTCATATTTCTGCCTTAGATTCATAAGTGTATACTCCTCTTTTTTAATGATGTCGATAAGGTATCGAATATATGCATTAAGTCTGCTTCGTTTTTCACAAAATCCAGCTGATCTCCATTAAAGCGGATGACCGGAATATCCGGGTGCTGCCTTTCGAACTCATTCATAGCCGTTTCATAATCAAGGGATAGCTGCTCGAGATATAACGGACTGATGTTCTTTTCAATTTCACGGCCTCTCAGCTCGATTCGGTCGAGCAGTGTTTCAAGGCTGGCATTAAGATAGATGATGACATTCGGCTTTGGCATATCACCCGTCAGAATGTCGTAGATCTTCAGATACTTCTGGTATTCAGTCTGATTCAGTGTGCGCTGTGCAAAGATCAGATTCTTGAAAATATGATAATCAGCCACAACAGGCTTATTTTGAGCCAGGTAGTGATTGTTGATATCAACCAGCTGTTTATAGCGGTTGCATAGGAAAAACATTTCAGTCTGAAAGCTCCATTCTTCAATGTTTTCATAGAATTTACCCAAAAAAGGATTTTCATCAACAATCTCTTTTAGCAAGGCATACTGAAATTTCTCAGAAATTGCTTTAGCGAGAGATGTTTTCCCAACGCCAATCGGCCCCTCTACTGTAATAAAAGGTATTCCCCCCATAGTGATCGTCCTCCTGCATTGCTTATTTATCTATAGAAACCATATATAGGTACGTTCCAAAATGACACAAAGCTTATTTTATCACAGTATGGAGTGGAAGGGATATGGAATTTAAGCTGGAAATAAGAAAGTAAGAGTATATTATCTGAAAAATGAAAAAGCTGCCTGTAAGCGGCAGCTGCTGAGTGATCATGCTCTTTTTGTCACATCGAAGTTTTCCGTAATCAGAAGCCAATTTTGCGGGAAAGACAGGCCTAGCTTCCAGTAGCTCATTCCCCGAAGCTTCAGTTCTTTGATTAAGTCGAATTTCGCCTGGATGGAGCGGGCATCCTCAAACCAGACTTCATGCCTTTTCCCGTCAGGTGCTGTGTAATTAAAAAATGGGGCCTGTGCTTTGTAGTCATATTGAATAGCCACATTATTTTCCGCTGCGATCTGTATGGCCTGCTGCGGACTGACGGCTTTTGCGGTAGTGCCCTGAACAAAAGGAAGCGTCCAGTCATAGCCATATAAGTTCTGGCCCATCATGATCTTAGAAGATGGCATTTCGCTGATCGCATATTCCAATACCTGCCTCACTGGGCCGATCGGGGAAACGGCCATAGCCGGACCGCCGCTGTAGCCCCATTCATAGGTCATGATGACCACGAAATCAACAATCTCCCCATGTGCTTTATAATCATGGGCCTCATACCAGAGCCCTTTCTGTTCGGCGCTGGTTTTCGGGGCTAATGCTGTGGAAATCAGCCAGCCTTCCTGCCTGAATCTTGCCTTCGCTTTTCTGAGAAAATTGTTATACGCTTCGCGGTCCTCAGGACGCAGAAATTCGAAGTCAAAATGAATATCCCTGAAGCCGTATTTCTTTGCTGTGGCGGTAATATTATCCAGGAATTTATTCTGAATCGCCATATCATTTAACAATATTCTGCCCAGTTCGTCACTGAACTGATCGTTTTCCTGATTGGTGATCACCATCATCAGTACATTATTATTGGCTCTCGCAATAGCTGGGAAATCATTCAGAAGCGGCTCCTTCAAAGAGCCATCGCGGAGAGCCTGGAAACTGAACGGCGCCAGATAGGTCAGATAAGGCGCGGCCTCTCTTGCACTTTCCTCCAGTTCAGGGGCGACTGTATTGCCTCTTGGCTCCACATAGGCATTGAATTCTGCTTTCGTTTTCGGGCGGGGCGGGATATAAAGGCGAAACCCCACCTGAAGCGGCTGGCTTACTGAAATGCCATTGACTGATGCCAGCTGCTGATAAGAAATGCCGAACCTTCTTGAAATCGAGTAAAGGCTGTCACCCGGCTGCACCCAATAAAAGCTTCCTATTATCGGAATAACCAGTGTCTGGCCAATCACCAGATTATTTGGATTGGGGATTTCATTTGCTTCAATGAGATCCTGAACTGTCGTTCCATATGCCTGGGCAATGCCGAACAAAGACTGGTTTTGCTGGACAACATGAATCTGCAATCTATCTCCCTCCCTGAAAAGCACATCTTAAACACTACTGCCATTTTATGAAGGAAACAGGGAAGAAATGTTATAATTGTTTTCAGAGAAGGAAGAGATATTGGCTTTTAATACGTTTTCCATCATCTTTAAGGCATTTGCATTATCATGGTCATCATTGGAGGTGGTGCAGTCATGCGGTATATGCAGACGGTATTCTCTCATATAAGCGTCATTGGCTGAAAACAGGACACAGATATTGCCTGCGATTCCCGTCATAACAAGCAGATTGACGCCAAGCTGGTGCAGGAGAGTATTTAAGGCAGTGCCGTAAAAAGCGGAGTGCTTTGGCTTTATTAAAAAATAATCATCCGGCGACGGGTGTATTTCATGAAGGATACGCTCACTGACAGGATTGCGGCAATGATTCATAATCGTATCGAGATCAGCCTTCCAGAGGTTATAATGATCATTCACATAAATGACCGGGAGATCCTGTTTATGAAATGCGGACTTTAGCTCATTGATGGGTTTTATGATATTCATTGCTTTTTCAGCAAGGATTTTGCCATGGTGAAAATGAAAGTCGTTAATCATGTCAATAATGATAAGAGCCGGTTTATAGGCTTGCGGATTTTTCATCGAATCGCTCCTTTAAGAGTATTTTTCGTAAAAGGGGCCGCTTTTACACGGATGTTAAGAGAAGGAATGAAGATATTTGATTCAGGAATCATTCACTGAAGATGAACTGTATATGCGGGAGGCCATCAAGGAAGCTAAGCTTGCTGAAGGGCTGGAAGAGGTTCCGATTGGCGCAGTCATTGTTCTGGACGGGGAGATTATTGCCCGGGCACATAACCTGCGAGAAGTGAATCAGACTGCGATTGCGCATGCGGAACTATTGGCCATTGATCAGGCGTGCAAAAAACTCGGAACCTGGCGGCTGGAGAATGCCGTCCTCTATGTAACTTTGGAGCCCTGTCCGATGTGTTCGGGATCCATTATTCTGTCGCGCATCCAAAAGGTGGTGTATGGAGCCAGGGATCCGAAAGGCGGCTGTGCCGGAACGCTCATGAACCTATTGCAGGATGAGCGGTTCAATCATCAGAGTGAAGTCGTCGCAGGGGTGCTGGAAGAAGAATGCGGCGAAATGCTTTCGAGCTTTTTCCGGAACTTGCGAAAGCGCAAGAAAGAAGAGAAAAAGAAAAGGCAATTGCTGCAGATGGAACAGGATACAGGAATTGACAATGGCTAGGCATTGCTTTTTTTCCTGATTGTTAGTATACTTATAAATGCGTCGGACAAAGACGCACCTAAATATGGTATCAACTTTGCCGTGCTAGGCGGGGAGGTAGCGGTGCCCTGTACTCGCAATCCGCTCTAGCGAGGCTGAATCCCTTCCCGAGGCTGGTGTCCTGTAGGGCCTGCCTTAAGTAAGTGGTGTTGACGCCCGGGTCCTGCGCAATGGGAATCCATGAATCATGTCAGGTCCGGAAGGAAGCAGCATTAAGTGGACGCTCCCATGTGCCGCAGGGTTGCCTGGGCCGAGCTAACTGCTTAAGTAACGCCTATGGGCGCCAGTCGACGGAAGGTGCACGGCAGTTTATATTGTTACTAAAACTCATCCTTTTGCGGGGTGGGTTTTTTGTTGTATTTTTTGCTCTAGGTTTTGTAAAAAGGAATTTAGATACGTTATAATAGATGAAGGACTATACATAGGAAGGGGGCGTGTCAGTGAGTTATCAAGCTTTATATCGTGTTTGGCGCCCGCAGCAGTTCATCGATGTTGTCGGGCAGGAACATGTGACAAAGACTTTGCAAAACGCCCTGCTTCAGGAGAAGATATCACACGCCTATTTGTTTTCCGGCCCCCGCGGAACCGGTAAAACGAGTGCGGCAAAAATACTTGCTAAGGCTGTTAACTGTGAGAAGGCACCTGTCACTGAACCGTGCAATGAGTGTTCGGCCTGCAGAGGGATTACAGACGGATCAATTCCCGATGTCATTGAAATAGATGCTGCATCCAATAACGGTGTAGAAGAAATCAGGGATATCCGGGACAAAGTGAAATATGCCCCGAACGCTGTAAAATATAAGGTTTACATCGTCGATGAGGTGCATATGCTTTCCATTGGAGCCTTCAATGCGCTGTTAAAAACGCTTGAAGAGCCGCCCAAGCATGTTATTTTTATTTTAGCCACAACCGAGCCTCATAAAATTCCTCTGACGATTATTTCCCGCTGCCAGCGATTCGATTTCAAGCGGATTACGGCTCAGGCGATAACAGGAAGAATGAAGCTGATTGCGGATGAAACAGATGCAGCCTATGAAGAGCAGGCCCTGCAGATTATCGCAAGAGCCGCAGAAGGCGGGATGCGTGATGCGCTCAGTCTGCTTGATCAGGCGATCTCCTTCAGCCAGGATCGCGTTACAGTCGAAGATGCCCTATCTGTAACAGGTGCCGTGTCGCAGGGGTTTTTAAATAAACTGGCAAGAGCGGTTAAAGACAGGGATGCAGCTTCCGGGCTGGAATTTCTGGAGGAGCTCCTTTTTCAGGGGAAAGATCCATCCCGCTTTATAGAGGACTTTATCCTGTATTACCGGGACATGCTTTTATATAAAGCGGCTCCCAGGCTTGAGGAATCAATGGAAAGAGTTATGCTCGATGAGGACTTCCAGCAGCTTGCCCGGGAGGTGGAGCCTGAAGAGCTTTATGAGCTGATTGAAGTGCTGAACAAAGCCCAGCAGGAAATGAGATGGACCAACCATCCGCGGATTTTCCTGGAAGTGGCGATTGTGAAGCTGTGCCAGCTTGAATTGCGGGAGAGACCAGGACAGGCTGCAGACATTAAGCCGCTGATGCAGCAAATCGAGCAGCTGCAGCACGAGCTTGCTGAATTAAAGAAAAACGGCATAGCGGTGAAAGATGATGGAGCTCCTGCTGTACAGAAAAAGCCGCAGAGAAGTTCACGCAAAGGATTCCAGGCGCCAGTCGGGAAAGTGAATGAAGTACTGAAGCAGGCAACGAAAAATGATCTCGTGGCTGTAAAGAGCCGCTGGGGCGAGATGCTGAACCTGCTTGTTCAAAACCAGATGCGCTCTCAGGCAGCTCTTCTCAATGAAGCAGAGCCTGTAGCCGCATCGGAAACAGCTCTTATCGTAAAATTCAAATATGAAATTCATTGTCAGATGGCCATGGATAATGCGAAATTCCTGGATACTTTGGCGAATGTCCTGTTTGAGCTTTTAGGAAAGAGATTGCAGCTGGTCGGCATTCCGGATGAACAATGGCAAAGCGTCAGGGAGGATTTCCTGCGCAGCCAGCGTGACGGAGATGAGTCTGGCGGGAGCTTCGGCGGAAATGAGGAAGAACCTCATGTAGCTGAAGCGGTCAAGTTATTTGGCGCTGAACTAATAGAAATTAAAGAATAGAAACTAGCTGGAGGTATGTAAAATGCGCGGTGGAATGGGAAATATGCAAAATATGATGAAGCAAATGCAGAAAATGCAAAAGAAGATGGCTCAGGCACAGGAAGAGCTTGGCGAAAAAAGAATTGAAGGAACAGCCGGCGGCGGAATGGTGACTGTCGTTGTATCCGGACATAAACAAGTTTTAGAAGTTAACATTAAAGAGGAAGTTGTCGATCCGGAAGATATCGAAATGCTTCAGGACCTTGTCCTGGCGGCAACTAACGATGCACTGAAAAAAGCGGAAGATTTAACAAACGATACGATGGGCCAATTTACTAAAGGAATGAACCTGCCGGGAATGTTTTAATCAAACATCCTGAAGGAGTGCTTAAAAGCACAGACAGGCCGGGCGCCAGCGAACATAGCCTGATGGAATATCCATCAGGCCATCATGCTCGCGGCGCTTTTCCTTTTCATATAGGAGGAAACATACATGCATTATCCTGAACCGATATCCAAGCTGATTGACAGCTTTATGAAGTTGCCCGGAATCGGCCCGAAAACGGCTGCGCGTCTGGCGTTTTTTGTTTTAAGCATGAAAGAAGATACTGTGCTGGATTTTGCGAAGGCACTGGTCAATGCGAAAAGAAATTTATCTTACTGCTCTGTCTGCGGCCATATCACGGACCAGGATCCTTGTTATATATGTGAGGACCAGAGACGTGACCGGTCTGTCATTTGTGTGGTCCAGGATCCGAAGGACGTTATTGCCATGGAAAAGATGAAGGAATACAACGGGCTGTATCATGTGCTTCATGGAGCGATTTCTCCGATGGATGGGATTGGCCCCGAAGATATCAATATTCCTGATTTATTGAAAAGGCTTCAGGATGAGACGGTCCAGGAGATTATTCTTGCCACCAATCCGAACATTGAAGGGGAAGCAACAGCCATGTACATCTCCCGCCTGATCAAGCCGTCAGGCATAAAGGCCACCCGGATTGCCCATGGCCTGCCGGTAGGCGGAGACCTGGAGTATGCAGATGAAGTAACGCTCTCAAAAGCGTTAGAGGGAAGAAGAGAAGTTTAAGCACGGAGGCGGAATATATGTTTTTTCGCAGGAGAAAATGGCTTCGCAGCGAATTTGATGAGAAGCTTCTGGAGCAGCTGAACAGATTGAAAACAGATTGGAACAACCAGAAATCGCTGGTGGAAAAAAGCTTTGATCCATCTCCCGAGGCAATCAGCCAGGCAAAGCTGGCCGAAGCGAGATACTTTTTTCTATTCAGGGAAGCTAAAAAGAGAAATGTTAAAGTGAGAATGTAAGTTATTTATTTTGCTGAAGAAAATCGTTCATAACAAAATACTTGTCCTCCTCTAAGGTCTTTTTTGTACAGACTAAACATAAATTAGTAGTACAAGTTTACTGAGAGGAGGATTTTTCTTTTGGATCCTATCGTAGTGATCTCCATTCTGGGAGGATTAATTTTATTGCTTCTATTTATAGGAGCCCCGGTAAAACCGGTAAGATTTATAGGGCAGGGAGCCATTAAACTGATCATAGGTGCACTCTTATTATTCTTCTTAAATGCATTTGGGAATCAGATTGGCATTCATGTTCCTATAAACCTTGCCACTTCGGCCATTTCCGGATTCCTGGGTATTCCCGGATTGTTTGCCCTTGTTGCTATACAGACATGGATTATTTAATTGTACAGCCGTTCTGCAGCGGCTGTTTTTATTTTTAAATCATTTTTAGTATTTCTGTTGACAGTTCTTTTTGACGGTGATAATATATTAAAGGTCGTCACCACGACGCGATGAAAAAACAACTTATAAAAAAGATGTTGACATTGAATCGTGAGAATGATATATTAATAAAGTCGCTTCTGAGCGGCGGATTGATCTTTGAAAACTGAACGAACAATACGTCAACGTTTAAATCATTAGTCTTTTTCGAAAAGACAAACGAGCTTAATCAACTCTTATA
>NZ_NJQY01000048.1:0-22247 GCF_010628845.1 Bacillus sp. 22-7 | reverse complement strand
TAGCGGAGATCTTAGCGACACTAGAACGCGACTAACAATCAGTGGGGGATAAGGAAAACCCCCACTGATTGAAGTTTCACTTTATATCTTTCAAGGAGGCAGTTTTTTTAATGTCAATCGAAGCAGGCAGCAAGTTAACAGGAAAGGTTACAGGCATTACAAATTTCGGAGCATTTGTGGAGCTGCCGGAAGGCTCAACCGGTCTGGTGCACATAAGTGAAGTCGCTGACAAATATGTAAAAGATATTAATGAGCACCTAAAAGTGGGTGACGTGGTTGAAGTAAAAGTCATAAATGTCGAAAAGGACGGCAAGATTGGATTATCCATCAAAAAGGCAAAAGACCGGCCTGAGCGTTCTGAAAGACCTGAAAGAGGAGACAGAAAAGAATTCAGACCGAATTCCAATTCTGGCCGCCCTCGCCATAACCGATCAAATGACCATCGCCCTAAAGAAAACTTTGAAGCCAAAATGGCCCGTTTCCTGAAGGACAGTGAGGATCGTCTGTCATCGCTAAAACGCCATACTGAATCCAAACGCGGAGGAAGAGGAGCTAAGCGAGGCTAACTTGCTGCTGATCGATCTATATAGCAGGATGGAAAACAAGTCCGGTTGGGCTTGTTTTTTTGTGCTGTTTATTGCAAATTCAGCCATCAAAAAAACGCCAGCCTAAGGCTGACGCTCTTTTGAAATGACCCGTACGGGATTCGAACCCGTGTTACCGCCGTGAAAGGGCGGTGTCTTAACCGCTTGACCAACGGGCCAGGATAATAATAAATTTGGACAACGCGCTTCCGCATTCCCTTGTTGTCCAGCTTCAGCGCCTACCCCCTCGAGGTCACAAGCCGCTCCTCCCAAAAAGGTAAAGAACACCTTTCTGTGCGGATCGTCTTGTGCTTGTCGGGGGTGACCGAGGCGCTTCCGCATTTCATGATAGCGGCGGAGGGGATCGAACCCCCGACCTCACGGGTATGAACCGTACGCTCTAGCCAGCTGAGCTACACCGCCAAATTTCAATAGATTACTAGATGTGCTCTGAAGCACAAGATTTATAATACAAATTTTTAAAAAGGAAGTCAATAAGATATTAAAAGAAATATGTCGTATATCTCCCTTGCCTCTTCGTCAATTTCTTCCATGCTTCGCTTTTCGCAGAAAGCTGTTATTCCAACGGTTTGTTTACTTTTTTTGTCAGAACTAAGCTGAACCTCAGGAAGCTCCATTTTAAATCTTGTTATCTATCCCCATATATAGTGGAAAACCGTCGAACGAAAAGCCAGGGCTTGTCCGCTATTTTGACAAACTTCTGGAGCGCTTGATTTTATAATTGTCAGCAACGATAAAAATATGGGGAGTGTAGTTTAATGGAAAAGGTAGAAAGGAATGTAATGGAGCCGATCGGGGAAGTGCCCTTCAACAAACCGAAACTGGATATTGCCAAAGGCTTAAAAAAGCTCCAATCAGGGCTGGAGAATTTCTTTCTGAAAAAAGGCTATGTTCTGCTGATCATTGGCTTTTTGCTTGGAAGAGCCTTGATATTGGCGAAGCTTACCCCATTTAGCCTTCCGTTTTTTGCAGCGGTATATTTCATACGAAGAGATAAGGCGCCCCTGGCACTGGTGGGCTTAATGGCTGGCGCCGCCACACTATCCATATCTAATGCGGTATCCGCTTTTGGAATAACCTTCATCTTTTTATTTGCATTCCGGGTCTCAAAGAAATGGCTGTCTAATGAAATCAGGGCACTGCCTTTTTATGTATTTTTCACTCTCTTGACAGGCAAGCTCCTGGAGGCCTTCATTATGAAGGGCCAGCTGGCTTTATATGATGGCATGATGGCCGGTGTCGAATCAAGCCTTGGTTTCATCCTGACGCTTATTTTTCTGCAGGGATTGCCGCTTCTATCCATAAATAAACGCAGACAATCACTGAAAACCGAAGAAATCGTCTGCCTGATCATTATGCTGGCTTCTGTCATGACGGGAACGATCGGCTGGACGGTATATGATCTTTCGGTGGAGCATATCATGTCACGCTACCTTGTCCTGCTCTTCGCCTTTGTGGCAGGAGCTACAGTCGGTTCGACGGTAGGGGTGGTAACCGGACTGATCTTCTCCCTTGCGAATATATCGAGCTTTTATCATATGAGTCTGCTTGCTTTTGCGGGCCTTTTAGGCGGCCTTTTAAAAGAAGGCAGGAAGTTTGGTGTGGCATTCGGCCTTTTGGTTGCGACACTCCTGATGGGCATGTATGGAGAGGGCAGCGGAAACCTCATGAAAACTCTGTCAGAAACAGGTGCAGCCATTCTTTTGTTTTTACTAACCCCGCAGGCTTTAACGTTGAAATTGGCCAAGCACATCCCGGGAACACCTGAATATGCCGCAGAACAGCAGCAATATATGAGAAAAATGCGTGATGTGACGGCACAGCGCGTTGCCCAGTTTTCGAGCGTCTTTCAGGCTCTTTCCAAAAGCTTTTCCTCCCATGATGAACCGTCCCAATGGGAAGAAGACAATGACAGGGAAGTGGATTATTTCTTAAGCAATGTAACGGAAAAAACCTGCCAGACCTGCTTTAAGAAGGATCACTGCTGGTCAAAGAACTTTAATACAACCTATGACTATATGATGGATATTATGCATGATGTGGACAACAACGAAGGTGCCCTTTCTCCAAAGCTTGCGAGGGATTGGGAAAAGTACTGCACAAGATCGAAAAAAGTGACAGAAGCCGTTCAGCAGGAGCTGACTTATTATAAAGCGAACCAAAGACTGAAGAAACAGGTTCAGGAAAGCAGGAGGCTGGTAGCCGACCAGCTTAAGGGTGTTTCGGAGGTGATGGGTGACTTTGCCAAGGAAATTCAGAGAGAGCGGGAAAATCATCATAAACAGGAAGAACAGATCCTTGAAGCGCTTCAGGAGTTTGGCATTCATATCGAGCAGGTGGAAATCTACAGCCTGGAGCAGGGAAATGTCGACATTGATATGACTATTCCCTACTGCCAGGGACATGGGGAATGTGAAAAGCTCATTGCACCGATGCTATCTGATATTTTGGGAGAAACGATATTAGTAAATTCAGAGGAATGTGCCGCGTTTCCGAATGGATACTGCCATGTCACATTCCGGTCAGCCAAGGCATTCGTGGTTGAAACAGGCGTGGCCCATGCTGCTAAGGACGGCGGCTTAGTGTCCGGGGACAGCTATTCCACCATCGAGCTGGGCTGCGGAAAGTATGCGATAGCCATCAGTGATGGAATGGGCAATGGGGAAAGGGCCCATGCAGAAAGCCAGGAGACACTTCAGCTATTGCAGAAAATTCTACAATCGGGCATTGAAGAGCAGGTGGCTATTAAATCCGTCAATTCCGTTCTATCTTTACGAACCACAGACGAAATTTTTTCCACCCTGGATCTGGCCATGATTGATCTGCAGAATGCTGACTCAAAATTTTTGAAAATTGGATCAACTCCAAGCTTCGTAAAACGAGGTCCTAAGGTCATGAAAATTCAGGCTAGCAACCTGCCGATGGGCATCATTCAGGAATTTGATGTCGATGTGGTCAGTGAGCAGCTCAAAGCAGGCGATTTATTGATTATGATGAGTGATGGCGTGTTTGAAGGGCCGAAGCATGTGGAGAATTTTGATTTGTGGATGAAGCGCAAGATTTCCGAGCTGAAGACGGATGATCCTCAGGAAGTGGCCGATCTGATTATGGAAGAGGTGATCAGGTCAAGGTCCGGAAATATAGAGGATGATATGACAGTGGTGGTCTCAAAGGTTAAGCATAATACACCGAAATGGACAAGCATCCCTGTACATGCCATCCGCCAAAAGGCCAACTGATTAATTTGCTCATCGAGACATGTTTATATGTATAAATCCCCTCCTTTCAGTCGAAAATGCTAACAACTCATATGTGGAGGGGAGTTTCAAATGAAAACAGGAACACTGAAGCAGATTTTATTGATAACGGATGGCTGTTCAAATCAGGGTGAAGATCCCATTGCCATGGCGGCTCTCGCCAAGGAGCAGGGAATAACCGTGAATGTAATCGGAGTCATGGAGCAGGATGTCATTGATGAACAGGGAATGAACGAAATTGAAGGAATCGCCATGTCGGGAGGCGGAGTCAGTCAGGTAGTCTACTCTCAGCAGCTTTCCCAGACGGTACAGATGGTGACGAGAAAAGCCATGACCCAGACACTTCAGGGAGTGGTCAATAAAGAGCTCCAGCAGATCCTGGGAGGTGCAAAAACGATGGAGGACCTCCCGCCTGACCAGCGCGGCGAAGTGATGGAGGTTGTGGATGAATTGGGTGAGACTGTCGAGCTTGAGGTGCTGGTCCTCGTGGATACCAGTGCAAGCATGAAACATAAGCTGCCGACCGTTAAGGAGGCCCTGCTGGATCTATCCTTGAGCCTTAATGCACGCTCTGGTGATAACCGTTTTTCTGTATTCGTATTTCCCGGGAAAAAGAAAGATGTCGAAAAACTGCTGGATTGGACACCAAATCTTGAATCGCTGACCAGCATATTTTCAAAATTGACAACGGGCGGGATTACGCCAACAGGCCCGGCCATTCATGAGGCACTAAACCATTTCAAGAAAAAACGTTCATTAAGGAGTCTGCTTTCCCGTGATGATGAATCATTCTTTGAAGAGTCAGTGTAAAGTAAACCCTGGTACTGTGATTGAAGGAAAGTGGCACCGCAGCCGATATACCATTGTAAAGGAATTGGGGTATGGTGCTAATGGGATTGTGTATCTCGCCAAAAACCAAAATCAGCAGGTTGCTTTGAAAATGAGTGATAACGGGATGTCCATCACGTCCGAAGTGAACGTCCTTAAATCCTTTGCAAAGGTCCAAGGCTCTGCCCTCGGGCCTTCTTTGCTTGATGTTGATGATTGGGAAAGAAGGGGCGGTAAGGTATCATTCTATGTAATGGAATATATACAGGGTCCTGATTTGCTGACATTCATTCAGCAAAAGGGACCATCCTGGACCGGTGTTTTAATTGTACAGCTCCTGAACGATCTGGATGCATTGCATAAAGCGGGCTGGGTATTCGGTGATTTAAAGCCGGATAATCTGATCGTAACAGGCCCTCCATCGAAAATACGCACCATTGATGTAGGCGGCACCACCATTCAGGGCAGGGCAATAAAGGAATTCACCGAGTTTTATGATCGCGGCTACTGGGGACTGGGGACCAGAAAGGCTGACCCCGCTTATGATCTCTTTGCTGCAGCCATGGTATTAATCAATACGGCCTATCCAAAAAGGTTTGCCAAGACAACCGGTGACCTTAAACAGCTCAAACAGATGGTCCGCCAAAAGAAAGAACTGCTGAAATACGAAGATGTTATCCTGAATGCTCTGCAGGGCCAGTATAGCTCGGCTGGTGAAATGAGAAACGATATGCTCCAGCTCACACGTGCAAACCCGGCGCAAAGGAGCAAGGTAAGCAGGAATCCCGGACAAACCGCCAGCCCTCAGCCTGCCAGCAGGCAAATGCACAGGCAGAAAAAACAGAAAGGGAGCTTCTTTGAAACTCTGCTCATCACCCTTATTGTAACCGTGCTATATTTCTTATATATTTATGGGCAGCTGCTTTGAATTTGAAAGAAATGAAACTTTCTTTTCGGTGATCCGTATTATAAGCTTAATCCCTTTTGATATTTACCCTTTAAAAATGATATGCTTTTCTGTAGGAAGGATTATCCTGCCTTTTGCAGGGGTAGTAATAAATATATTTAAATTGGATAAGGAAGAAGCCTATGCTCGAAGAGAAAGTGAGTGCTTTCCTTAAGAAAAAGGGATTGGATTTAAAAAATAAGAAAATAGTAATCGGTGTATCAGGAGGGCCGGATTCCATCGCCCTGCTCCATTATTTTTGGAGCAGACAGCAGCAGTATCAGACAGAACTGATTGCCGCACATGTCGATCATATGTTCAGAGGTGAAGAATCGCTTCAGGACGCCATGTTTGTGAGGGATTACTGCAGGGACAAAGCTATTCCATTTGAAATGGAAAGAGTGAATGTGCCTGAGTATATGGAGAAGTCCGGGAAGAGTTCACAGACAGCTGCCAGGGATTGCCGCTACAGCTTCTATCAAAGAATAGCCGGGAAATATGGGGCAGACTATATAGCGCTTGGGCATCATGGTGATGATCAGGTTGAAACCATTTTAATGCGCCTCACAAGGGGAAGCGCAGGCAGCGCAAGAGCAGGTATCCCTGTTACGCGTCTGTTTGGTGATTATACGATCATCCGCCCGTTTCTGTGCTTGAATAGAGCGGAAATCGAAAGCTACTGCCAGAAAGAACACCTGAACCCCCGGCGGGATCCAAGCAATGAAAAAGGCATATACAGCCGGAACCGCTTCAGGCAGGAAGTGCTCCCATTCCTGAGAAAAGAAAATCCCCAGGTGCATGAGCATTTTCAAAAATTCAGTGAAGATTTGCAAAGTGATGAAGCATATCTGCAGGAATTAACCGTCCATAAAATGAATACAGTAATGAAAAAGAATGCCAATGAGGAAATTAGTGTGGATATCGATGCTTTTGAGGCAATGCCAATGCCTTTACAAAGGAGAGGGATTCAACTAATATTAAACTATCTTTATAAGGAAAGGCCGGCATCGTTATCGGCATCTCATATAGAGAGTATTTTTTCCTTAATGAAAAGTCCTCATCCATCGGGAAATTTAGATTTTCCAGGCGGTTTACATATTGTACGCTCCTACCGGCAATGCCACTTTTTATTCCCGAAGGAACCTGTACAATCCTATCGATATGAAATCTTCAAACCTGCAAGCATTAAACTCCCAAACGGCGGATCGATTATTCTTGAATATGCTGACTGTCCTGAAGGAAATCTAAACAATGAAACCCTGGTACTGGACAGGGAAGGTGAATATTTTCCAATCATCATCAGGACTAGAGAAAAGGGAGACCGCATGACGCTTAAAGGAATGCAGGGTTCCCGAAAGATTAAGGATATTTTCATCGATCATAAAATACCGCTGCATGATCGGAAAACCTGGCCAATCGTGACAGATGCAAAAGGCAGGATCCTATGGGTGCCTGGTTTGAAGAAATCGCATGATGATAGGCAGCAGCAATTCTGCACCAGTTATATTATTTTAAAATACATAAAGCAATGATCTTCTAGGGGGCACAATAAATGATGAAAAATGATATTGAAAAAGTACTGATTTCGGAAGAGGAGCTGCAGGATAAGATTAAATCCCTTGCTGCTGAACTTACTGAAGAATACCAGGACCGATTCCCGCTTGCCATTGGGGTTTTAAAAGGGGCAATGCCATTCATGAGCGACCTTTTAAAGCGTGTGGATACATATCTTGAGATGGACTTCATGGATGTATCCAGCTATGGGAATTCAATGGTTTCTTCAGGAGAAGTGAAAATCCTGAAAGACCTTGATACTTCTGTTGAAGGCAGAGATATTCTGATCATTGAAGATATCATCGACAGCGGCTTGACGCTCAGCTATCTGGTTGAGCTGTTCCGCTACAGAAAAGCGAAAAGCATTAAGATTGTAACACTGCTTGACAAGCCAACTGGAAGAAAGGCTGATATCAAAGCGGATTATGTAGGATTTATTGTTCCTGATGAGTTCGTAGTCGGCTATGGCCTTGATTATGCGGAAAAGTACCGCAACCTTCCATATATTGGAGTGCTTAAGCCGGAAGTATACAGCAATAACGATTAAGGAAATCCTAAGTATGATCTTGGATTAAAGCCCTTTACTGAAACAAGAATCACCCGGTTTTAAGAAGTCTAATTCCTTGTATTGGCACGATTTTCTATGATACTATACACTATAGTTTGTTTACCGTGGGAGGAGGTAAGGGATGAATCGGATCTTCCGGAATACCATCTTTTATTTATTAATATTTTTAGTCATTATTGGAGTTGTCAGCTTCTTTAACGGCAACAATGAACCAACGGAGCACATCTCTTATAATAAATTTGTTGATCACTTGGAAAGCGGCGATATTACGTCCATTTCCCTTCAGCCTGAGAGAGGTGTTTTTGAAGTACGGGGTCAGCTTGAGGGATATGAGGAAGGCAAATACTTCCTGACTTATATCATGAACAATGATAATATCCTTGACCGTGTCGATCAATTAGCCCAGACATCGGATGTCGATGTTATGCCGGCTAAGGAAACAAGCGGCTGGGTTACATTCTTTACGTCAATCATTCCTTTCATCATCATCTTCATACTATTCTTCTTCCTGCTGAACCAGGCGCAGGGCGGAGGCAGCCGTGTGATGAACTTCGGCAAAAGCAAAGCCAAGCTGTATGATGAAAGCAAAAAGAAAGTGCGCTTTAAAGATGTTGCAGGCGCCGATGAAGAAAAGCAGGAGCTTGTTGAGGTCGTTGAGTTCCTTAAAGACCCGCGCAAGTTTGCTGAATTGGGAGCAAGAATTCCTAAAGGGGTTCTTCTTGTAGGACCTCCGGGAACAGGTAAAACCTTGCTTGCACGGGCAGCTGCCGGTGAAGCGGGCGTTCCGTTCTTCTCTATAAGCGGTTCTGATTTCGTTGAAATGTTCGTCGGTGTGGGTGCTTCCCGTGTCCGCGACTTATTCGAAAATGCGAAAAAGAACGCGCCTTGTATTATTTTTATCGATGAAATTGATGCTGTAGGGCGCCAGCGTGGTGCCGGCCTAGGCGGCGGACATGATGAACGCGAGCAGACCCTTAACCAGCTTCTCGTTGAAATGGATGGATTTGGAGCAAACGAAGGAATTATCATCGTTGCTGCCACTAACCGTCCGGATATTCTTGACCCGGCATTATTGCGTCCGGGACGTTTTGACAGACAGATTACAGTTGACCGCCCGGATGTAACAGGTCGTGAAGCTGTACTTAAAGTACACGCACGCAATAAACCTCTTGATGAGAGTGTCAACCTAAAGGCTATTGCACAGCGTACACCTGGTTTCTCAGGAGCAGACTTAGAAAACTTATTGAATGAGGCGGCCCTTGTCGCAGCCCGTCGAAATAAGAAAAAGATAGACATGACAGATTTAGATGAAGCATCAGACCGTGTAATTGCTGGTCCCGCTAAGAAAAGCCGTGTTATTTCTAAGAAGGAAAGAAACATCGTTGCTTTCCATGAAGCAGGTCATACAGTCATCGGTTTAGTGCTTGATGAAGCAGAAATGGTTCATAAGGTTACAATCGTGCCGCGCGGCCAGGCCGGCGGATATGCAGTAATGCTTCCGAAAGAAGACCGCTACTTCCAGACGAAGCCTGAGCTTCTCGACAAAATTGTCGGATTGCTTGGCGGACGTGTGGCTGAAGAAATCGTCTTCGGTGAAGTAAGCACAGGTGCCCATAATGACTTCCAGCGTGCGACAGGCATTGCCCGCCGCATGGTAACCGAATTCGGAATGAGCGACAAGCTTGGACCATTGCAGTTCGGACAGTCTCAGGGCGGCCAGGTATTCCTTGGACGTGACTTCCATAATGAACAGAACTATTCAGATGCAATCGCATATGAAATCGATCTTGAAATCCAGCGCATTATCAAGGAATCATATGAAAGAGCAAGAAAGCTCTTAACAGAAAACCGTGATAAGCTGAATCTGATCGCAAATACATTGCTTGAAGTTGAAACGCTTGATGCGGAACAAATCAAGCACTTATCAGACCACGGCAGACTGCCTGACCGTTCAGCAACTTCCATTTCAACGGATGAAGATGTGAAAGTAAACATCAGCATCAAGAAAGAGGATCCTGCTGAAACAGGCGAAATCCCTGAAACAAGGGAAGGCTCAAGCCCCGCAGAAGCGGATGTGCCACCTGCCATCGACGAAGAACGCAAAGACAAATAATAATCGAAAAGCGCCTCCAGGGGCGCTTTTTTTTTTGCCGGAAAACATCAATTCCAAGACCGCCCGGAATTTTCGATTACACGAAACAACAGCAGTTGTGATATGATGTTTTCAGTGAAAAAATAAGGCTGTATTCGTAAGGTTTGTTGTTATTTGGGCATGTAACTTAATTAGACCTCTGAGTTGATTGGAGCGGAAGGCACTTGATCCTCGAAAATGCTGACGCATTTCCTTCGTGCGGTGTTCAATCGAGGAAGCCTATTCAATGTCCTGCGGGAGGAGAGGGAAGTGTGAGACCCCGCAGGCCTCGCATTCCTCCCCGCGGAAAGCAAGTGCCTGGAGCGGAGATCAACGGGCTGAGTTCATAGGCAAAAAAACAATAATCTTTGAAAAAGAGCCAAAAATAAAACTTCATTTAAATAATCATAAAGTGGTGAGAATGTTGATCTTTGTTTTCGACGTAGGGAATACGAATATCGTTCTGGGTGTCTATGACCAAGATGAATTAAAGCATCATTGGCGAATTGAAACCAACCGGAATAAAACAGAAGATGAATATGGAATGATTGTGAAGTCTCTGTTTGAGCATGAGAATCTTTCCTTTTCAGATATAGATGGCATTATCATTTCCTCAGTGGTGCCGCCAATCATGTTTTCGCTTGAAAGAATGTGCCAGAAATATTTCCATGTGAAGCCTCTTGTTGTAGGTCCTGGCATCAAGACAGGCTTAAACATCAAGTATGATAACCCGAGAGAAGTGGGGGCAGACCGCATCGTCAATGCTATAGCGGCCATTCATGAATATGGAAGCCCGTTAGTTATTGTCGATTTTGGGACAGCCACTACCTATTGCTATATCAATGAAAATAAACAATATATGGGAGGCGCCATTGCCCCGGGAATCGGGATTTCAACAGAGGCTCTTTATTCCCGTGCAGCGAAGCTTCCACGAATAGAAATTGCCCGTCCTGATCATATTGTCGGCAAAAATACAGTATCTGCCATGCAGGCGGGAATTCTTTATGGTTACGTCGGCCAGGTGGAAGGTATAGTAAAAAGAATGAAAGATCAGGCAGATGAAAAGCCGACTGTCATTGCCACGGGAGGCCTTGCGGGGCTCATCGCTCAAGAGTCGGATATCATCGATGTTGTGGATCCATTTTTAACTTTAAAGGGCCTGCAGATTATTTATAAACGAAATATGGAGAACATAAAAAAATAGTAAGCTTAAAAAGCTGCTGCCAATAAAGCAGTTTCTCTGAAAGATAACAAGGATTTAAACTTTGAACTTCGAAAATTGTCTAGCGCAAGCAGCCTGCCCCCCTGAGGGTATTGGGGGTGGGCAAGGCGCTTGCGCTTTTCGTGGAAAGGAGCAAAAAATGAGCGATTATCTAGTAAAAGCACTTGCATATGATGGACAAGTCCGTGCCTATGCATCCCGCACTACCGAAACAGTTGGAGAGGGCCAGCGCAGACATTATACATGGCCAACCGCGTCAGCTGCTTTAGGAAGAGCCATGACGGCAGGCGTGATGATGGGTGCCATGCTGAAGGGCGATAACAAACTGACGATCAAAATCGAAGGCGGCGGCCCAATTGGGGCCATTCTGGTAGACAGCAATGCAAATGGAGAGGTTCGCGGATATGTAACAAACCCGCAGACGCACTTCGACCTTAATGAGCAGGGCAAGCTTGACGTGCGCCGTGCGGTCGGCACTGAAGGGACCCTGACGGTCGTGAAGGACATTGGAATGAGAGAACACTTCACAGGACAGGTTCCGCTGGTTTCGGGAGAACTTGGGGAAGATTTCACTTATTACTTCGTTACTTCTGAACAGGTTCCTTCATCCGTTGGAGTGGGGGTTCTCGTTAATCCTGATAACTCTATTCTTGCTGCTGGAGGATTCATTCTTCAGCTTATGCCGGGAACAGATGAAGAGACGATTACTTTAATTGAGAACAGACTGAAAGAAATCCCGCCTGTATCCAAATTGATTCAGCAGGGCTTAACGCCTGAAGAGCTATTGGAAACGATTCTTGGCAAAGATAATGTGAAGTTCCTCGAGAAGCTTCCAGTATCCTTCACTTGCACATGTTCAAAAGAGCGTTTTGCCAATGCGATTATCAGCCTCGGTGAAGACGAAATCCAGCAGATGATCGATGAAGACGGCCAGGCTGAAGCTTCCTGCCACTTCTGCAACGAGAAATATCATTATACAAAAGAAGAACTGGAAGAATTAAAAAACGAAGTAAAGTGATAAAATAAGCGTTTGCCGGTCTCCTAAAGGTCTGCCCTTTAGGCCGGGGCCAAACGCTTTTGTTTTTTGAACTTAGAGAAATGTCCAGCTTCAGTGCCTGCCTCCTCGAGTGTCGAGGAGGGGATGGTGCTTGCGCTTTTCTTAGGGGGAGGAGCACTTGGAAAAGAGACAGCTTTTAATGATCATTGCCGGTTTAGTGTTACTGAATCTTATCACATTAGCCTTTTTGCTTTTTAAAGGCGATGGCAGCGGGGAAGCAGTAGCCAAAATCGGCGGAGAAAAAATCACTCGCCAGGATTGGATGAGTGAGATGGAAACGAAGTACGGAAAAAGCACCTTAAGCGAATTAATTGATCAGAAGGTCATTGAAGAAGCCGGGGAAAAATACGGGGTGAAAATCTCTGATAAGGCAGTAGACCTTGAGCTGAAAATGGTCAAGACGATGTATGGCGGCAATTTCACTGATGAGATGAGTGAAGACAAATGGCGCAGGCAAATCAAGAACAATCTTATTCTTGAAGAGCTGCTTACGTCTGATGTCTCTGTCTCAGAAGAGGAAATGAAGAGCTATTATGAAGAGAACAGCAGCCAATTTCATATTCCTGACACCTATCACATCTCTCAAATCATTGTAAAAACAAAAGAAGAAGCAGAACAGACAGTGAAGGAGCTGAAAGAAGGATCCAGCTTCTCTGTGCTGGCGATGGAGCGATCCATTGATGAATTCACTGCCAACCTTGGGGGAAATGCAGGGTATGTCAGTGAAGATGATGAGCACATACCGGCAGAAGTACTGGGACAGGTCAAAGACCTGAAGCCCGGCAAATGGACTAAACCGGTTAAAACAGAAGATGGCTATGCTGTTGTCATGCTTCATGAGCATTTAAAGGGAGAAAAGTATTCCTTTAAAGAGGTAAAGAACATGATTCGCCGCCAGATAGCTCTTGAGCAGATGGATGTTCCTGTCTCTGCCAAGCCATTTTGGAAAGAGACGGATGTGGAATGGTTTTACGGTGAGCAGTAAATATAAAAACACGGAGCGAATTCCGTGTTTTTTTCTGCATAAATTGAGTATCATGAATAGAGATGGGTACTTATCTATAATGACAAAAGTATGAATTTTCTTTTAAATGGCAGTCAAATTCATTGACATTCCCATTGGAAATTGGTAAATTTAGATTAAACCAATAAAAATAGTCGGAAATAAGGAGTGGGGAAAATGGTACGTGTAGCAAATTCAATTTCAGATCTTGTTGGCCATACGCCAATTGTGAAACTAAACCGTCTAGTTGATGATAATAGCGCAGATGTTTATCTAAAATTGGAGTACATGAATCCGGGGAGCAGCGTAAAAGACCGTATTGCCCTGGCAATGATTACGGCTGCAGAGAAAGATGGAAGTCTTAAACCAGGTGATACCATCATTGAACCGACAAGCGGAAATACAGGAATTGGATTAGCGATGATTGCCGCAGCCAAAGGCTATAAAGCCGTTCTTGTGATGCCGGAGACAATGAGTATGGAGCGCCGCAATCTGCTGCGTGCTTACGGGGCTGACCTTGTCCTCACACCTGGACCGGAAGGAATGGGCGGTGCGATCCGCAAGGCGCAGGAGCTGGCAAAGGAACATGGCTATTTCGTTCCTCAGCAGTTTGAAAACCCTGCGAACCCTGAAGTTCACCGTTTAACAACTGGACCTGAAATTACAGAGCAAATGGGCGACCAGCTGGATGCCTTCATTTCCGGAATCGGAACAGGCGGAACCATTACAGGGGCCGGCCAGGTGCTTAAAGAAAAATATAAAAACATCAAAATTTACGCAGTGGAGCCAACTGATTCACCTGTCCTATCAGGCGGAAAGCCGGGCCCGCATAAAATCCAGGGCATTGGAGCGGGGTTTGTGCCGGATACACTGGATACAAAGATTTATGATGAAGTAATCCAGATTGCGAACGATGAGGCATTTGATTATGCCCGCCGTGCGGCCAAGGAAGAAGGTATCCTTGGAGGAATTTCCTCTGGTGCGGCGATCAGTGCGGCACTGAAGGTCGCTAAAGAGCTTGGCAAGGGCAAAAAAGTTCTGGCCATTCTCCCAAGTAACGGCGAACGTTATTTAAGTACTCCTTTATACCAATTTGAAGCTGAATAATTGATAAGACAGCGGTCTCTGATGGCCGCTGTTTTTTGTGTAATAAAAATTATGAAAGCATGCCCCGTATCATGTATGATGAAAAAAGAGAAATATATAGGGGTGACTTTTAGTGAAGCATCTTCAGATCCATGCAAAAAAAATACCATACACATATAACCGGTTTTTCCGCACATACCGCTCGCTGTCTGAGGGATTGCCGCATCATGTTTTACTTGAAAGCGGACGGGGCGGCAGGTACAGTCTTGCAGCTTTTGAGCCGGAAGCCATTTTAACAGGCAAAAATTCACAGCTTGAAATCACTGCAGACGGGGAAAAGCAGGTGCTCGAAGGCAACCCCCTTCACCTGATGCAGGAATGGCTGAATCAATATAATGCAGATAAGCTTGAAGAACTTCCTGACTTTCAGGGAGGTGCAATCGGGTTCATCAGCTATGACTACGCACGATATATCGAAAAGCTTCCAGATGAAGCCCGGGATGATCTGCAAATACCTGATATCCACTTTTTTATTTATAAAGATTGCTTTGTCTTTGATCATGAAACGGAACAGCTCTGGCTTCTATTCTTATATGAAAAAGGGGAAGAGCACTCGATCGAGGAACGGGCAGATAATTGGGAGCAGAGATGGAAGAATGAGAGTGGAGAGCCTTCTAAGAAAGCGGGATGCAGTCCGGCAGAACAAATACCCGGTGTATCCATGAACGAAGAAGAATTCCAGTCTGCTGTCCGGAGTGTTCAGGAATATATTTCACAGGGAGATGTCTTTCAGGTGAATCTCTCGGTACGACAAAGCCGCCCGATGCATATTCAGGCTATGGATGTATACGAGCAGCTGAGGGTGTTAAATCCGTCTCCATACATGGGGTATTTCCACACACCTGCATACCAGCTTGTGAGCGCATCACCGGAGCTGCTGATTAAGAAAAAAGGAAACACCGTCAGCACGCGGCCGATTGCCGGGACAAGATCCCGGGGGAAGGATCATGAGGAGGACCTCAAGCTCGCCAGTGAACTGATTGAAAATGAGAAAGAGCGTGCAGAGCACGTAATGCTGGTTGACCTGGAGAGAAATGACCTGGGAAGAGTCTGCGAATATGGGACAGTTGAAGTGGATGAGTTCATGGTTATTGAAAAATACTCACATGTGATGCATATCGTTTCCAATGTAAAAGGCGAGCTGGCAGAAGGAAAAAATGCAGTTGATATCATTGACGCTGTATTTCCCGGGGGAACGATTACGGGTGCCCCTAAGGTGCGCACCATGGAAATCATTGAAGAGCTTGAACCCGTCACAAGGGGACCATACACCGGCTCTCTTGGCTGGATCAATTTCAGCGGTGATCTTGAGCTGAATATCATCATCCGCACTATGCTCGTTAAAGATGGACAGGCCCATGTGCAGGCAGGTGCAGGCATTGTCATTGACTCCAATCCGAAAAATGAATACAAAGAGTCACTGAAAAAGGCAATTGCTCTTTGGAAAGCAAAAGAACTCGCAGAACAGGCAAAAGGGGATCAGCTATGATTTATATGATCGATAATTATGATTCTTTTACGTATAATCTCGTACAGTATCTCGGTGAATTAGGCGAAGAGCTGGTTGTCAAAAGAAACGATGAAACATCGATTTCTGAAATAGGCAGTATGCAGCCGAAGTTCCTGATGATCTCTCCGGGTCCGTGCAGCCCGAATGAAGCAGGCATCAGCCTGAAAGCCATTGAAGCTTTTGCAGGCAAAATCCCGGTCTTTGGCGTTTGTCTTGGACATCAGTCAATTGCTCAAGTATTCGGAGGCGATGTGGTGCAGGCAGAGCGTCTGATGCATGGAAAAACCTCTGACATTTTTCATGATGGAAAGTCTATATTTAAAGACCTGCCCAACCCTTTTCCTGCTACCCGCTACCATTCGCTGATTGTCAAAAAGGAAACACTTCCTGAATGTCTTGAGGTTTCAGCATGGACAGCTGAGGGAGAGATTATGGCCATTCGCCATAAGGAATTGCCTGTAGAAGGTGTCCAATTCCACCCTGAGTCAATTATGACCACGGCCGGAAAGGAACTCCTTCAGAATTTTATTCAGCATTACAAAGCTTCACTGCAGGCAGAGGGGCTGTAAACCTTGTATATTTATATGAATGGGGAAATTGTCAGGAAAGAGGAGGCCAGGATCTCTCCTTTTGATCATGGCTTTTTATATGGAATGGGGCTGTTTGAGACGTTCCGTGTCTATAATGGGCATCCCTTTTTATTGGACGATCATCTGGAGAGGCTGAACCGAAGCCTTAAAGCGATAAATATCGAAGCATTTTATACCAGGGAACAGGTGCTCGCTGCTCTGGAGAAGCTGCTCGGGAAAAACGGATACCATAATGCCTATATCCGGATGAATGTGTCAGCGGGAAACGGGGAAATTGGCCTGCAGACAGCACCGTACCTTAATCCGAATACGATTATTTTCTGCAAACCGCTTCCGCCAAGAAGTGCAAGCGCAGGAAAGCAGGCAGTGATGCTTGAGATTCCCCGCAATACACCTGAAGGGGCAGAACGCCTGAAGTCCCATCATTATTTAAATAACATTCTGGCCAAAAAGGAAGCGGGGGACGATCCTGGCATAGAGGGGATCTTTTTGACCAGGGAAGGCTATCTGGCAGAAGGGATCACGTCGAACTTATTCTGGATTCGTGATCGCCATTTATTTACCCCGTCTCTTCATACCGGCATACTAAACGGCATTACCCGGGAATTTGTAATCAGGCTTGCCGGAAAGCTGGGGATGAATGTGGAGGAAGGCCTGTACAGACCAGAAGCTGTAAGAGATGCGGATGAAGTTTTTGTCACGAACTCCATCCAGGAAATTGTGCCAATTTCCTCGTTTGACGGCCATACAATGCCAGGGTTATCCGGGAAGAAAACATCGGAACTCCAGATGCACTATGAAAACAACTGTGAACACTTATGGAGCAGGAATGAACTGTAGGAGGATTCAGAATGTCTAAAACAACAATTCAGTGTGGGCCATATACGCTAGATTACGGGAAGAAAACCATTGTAATGGGAATTTTAAATGCAACGCCTGACTCCTTTTCGGATGGCGGCAAATACAGTCATCAGGATCTGGCCGTCAAGCATGCTTTGGAGATGGTTGAAAACGGAGCAGATATCATCGATGTCGGCGGAGAGTCAACCCGTCCGGGATTCGATCCGGTACCTGCAGACGAAGAGCTGAGACGTGTTCTTCCTGTTATCGAGGCAATTTCAAAAGAAGTGGATGTTCCGATATCCATTGATACCTATAAAGCTGAAGTCGCCAGGCAGGCCATTGAAGCCGGTGCCCATATCATCAATGATGTATGGGGAGCCAAAGCGGATCCTGAAATGGCATCCACCGCAGCGGAAACGGGAGCGCCGATCATCTTAATGCATAACCGCAAGGATATGGAATACACATCCTTTTTCCGCGATGTTATGAATGACCTGTACGAAAGCATTACGCTTGTAAAGTCTGCAGGTGTTAAAGACGAGAATATTATCCTTGACCCGGGCATCGGCTTTGCTAAGGACTTGAACTATAATCTCGAAATGATGAGGGATTTGGACAAGCTTGTGGCCATCGGGTATCCTGTGCTGCTTGGCACATCGAAGAAGCGGATGATCGGAACCATTCTGGACCTTCCGGTTGAGGAGCGGACAGAAGGAACGGGAGCGACGGTTTGCTACGGCATCCAAAAGGGCTGCCAGATGATCCGCATTCATGATGTAAAGGAAATGAGCCGAATGGCTAAAATGATGGACGCTTTAATGGGAAAAGGTGAATACAATGGATAAAATTTATGTGAACCGAATGGAGTTTTATGGCTACCATGGTGTTTTTCCGGAAGAAACACGCCTTGGCCAGCGCTTTGCTGTAGACCTTACTGTCGAAGCAGACCTGAAAAAGGCGGGGGAAACCGATAATCTTGATGACTCCATCAACTATGGCGAGCTGTATGCAGTGTGCAAAGAGGTTGTGGAAGGGGAGCCCTATAAGCTGGTTGAAGCTGTAGCAGAAAAGCTGGCAGCAGAACTTCTTTCCCGGTTCCCGCTTATTTTGCAGCTGACGGTCAAAGTGATCAAGCCTGATCCGCCTATTCCCGGCCACTATCAGTCAGTAGCCGTCGAGATTACGAGAGGCAGATCATGAGGAACACCGCTTTTATTGCGCTTGGCTCAAATATCGGAAGCCGGTTTGACCACTTGAAGAAAGCAGTTGAGATGATTGATCAGCTTCCGAAAACCCAAGTGGTAAATACTTCATCTGTTTATGAAACAGATCCGGTCGGTTATGAAGATCAAGAACAATTTCTGAATATGGCAATCCAAATTTCTACCGGCTTAGATCCTTTTGGATTGCTGGATGCGTGCCTTGATATCGAATTAAAACTTGGGAGAAAAAGGGAAATCCATTGGGGCCCGCGGACAATAGACCTTGACATTTTGCTGTATAGTCACGAAAATATTGAAACAGAGAAGCTAATAGTTCCTCATCCTCGGATGCATGAAAGAGCGTTTGTCCTTGTTCCTCTTTTAGAGGTTGATTCCAGCATCAGGCTTCCGAAGATGGAGCGGCCTTTAATTTCAATACTGGAAGATATACCTGACAGAGAGGGAGTACGGATATGGAAGCAGAAAAATGGGGAAGACGTATTCGCGCTTTTCGAAAGCTAAAAGGATTTACACAAGAAGGATTTGCAAGAGAGCTCGGTGTATCGGTTTCAATTTTAGGTGAAATTGAAAGAGGAAACCGCATGCCTGCACCGGCTTTAATCGAGCAGATCGCTCAGGCGCTTAAAGTGACACAGGAAGAATTGGCTCCCAGACAGGAGCAGGATTAATATATAAGTTTGAATAATTACAGAGGGAGGTGCAATTATGTTCAAAATAGGTGATATCGAGCTGAAAAACCGTGTGGTACTGGCTCCAATGGCCGGAGTATGCAATTCCGCTTTCCGTCTGACTGTGAAAGAATTCGGTGCCGGTCTTGTATGTGCTGAGATGGTCAGCGACAAAGGCATTGTCCTCCAGAACGAAAAGACGATGAACATGCTTTATATTGATGAAAGAGAAAAGCCGCTAAGCCTGCAGATTTTCGGAGGCAAAAAAGAGACGCTTGTAGAAGCGGCGAAATTTGTAGACCAAAATACGAATGCGGATATCATCGACATTAACATGGGCTGCCCTGTCCCTAAAATCACCAAATGTGATGCGGGTGCCAAGTGGCTGCTTGACCCGGATAAAATTTATGAAATGGTTTCTGCTGTAACAGCCGCTGTTGAAAAGCCGGTTACCGTCAAAATGCGGATGGGCTGGGATGAAGATCACATCTACGCTGTTAAAAACGCTCAGGCGGTTGAGCGCGCTGGGGGCAAAGCTGTAGCCCTTCACGGCCGGACGCGCGTCCAGATGTATGAAGGTCAAGCGAACTGGGATATTATCCGCGAAGTAAAGCAGAACATTAACATTCCGCTAATCGGAAATGGTGATGTGGAAACACCTCAGGATGCCAAGCGCATGCTGGATGAAACAGGCTGTGACGGTGTCATGATCGGACGGGCTGCACTGGGGAACCCATGGATGATTTACCGTACAGTCAAATACCTTGAGACGGGTGAATTAATGGGCGAGCCTTCTGTACGAGAGAAGATGGATGTGTGCATCCTCCATTTGGACCGCCTGATTTCATTAAAGGGTGAACATATCGCTGTACTCGAAATGCGAAAGCATGCTGCATGGTACCTGAAAGGAATCCGCGGCAATGCGAAGGTCCGCAATGGAATCAATGAATCCAATACAAGAGAAGAATTGGTGGGCGTTCTTAACGCTCTTGTCATTGATGCAGAAGAAAAAGAAAGAAGCCAGATACAGGCTGTATAACCTGCGTAAAGTTTGACAGGCTGACATTCTTTGCCTATAATACTTTTGATAAATGGAAACTGCCAGTGCATGAACTGGCAGTTTTTATTCTATTTAACTATTTAGGATGTCTGATTTGCCAGCATTGTGTAAAATAATAGAGATATACATTTTTGAAGGACCGCAGAATGGTGCGTACATAAAAAGATTTACAAAATGGAGATGATTTCAGTGAGCCAGAGTCATGAAGAATTAAATGACCAGTTGAAAGTAAGACGCGAGAAAATGAGCAGCTTGCGCGAACAGGGAATGGATCCTTTCGGGAAACGTTTCGACCGTTCACACCAAAGCAATGAATTAATTGAGCATTACGGTGAGCTTGAGAAGGAAGAAATTGAGGAAAAGGATATTTCTGTTACACTGGCAGGCCGCATTATGACAAAGCGCGGAAAAGGGAAAGCCGGATTCGCCCATGTACAGGATCTATCAGGGCAAATTCAAATCTATGTCCGCAAAGATGCTGTTGGAGAAGAAAGCTACTCCATCTTCGAAACTGCTGACCTGGGAGATATTGTCGGGATCAGCGGCAAGCTCTTTAAAACAAAAGTAGGCGAACTGTCTGTTAAAGCGGAGGAATTTGTCCTTCTGACTAAATCCCTGCGTCCGCTGCCGGATAAGTTCCACGGGCTGAAGGACGTTGAGCAGCGCTACCGTCAGCGTTACCTGGATCTCATTATGAGTGAGGAAAGCAGAAAGACTTTCGTCACGAGAAGCCGCATTATCCAATCCATGCGCCGCTACCTTGACAGCCATGGCTACCTTGAAGTTGAAACACCTATGATGCATTCCATTGCAGGGGGAGCATCTGCACGTCCATTTATCACTCATCATAATGCGCTGGATATGGAACTCTATATGCGTATCGCGATCGAGCTTCATCTGAAGCGTCTGATTGTGGGCGGCCTTGAAAAGGTATATGAAATTGGCCGGGTATTCCGTAATGAAGGTGTTTCTACACGGCACAATCCTGAATTCACTATGATTGAATTATACGAAGCATATGCTGACTATAGAGATATCATGAGCCTGACTGAAAACCTTATTGCCCATATCGCTCAAGAGGTGCTTGGAACAACTACTGTGCAATACGGCGAGTACGAAGTGGATTTAAAGCCTGAATGGAAAAGGCTTCATATGGTAGATGCCATTAAGGAATACACTGGGGTAGACTTCTGGAAAGAAACAAGTAAGGAAGAAGCCCAGCAGCTTGCGAAGGAGCATGGTGTTGAAATCAAAGACAATATGGAATATGGTCATATTGTTAATGAATTCTTCGAGCAGAAGGTTGAAGAGAAATTAATTCAGCCGACATTCATCTATGGTCATCCTGTTGAAATCTCGCCGCTTGCGAAGAAAAATGACGATGACCCGCGCTTTACTGATCGTTTTGAATTATTTATTGTAGCCCGTGAACATGCAAATGCCTTCACTGAGCTGAATGATCCAATTGATCAGCGCGAACGCTTTGAAGCACAGCTGAAAGAACGTGAAGAGGGCAATGATGAAGCTCATATGATGGATGATGATTTTATTGAAGCTCTTGAATACGGCATGCCGCCAACAGGCGGACTGGGCATCGGAATCGATCGGGTTGTCATGCTGCTGACAAATTCACCTTCTATTAGAGATGTACTGTTATTCCCGTTAATGCGTCACCGTTAAAATTTTATAAAACAAGGCAGAGTACAATGCGTGCTCTGTCTTTTTTCTTTTATAGAAGGAATATAAAAAATGCGATTTCCGGGGCAGAATAATGGGAATATTTTTTCTTTCTTTTTTACGTATAAAAAAGATAAAAACATATTGCATGTTGTCCTGTGAGGTGATATATTTATATTCGTTGCTGCAAGACAGCGACTTACAAAAAAAGATTTTAAAAAAAGTTATTGACTCAGATAGTTGAATCTGATAAGATAATAAAGTCGCCCTTGAGCGACGGATTGATCTTTGAAAACTGAACGAACAATACGTCAACGTTTAAATCATTAGTCTTTTTTGAAAAGACAAACGAGCTTAAT
>NZ_NJQY01000047.1:0-16241 GCF_010628845.1 Bacillus sp. 22-7 | reverse complement strand
AACTTCGGACACAAAAAGCAGTGGAGCGCGAGCTAGAGTCAGAACCTGGGTCAACTTCGGACACAAAAAGCAGGAAAGCGCGAGTTAGAGTCAGAACCCGGGTCAACTTCGGACGCAAAAAGCAGGAAAGGGCGAGTTAGAGTCAGAACCTGGGTCAACTTCAGACACAAAACACAGAAAACCGCCATCCAGAATCCAAACCCGCCCTTGTCCAAAACCAGCCAAAGCCCCCATCACTTAACAGATTGGGGCTATTTCTATGCGGACGGTAAGCACAACACAACAATCTTATACGGCGTAGTCTGGGCAGGTATGCTTTTGGTAGATGGACCATAGGTCACAACCAGGTCCCTGTTGGCGGGGCTGCCGGTAAAGGCCTGCCCATTGGTCAGCACCATCCGGGTATACGGTGAGATGTTTAATTGCAGCTGTCCATCGCTGCTGATTAGCTGGCTATTAAAGAAGTCCGTTTTCACATTTTGCTGAGAAGTATGTTTTACCATCACCAGCGCCCGGTATTGAGGAGGATATATCAGCGGAACAGGAGCATTGCCGTCATAATATCCAGTAATGATGTCCCCCGTAGACAGCATGGTCTGGTCTAAAACATAAGTGGAAGGGGATACGATAAAATTAACCGTTCCTCCCATTCCGTTATCAGCAGAAATCATCTTAAGGCAGCCTTCCTCGTTAAAATCAGAGATTTGCACGATAGTACCGGTGAAATATTGAAAGTTGGTCATCTTCTTCCTCCGTTCTTTAAAATAAAGCCTCGGATTTAACCAATATATTAAAACAGCCTACTTTACGTTCCTTTGTAAATTTACAAAACATTACTTTTCATCCAATCTTTACATTGGATTTACATTCGGTCTGTATAATTTCCTTATAGGTCATTAGTATGGGGGTTTTGGAGAAATGAAGAAGCAGCTGGACAACTTTGCGGCAGTCTGCAGCCATAAGCTGAACCTGGGCAAAAGATTATTGGTATTGTTTTTTACCTTGCTGCTGCTATCGATATCGGCAGTCGGAGTTAGTTCCTATCTTAAAACAAAGGACATGGCAATCAAAACAATTGAGGATAGATTGGCAAGAGAAGCAGAATTAATGGGATACATAGCGGAAAACTTAAAGTTTGTGTATGTCAGTGATGATGCGTACTTTATGCAGCAGCTCGAGGCCAGTATCCGTTCTCAGCAGAAAAAGCTGCACTCGGATGGGATTGATTCCAATTTTTTCTATCTTGCAGATAATAGGATGAAGCCTTTTAAAGTCAGCAGCAAAACGGATGCCTCTTTTTCAAGGGATGTGATCAATAAGATCAGCGCAATGAAAAATGGCGTCTTACATATTGAGATGAACGGGACAGATTATACAGCAGCCTTTCAGGAGATGAAGGAAATTAGCGGTGTCTATGTAGTTCTCATCCCGGCAAAGGCGTATATGTCTGATGTGCATGCGATCGGTTATTTTATGATTGCAGCGATTGTGGTCAGTTTATTGTCTGCCTCAGCCATTATCAGCCTTTTTGTCAGAAAAATAACGAAGCCTTTGAACCTTTTAAGAAACACCATTCGGGAGGTCCGGGAAGGTAACCTGCAAAATCCGCTTGAAATTCATACAGAAATTCCTGAAATTGCTTCTCTCCAGAAAAGTTATAACAGCATGATTGAACAAATGAGGAGCCTGCTGAGGGAGCTGACCGGTACAACGAAGGAGCTGGAGAGTACGGGCAATGAGCTGAAAGGGTCATCCTTAAGCGCTCTTGAAAGCGGACATCAGCTCGTATCAGCCATTCACCTCGTGAAAATGGGGGCAGAGCAAACGGCAGCAAGTTCTGAAAATAGTGCATCCAGTTTTAAAGAAATGAAGGATAGGTTCGAAGATATGTTTTTACATATGCAAAGTGTAACCCGCAGCTCGGAGGTGATGAATGATGCTGCCAGGCGCGGCGGGAACAGCATCAGTGACCTCATCGATGCCATTCATTACTTTGGCTCGGAATTTGGAAAATTGACTCTGACTATAAAAGAGGTCAAAGATCATTCCTTAGCGATTACAAATCTTGTCGGAATGGTAAAAGGGATTGCTGAACAAACAAGGCTGTTATCCTTAAATGCTTCCATCGAGGCTGCCAGGGCAGGAGAGGCAGGGAAAGGCTTTGCTGTGGTTGCAGGAGAAGTCCGGAAACTGGCAGAGCAATCTGCAGGTGCTGCAGAAGATATCACTCAGGGAATAAGAAGTATGGAGAATATAACTCTCAGGGCTTCAGAGGAATTTGACCGGCTCCATACAGAGATCAAAGGCAATCTTGGGATGGCGGGCCAATCCAAATTATCATTGGACGAGCTGATGAATGAGATTTCTAATGTAAGCGGCAAGCTCAAAACCATGCAAACGGAGCTGAAAGGCCTGGAAGAAACGCTGCCGCAGCTTGAACAGGGTGCTGAACAGTTCTCCTCTGTTTCACAGGAAACATTGGCCAGTGCAGAAGAAATGCTTGCTGCCAGCGTCATTCAAACAGAACAAATGGAGAAAACGGATAAAATTAGGGTGAAGCTCAATACTCTGGCAAGATCGTTGTCTGAAATGACAAGTCAATATAGGGCATAGGGATTACGAAAATCGTAAGGTGAGACTCGCTGAATCCTCCACAGCTGCCCTGGCTGGCTGCAAATTTGGAAGGACCCTTTTAAAAGGTGAACCAGGTATAGGCTGCCTGGTTCACACATTCATTGTTAGAATTCACTTCGTTACACGAACGGAAAAGCACCGCCAGTCCTGTTTTACTCATCAAAAACCCCTTCATAAATCTTTTTCAAATCATCACGAAGCTTCTCAACCGGTATGAACCGGGCTTCCCTTAGTACTTCTCTTCCATCGAGATATAAGGCAATCACAGGAACTGTAAAGGCCATCAGATACCCGGCAATTTCGGTTACCTTTCCAGCGTTTACAAGCCGTGCTTCGATACGGGGATAATCCTTCAACACTTCCTCAACCTGAGGAAGCAGGCCATGACAGACGCTTCAGCTGTCATGAAGCACATAAATAAGGCCGAGCTCCGTGCTTTGAATAAATTGATGCACCTCTTCCATCGCTGTCAGCTCTTTCATTTTTATCCTCCTCTTGCTGGCATTTTTTCCATTATACAATAGGATTTCCAGAACCTCTCCTAGAATACCTTATGGGAAAAGGAGTGGTTAAATTGGCAAATCTATGGGAAGAAAAGTTTTCTCAAGCAGGCTATTTATATGGCGAAGAGCCCAACGAATTCATCAGGGAGCAGGCGTGGCGGCTTGAAGGGCACAAACGAGTTGTTGCCTTTGCCGAGGGAGAAGGCCGAAATGCCGTATTCCTGGCAAGAAAGGGGCATAAGGTAACAGCATGGGATTATACGCAAAGCGGGTTAGACAAAACACAGCAGCTGGCTGAGCGCCATCAAGTCAGAGTGGAAACAGGGCAGAAGGATCTGATTCATGATTTTGTGCCATCCGGTGAATATGACGCTTCTATAATGGTTTTCGGCCATTTTCTGAAAAAAGACCAAAAAACCGTATTTGATAAGCTGGTTTCCGTTGTCAAAACGGGTGGAATTGTCATGCTTGAGGTTTATTCAGAGGATCAGCTCAGCTATGGTACAGGCGGGCCAAAAAGTGTGGATATGGTCTATCATCCTGCAGATATTCTTCAATGGATACAGGGTTATAAGGTCCTTCATTTCTTTTATGGCGAACAGGAGAGAGTAGAAGGAAAAGGCCATACAGGAACGGGACATGTCATCCAGACCATCCTGCAAAAGTAGAAAAAGGAGGCAAAATGAGCCTCCTTTTTTTAAGGTGTAATTGAACGGGTTCTGTTTACCTTGGCAGAATACACACGATACATTATGAATGCCAAACCGGAAAGCAGGATTCCAGTCAAGTACGGAGCACCGATGCTGATGGTGAACAGCCATCCTCCGAGCGGCGGGCCGATAATGCGTCCCAGGGAATCGAAGGATGACAGCAGGCCAGTCGTGCTGCCGTGTCCAGTTTGAGATGTCTTTGTCAGCAGGGAAGAAACACTCGGACGGATAAATCCGTTCCCTATGCCGAAAATCGTCAGGAAAATCGCCGCAGTCGTAAAACTGTCAACCAGGAGAATCAGTCCAAAGCCAATGGCGGAGACGATGATCCCCAGCTGAATCACAGCCCCTTCTCCATACTTTTTCGTCATTCGTCCTACCAGACCGCCCTGCACAAGGGCTCCTCCAAATCCCATAATCATAAAAATATAGCCTAGCTCAACGGTGCCAAGACCTGCTTTTTCAGCCGCAAAATAAGCGAAGGTTGCTTCCAGTCCTGCCAGTGACAGTGAAACAAACAGCTGAAGGATAAACAAAATGCCGGTGTTTCCTCTTAAAGCGGTCATCAGACCCGGACGCTTAGCTGTTCCCTGGCTGCGCTGCTCCGGTGACAGAGACTCCTTCAGCACAAGCATGACAAGGAAGAATGTGATAAACGAAGAAGTTCCTGCCGCGTAGAAAGGAAGGTTCAAACTTTCCCGGGAAAAGATGCCGCCTATCGCAGGGCCGAAAATAAAGCCTAAGCCCACTGCAGCACCAATGATGCCCATCCCTTTTCCGCGGTCTTCTTCAGATGTAATATCCGCTACATAAGCCATGACCGTCGGCATATTGGCAGACGACAGAAAGCCGCCGATAATTCTGGCTGCAAACAGCATCCACAGCTCAGTGGACAGGGCCATCATGAAAAAAGACAATCCAAGGCCAAAAATTCCGATCATAATGACAGGCTTGCGTCCGATTTTATCGGAAACGCGCCCCCACATAGGCGCAAACAGCAGCTGCATCAGCGAATATACGGCCATTAACAGGCCCAGTTCAGTGGGTGATGCCCCTAATTCCTCCGCATAAAAGGGGATGACAGGAATAATGATTCCAAACCCAACCATCACAAGAAACATAACGGCGAATAAAAGAGGCAGTGCTTTTTTAGTATTCAACATGTTCACTCCAGTTAAAGTCAAATTCCATCTAAGTATTATGATTATAACAAAAACATTCCCATACTTTCACCTTAGGGATTGGACAGGTAAATAAGTTCTATTTATTATCCAATTTTAAAAATATATTGAAATATCAAAATAATATAAACTATGATAAACTTGTACATTTTTACAGTTAAGAGAGGGGGAAATGGAATGGAAAAGAAATTAGAAAAGAAAGTCCTGATTGCAAGCCTGATCGGAAGTTCCATCGAATGGTTTGATTATTTTTTATACGGAACGGTTGCTGCACTTGTATTTAATCAAATGTTTTTTCACAGTGATGATCCGGCTGTCGGCTTGATGCTGGCGTATGCCTCTTTCGCACTTGCTTTCTTCATCCGTCCGCTGGGCGGGGTTATTTTCAGCCACATAGGGGATAAAATCGGCAGAAAGAAGACACTTGTCCTCACATTATCCCTTATGGGCGGTGCAACAGTCCTCATGGGCTTTTTGCCTACCTACGATAATATAGGCGCGGCAGCACCGATTCTGCTGATTCTTTTACGCTTAATACAAGGAATTGGACTTGGAGGAGAATGGGGCGGTGCATTGCTGCTTGCTGTTGAATATGCTCCAAAAAATCGGCGCGGCTTTTTTGGAAGCATTCCGCAAATGGGTGTCACTATCGGAATGCTCCTCGGAACACTCGCTTTATCTATCATGACATTATTGCCGGAGGAAGCTTTTTTATCATGGGGATGGCGCGTACCGTTCATTCTAAGTGCCCTGCTTGTCTTTTTTGGCTTATGGATCCGCAAAGGCATTGATGAGACTCCATCCTTTAAAAAGGCCCAGGAAAAAGGGGAAATTGCCAAGATCCCATTTGTGGAAACGATGCAAAGCCATTGGAAGGAAGTATTGATTGCAGTCGGTGCAAAAGTGGTGGAGACCGCACCATTTTATATCTTCGGAACCTTTATTGTTTCCTATGCGACCACACAGCTTGGCTTCTCGCGTACGGTTACATTGAATGCCGTTACGATTGCAACGGTTATTACTACTATTTTGATCCCGATTATGGGAAAACTGTCTGACAAAATTGGCCGAAAAAAGCTTTATGTCGGCGGAACGGTCCTGATGATGCTTTATGCCTTTCCGTACTTCTGGCTTCTTCACCAGGGTTCGGCCGTTCTGCTGGTTGTGGCCACCATATTGGGCCTCGGCATCATCTGGGCACCAATCACCGCTGTCCTTGGAACGATGTTTTCTGAAATATTTAAGTCGAATGTCCGCTATACCGGCATCACCCTGGGCTATCAAATAGGGGCAGCACTGGCAGGAGGAACAGCTCCTCTTGTGGCAACAGCCCTGCTGAATGCCTATGATAATTCCTATGTTCCTGTAGCCTTATACATCATGCTTGCTGCCGCCATCTCTTTAATTGCGATTTCATCCGTCCGCGACCGCAGCAATCAGGACCTGGATTCTGATCTGACAGGAGAAAATTCATTCCATACAGGCTTCGGACAAACCAATCATAAAGCTTAGAAAGGTAGAGTTCATGCTTTTATTATCTGAAAAAGAAATCAAATCCATCTATACGATGGAATCAGCCATTAAAGATCTTGAAAACGCACTGGTACATAATCAGGAAGGGAAAATCCTGAATCCGCATAGAACCGTGCTTGATTTTCCGGAGAAAAAAGCTTCAGCCCTTTATATGCCGAGTGCCCTGCCGCCAATCGGAAAAACGGCTGTGAAGGTGGTCACCATTTTTCCTGAGAACCCTGCGGTCGGCAAAAAAACCACTCAGGGAGTCATATTATTAAGTGATACGGAAACAGGGGAACACCTGGCATGCATGAATGCCTCGTACCTGACAAGGCTCCGGACCGGGGCGGTGAGCGGAATTGCCACTAAGCATCTCGCGAAAAAATCGGCAAGATCAGTGGCCGTAATTGGCTGCGGGGCAATGGCTGAAGAACAGCTTCAGGCTGTTTTGGAGGTTCGCGAAATAGAGGGAATTTTCCTTTACAACCGGACGGCTGCAAAGGCACATGAGTTTGCTGACAAGTTTAAGGAGTTTAATTGTGCGGTGACTATCCTGGAAAATGCGGATGAAGCTGTTTCCCGGGCGGATATTGTCATCTGCAGCACCCGCTCGGAAAAGCCTGTGTTCTCTGGAAAGGCCCTCCAGCAGGGGACGCATATAAACGGGGTAGGCTCCTATCTTCCGCATATGCAGGAAGTCGACGCAGAGACGCTGCTGCGAAGTTCTAAAATCGTCGTGGACACCATAGAAGGAGTCAAAGATGAAGCCGGTGATTTTATTGTTCCTGCCGCCGAAGGCATCTGGAGCTTTTCGGACCTGCATGGTGAAATCGGACAATTATCATCCGGAATGATTGCTGGCCGGGAAAACGATGAAGAGATTACCTTTTTCAAATCAGTCGGGATTGCCTATTTTGACATCGCTGTGGCAGCAGCGGTTTATGAAAAAGCAATTCTTGAAGGCGTCGGAACGAAGGTGGATCTGTAAAAAGGTGAATAGTGCCTGAAGCTTTGGAAAATCTATAGCTATACTTCTAAATTAAAGGAGAGATAGAGATGCCAAAGCAGCCGAATAAAGTAACAGAAGAACAGCAAATCGTATCAGCCCAAAACCAGGCTGACCAATTCAAAAAAGGAATGGACACCGAATTTGCTCTTGAAGAAAACGTCCAGGATGCGGCAGCCAAAAGCCAGCAGTATCAGGCACAAAACCAGCAGCCAACCTATGAACCGAATAAGCCGTTTTAATGAAACTGCATGATGGGTGTTGCGCCTGTCATGCAGTTTTTAGTTTAAAACACTCGTCCAGGAACCAAAAAAACTATCCCTCTTTTTGAACCTTTCCCCAAACTCTTGTAGAATTAGTGGCAAACCAGATCGCAAAAAGGAGTCATTATGAAAAGTCATATCGTAATTGGTGCAGGAATTCTGGGAGCTTCTGCTGCCTACCATTTGGCTAAGGAAGGTGCTAAAGTCACCGTTATCGACCGCAAAGATCCGGGGCAGGCAACCGATGCAGCGGCCGGAATTATATGCCCCTGGCTGTCCCAGCGGCGGAATAAGGCGTGGTATGCGCTCGCCAAAGGGGGAGCGGCCTATTATCAGACACTGATCAGGGAGCTTGAAAAAGACGGCGAGACAGAGACCGGCTATCAGCAGGCAGGCGCCGTCAGCCTTCATACCGATTCTGCAAAGCTGGAAAAAATGGAAGAACGGGCCATGAAAAGGCGAGGAGATGCTCCTGAAATGGGGGAGATTACACATCTGTCTCCGGAACAGACATCCCGGCTGTTTCCCCCATTGGCTAAGGAATATGCCTCTGTCCATGTAAGCGGTGCGGCGCGCGTCAGTGGCCGCGCACTGAGGGATGCGCTGCTGCGGGCAGCTGAAAAGCATGGTGCGGAAGTGGTGCAGGGCTCTGCAGAACTTGTGTGCCAGGGAGATGAGATTACAGCTGTTAAAGCCAGCGGAAAGCAATATGAAGCGGAAAGTGTGATTGCAGCGGCCGGAGCGTGGGCAGCAGAGCTTTTTGAGCCGCTTGGAATCCAACTGGATGTGAAGCCGCAAAAAGCGCAAATCGTCCATCTTCAGCTTGAAGGGGAAGATACCGCGGGCTGGCCGGTTGTCATGCCTCCAAACAATCAATACATTCTGGCTTTTGAGGGAGGACGCATCGTCACTGGCGCCACCCATGAAGATGATATGGGCTACGATTTAAGAGTAACTGCAAGCGGTCTGACTGATATTTTTGAAAAAGCTTTAGCAATCGCCCCGGGATTATCGGATGGAACGTTTACAGAAGCACGGGTGGGATTCCGTCCCTATACACCCGGATTTCTGCCCATAATAGGCCAAATTCCGGGTCTCAAAGGGCTTTACATAGCAAATGGGCTTGGAGCATCAGGGCTTACTGCAGGGCCGTTTCTGGGCGCCCAGCTGGCCAGGCTTGCTCTCGGACAGGAGGTTGATATTGACCTGAGCCTCTATGATCCGGCTGGCGCGGTAAAAAAATGATAGGATCTCAAGGTGCCTGTTTTAGCAGCAGGCACTTATTTTTTTGTTTCTGATAAGTTAATAAATCGCTTTATTTCGGGTATACACTAATGAAAGTGATGTTTCATTAGGAGGCTGAATCATGAAGTGGAAAGGCAGAAGAGCGAGTTCGAACGTGGAAGACCGGAGAGGCATGGGCGGCGGGGGGAAAACCCTGATCGGCGGCGGCCTTGGCGGAATTATTATAGTATTGTTATTTACCTTCCTCGGAGGTGATCCGGGTGAGCTGTTAGGCAATATGGCGGGATCAGATTCTGGTACATCTGTGCCATATGAAGAGTCAGAGCATGAAAAAGAGCTTGCTGATTTTGTCTCAGTTGTGCTGGCGGATACAGAAGAGGTCTGGACGGAACTATTCGAAGAGCAGGGTTTGCAGTATAAAGAGCCGACCCTTGTTTTATACTCAGGCAGCGTACAGTCTGCCTGCGGAGCAGCTTCCTCTTCAGTGGGGCCCTTCTATTGCCCGGGCGACCAAAAACTGTATATCGATTTAAGCTTTTACGATGAACTGCAAAGGAAATTCCAGGCACCAGGAGATTTTGCCATGGCTTATGTTATCGCCCATGAGGTTGGGCACCATGTGCAGACACTGCTGGGGACAACCGAAGAAATCATGCCGCTCCGCCAGAGGATGAGTGAAGAGAAATTTAATAAATATCTCGTCCGGTTTGAATTGCAGGCCGACTATTATTCAGGCGTTTGGGCTCACCATGCCCAGGGAATGGGATATTTAGAGGAAGGCGATCTGGAAGAGGCCCTTAATGCAGCCACGGCAGTAGGGGACGACACCCTTCAAAAACGCGCGCAGGGCTATGTCGTGCCGGAAAGCTTTACACATGGCACGTCAGAGCAAAGGAAGTCATGGTTTCACAAAGGATTCCAGAACGGAACCATCAAAGGCGGAGATACGTTTAAGCAAAGCAGTTTTTGATGTGAAAGGAGCGGATTGAATGAATAGCGGGATTCAAACCATTCTGCTGAAAGATGATGGGCAAATACCCAACAATCAAGGTCTCCCGGTCATCATATACAAGGCAGTTTTTAAGGAACAGCCCGGCGAAATAGAGGCTGCTTTCAACAGACACCAATGGACAGGAAGCTGGACGGGCGGAGTGTATGATTACCACCATTATCACTCCAACACTCACGAAGTACTGGGGGTCAAAGCGGGACAGGCAACCGTCCTTATCGGTGGCGATCAGGGCGAACGCCTCGAAATCAGCCAGGGCGACGTCATTCTCCTTCCTGCAGGCACAGGGCATAAGAAGATTGAAAGCAGCCTGGACTTCAAAGTCGTGGGTGCCTATCCCGGCGGGACAAGCCCGAATATGAAGAAAAAAGACCCATCAGACCGTGTACAGGCACTCGAAGAAATTAAAAATGTCCCGATTCCGCAGATGGACCCTGTTTATGGTGAAGAGGGGCCGATGCTTGCGGAATGGAGAGGCTGATGGCAGCGGTTTACCGGCCAATCTGAAGCATTTACCGGTCTAAATAGAGGATTTACCGGCCGATTTTAAGAAAATACCGGCCAAATTGGCGAATTTACCGGCCAAACATATATCGGGAAACAAGCACAAAAAAAGCCAGAAGAGCTTAACTCTTCTGGCTTTTCCTTTTCCAAAAACTGTTTAGCTCCAGCGCCTACCCCCTCGAGGTCACAAGCCAATCCTCCCAAAAAGGCAAAGAACGCCTTTCCGTGAGGCTCGTCTTGTGCTTGTCGGGGGTGAGCAAGGCGCTTCGCTTTTCTAGTTATCGTACACCCTTCATAAATCCTTGAATCTTAGGACTCAATAAGAATAAGATGATGGATAGCAGGATCGCTACTGCACCAATTACTCCGAAATACGTCATTTCCGTTTCAGGTGTGTAGAATTTAACAATCTGTGCATTGATTGCCTGTGCTGCCGCATTTGATAGGAACCAAAGGCTCATCGTTTGTGCGGAGAACGCAGCAGGCGCTAATTTGGTTGTGGCTGAAAGTCCAACAGGTGATAAGCAAAGCTCTCCAAGAACAACAATGAAGTAGCTAAGAACCAGCCATAATGGGCTTACTAGAGAATCTGTTCCGCCAAGGTAAGCAGGAAGCAGAATCACAATGAAAGATAAACCGGCAAACAATAGACCCAGTGAGAATTTCTGCGGCACTGAAGGCTGGCGGTCGCCAAGCTTCACCCACAGCCACGCAAATACTGGCGCGAAGAAAATAATAAATAATGGGTTAAGAGACTGGAACCATGCCGGTGATATATCAAGTCCCATAAACTCAAGCTGTGTACGCTTGTCCGCATAATTCGCAAGAATTGTTGAGCCCTGCTCCTGGATCGCCCAGAACATAACAGATGCAATGAATAATGGAATATACGCAATGATGCGTGAACGTTCCACTTCGGTTGTCTTCGGGCTGCGATACATCATCGTAAAGTAAATAATCGGGAGGCCGATACCCAGAATACCAACAAGTGCAATAAAGGAATCAAATGTTAAAAGACCAGTTGGGATGCCGACAGCAACTAAAATCGCAATAATAACAGCACCCAGGCCGATTCTTGTATAAACTGTTTTCTTTTCATTTGCAGATAATGGATTAGAAATATAAGTTCCCGCTAATCCAAGATTTTTCTTTTTCGTAAAGATAAACACCAATAAGCCAAAGAACATACCAACGGCTGCAATGGCGAATCCAAGATGGAAATTATATTTCATTCCAACTGTTCCGACAATTAACGGCGCAAGGAATCCGCCAAGGTTGATGCCCATATAGAAAATACTGAAACCGGCATCGCGGCGGTTATCTTCAGGACTGTAAATGTCCCCAACGACGCTCGATACATTCGGCTTCAATAAACCAGTACCTAAAACAATCAAAACCATGGAAACAAAGAACATAGCCAAGCTTCCAGGAATGGAAAGGGCAATATGGCCGAGCATGATTAAAATTCCGCCATAGAATACCGCTCTGGATGTTCCAAGTAATCTGTCAGCCATCCATCCGCCGATGATTCCTGACATATACACCAATGACCCATAAATGGACATGATTGCTAAAGCTGTTGGCTCATCGAGGCCTAATCCGCCTTTTGAAACCTCGTAGTACATATAGAAAACAAGGATTGCTCTCATTCCATAGTAAGAAAAGCGCTCCCAAAATTCGGTGAAGAAAAGTGTGAACAAGCCTTTAGGATGTCCGAAGAAACCTTTTTGAGGCACACTTTCAACAATTTTCTGCCTGTTAAAATCTGACATGTTTCATCCTCCTTTTAGCTATTCTATAATATCTTTCATAGTTGCTAATTGTCAAAAAAAATTTTATGTAACGATGGTTATTATTGGCTTCAAAGGAGGAATAAATAGATTTCCCAGAGAATTCATTCAAAGTTTATTTTTTCAGAATAATGATAGTATTATTAATTTTATAAAAAACAAATGTATTAAACCCCAAAAAAAAGCCGCCCAAACCGGCGGCTGAGAATATCTTATGCGTTTGTCAGAACTGCTTCTGCAGGTCTGTGCGGATAGGCAGGCTCTTCCCTGCTGGATAGCCTGTTTTTACCCATTTCCTTGGACTGGAGAAGGAGTTGGTCTGCATAAACATAAGCTTTTTCAATAGAAAGCAGATCGTTTACTGTATAGTAAAAAAGGCCAAATGATGCAGTGTAGGAAATAGAAATGGACTCCTCTTTAAAATCAGCTTGAAAAGGGCTGTTTTCAACGCCTTTGCGTATCTTCTGAGCTAAATTCAGGCACTCTTCATATGTTCTGAATCTTATAATAATCGTAAACTCTTCTCCTCCGCTCCTGAACAAGTAATCATCTTTGGAGAGGTAGCTTTTTAAAGTATCGGCAAAGTGCCTGATTGCCTGGTCGCCAACCGCGTGATTATAGCTGTCATTTATCCTCTTGAATTTGTCAATGTCAGCTACAACTATACCAAGGCTTTCATCTGATTGATTAAGCTCCGTCATCTTTTTATCCATATAAGCACGGTTAAACACACCAGTCAGAAAGTCAGTATAGGCCATCTGCTCAAACTTATCACGTTCGATTTTATTCTGCAGCATCTGTGATTTCGACAGAAACGAGCGGCTCACAAGGTAGTTAAGGATAAACAGGCTTATGAGCATTTCCCATTTTCCCTCCTTCAGGAATAACAGCAAAAGGCCGTTCGTGAAGGCAATCTTCCCCATATCCAGCACACTTCTTGTTTTGATAAAGTCAATCGCTTCTACCTTCGTTTTAATATCTCCTGTCAGTTTAAAAACAGTAATCAGGAATAGATCCGAAAGCAAAGAGGTTACGGTGATCAGCATCAGCATGACGACCCAAAAACCGAATGGCACCCCCTTAATGAGGGGAGATAACAGATGGAACAAATAGAATGCGATGGAGTTGCTCATTACAAAGGAACCAATGTTATAGAACGTATGGAAAAATTCATCAGGATCCTCTGTTTTTGTATGCTTTTTATAAAAATAGACGCAAAAACGGTAGATAATTTCAAATATCAACAGCCCTAATGGCCCTGTAAACAGTCCAATGGAAAGACTGTAATTAATCCCATAATCGATCGATGTATTTCCATTTCTGCTGATAATCCGCAGATGATAATACAGGCATGCAAACAGCAGATATATACCCAGCGCTTTTATATATACAGAGCTCTCGACACTGATTTCCTCTGAGAAAACAGCAGTGCACACGGAAATGATAAAAAGCGAAACCATAAATATTTTGGAGCCTTGCATCTTTCTGAACTCCTTTTCCTATTGTTATACTCCTATTTTATAGGAGTTTTTACCAAGAAAGTAGATTAATTTAGTTTATTTTCTAAATTTTTTAATAATATCCAATTCAGGTGCTTTTCACTTAGAGAAGATAAGGGTATTATTTTATCTCCTAAACTATCAAATTTTAAGAAAAACACCAAGGGAATCTGTTTGTAAACGAATTTGATTACATGTATACAATAATGTTTACAAATGTATTCAAAAATGTAAACAAGTATACAAATAGGTGTACACGTTGGTGTATAAGGATGTGTGCGCTTTTGTTTACATGTATACGGAAAGTGTATACAATGAAGGCAGATGTTTACATTTTGTTTACGTTTTTACGCTTTGATTACTTTTTGTTTCCTCTCATTGATTAATCTCTCAATCTGAATTACTCTTAAAATAGCAGCTCTATATTATGGAGAATGAAAGGATTGAATGATTTGACGAATTCACGAATTGCAGCAGTTGACGTAGGAAACGATTCTATTAAAGCAATCTTTGGGAAATTGGATTCAGAATTAAACATACCGAATGTAATAGCGAGAGATGTTGAGGACCGGCCGGTTATCGGGATTGAAGAACTTGACAGCAAAAATCCGCTTGAAGGCATACATATTAGAGTTCACTCCCCTGCCCTGAAGGAAAACAATACGATTTACCGTGTAGGTCACCTGGCAACAAAAAGCGATAATGCTACTGAACTGGATCCAGGCAGCAGCAAATCCGAAGAAGACCAGACATTGGTTATGCTTTTCACTGCTTTGGCATTGGATGCTGTACAAAACGGCGGTTCCACTGGCTTTAAAAAGTCAGGTAATGTGATCGATGCAAACTACACACTTGGCACAGGACTTCCTCTACGCGAAGTGAAGGAAGGCAAGGATGCGGGCTACCGTTCCAAGCTGCTGGGCTCTGTCCATCAGGTTGAGTTCCTTGTAACACCGAAGTACCAGGGGCAAAAAGTTAATATCAAGTTTGAAGAAATCAAGGTTTATCCTGAAGGATTTGCTGCTTATATTAACCTTGTAATGGATAATAACTTAAACATCATTAATAAGGATTTAATTGATAAGCGTATTTTAATCCAGGATATCGGCGGATTATCTACGGATATCGCTGTCATTAAAAACCGCAATGTAGATGATGATAAAGCGCAGGGCTTCAACCTTGGCGTGTCTGAAGCGCTTGAATCCATCCGTGAAGAGATCCGTTCGAAGCATGGTGTTGAGCTCGACAGCCGCACAGATGTCGTGGAAATCATCACGAAGAAAAATGACCGCAATCATATTATGGTTAAGGGAAGCCGCACAAGCGTGCATGATATTACAGACCGTATCCTGCTTGACCTGGCGAAGAAGCAGTACCGCCTGCTCCGCAATGTGTGGCAGAAAAACTCCCAGACGGAGATCTGCTACTTCGTCGGCGGCGGTTCTATTGTTCTAAAAGATTATCTGAAGACATTAAATAATAATCTGGATGGCTATAACATTGACTTCTTCGAGGATGAAAAGGAAAGCATCTGGATGATGGCAAATGCTTATTACAAGCTGATCTCTGATTTTTCAAGAAGAACGAATAAAGATAAGGCAGACCAGGATAAGAAACCTGTAAAAGCCAACTAGGGTGATTTTTCATGAGTAAAGCTTCCTCTTCTGAAATTAAGAGAGGACAATCCATATCCTTTCGTGTACCATCTGACACACCTGATCATATTCTGAAGCATCTGCAAAAGCTCAAGGAAACCGAAAAGCGGAATTTTTCGAGCAAAATGGCCGAGTTTGTGATGCAGGGAGTCAGCAGTTCACAATCAAAAGACCGGGAAACCATCACCATTCCCCTTCCAAAGGGGCTAAGCAAGGTTCAGCGCGACTGGCTAAAGCATGAGCACTCAGAAGCCTTGCTCGGCAGCATCATTTATCAGCTGATTACGGACCCGGTGCGGGCAACATCCCTGCTGGCGTCCTTGAACAGCCGCTCTTCTGATATAGATGAAGCTCTATATCTGCAGGAGGAGCCGAGGCCTGCTGTGAATGAGTATGATTCGGCAGCCGCGGCTTTAGAGGAAGACCAGGTATCTGAAGATGATCTGACGGATATTGAAGATGATCTGCTTGACTTTGATTGGGACAAAGCTAAACAGGAACAGCAAGAAGAAACTGAAGAGGAAAGCGAAGAAGACCTGGATACTCTTCTTGGCGGCTTTCTTGCACATATGAATAAATAAGTTCGAGGGGAGTTTCAGTGATGAGACTCCCCTTTTTTGCAGTTGAGCAGGGTCTGCTTTTGGAAAAAACAGTGTTAAATTCTGTGATAGATACCGCTTATTCGATAGAACCGGAAAGCTTCGGATTATTCGATAAAACCAGAAAG
>NZ_NJQY01000046.1:0-16826 GCF_010628845.1 Bacillus sp. 22-7 | reverse complement strand
AATCGGGCCTTTACGGGCAGTTTGACCCCTACCTATCCTCCTTTGATTCCTCTAAGTCTTGAAGTGGGGGTCTTACTGCCCGTTAGACTGCGATAGTAAATCTGCACCGAAGAGAATTGCTCTTCGGTGTTTTTAATGATGGGCTTCTTGGGTCTACATCTTTAGTCGCAGGCTGCTTCCTCCCAAATGCCAAGGAAGTAAGGGAAAATAAGTTATATAATATAAGTACATATATGACAAGGACCAAGGGGGATTTGGGTGTTGGGGAAAAAAAGACAATCAGAAATCGGAATATTAAAAGAAATAGCTGAGCTATTGAATGAGGGAACAGAAATAGATTCGCTTCTTAAAGAGGTGCTGCAAAAATTGCTTCACATCACGGGTCTGGAAACGGGCTGGGTATTTTTGATCGACAGCCAGGGGGACTTCCGCCTGGCAGCAGAAGAGAAACTGCCCCCTGCCCTTTCCGCGGATAACTGCAGGCCGATGTGCAAGGGAGATTGCTGGTGTATTGACCGCTATAATGACGGCAGATTAAACAAAGCTTCAAATATAATTGAATGCAAAAGAATAGAAGATGCGATTGCAGAGCAAAGAAAGGAAACCAACGGGCTAACCCATCATGCCTCCGTACCGCTGAGAGCGGGAGAGGAAAAGTTTGGTGTTCTTAATATTGGCTCACCTGCTAAAACCCATTTTTCACCGGAAGAATTGGCTTTGCTGGAATCTGTTGCTTTCCAAATCGGAACGGCTATAAAACGGATCAAGCTGACACAGCTCGAACATGAGACGGCACTTGCTGCGGAAAGAAACCGGCTGGCAAGGGACCTGCATGATTCTGTCAACCAGCTTTTGTTCTCTTTAAGCTTGACGGCGAGAGGAGGAGCGGAAATGACTGATAACACGGAAATGAAAGAAACCTTTTCCTACATGCAGGATCTCGCACAGGAAGCCTTAAGCGAGATGAGAGCGCTTATCTGGCAGCTCAAACCGCGCGGACTGGAAAATGGAATTATATGTGCTATGCAGACTTACAGTCAAATGCTTGGCCTAAAGCTAAACTCAAAAGTTAAGGGTGTAATCTGCCTTCCGGGGAAAGTTGAAGAAACACTTTGGAGAATTGGCCAGGAAGCTCTGGCTAATTGCAAGAAACACTCCGGTGATTCAACAGCTGATGTAGTACTGACTGTGGATGAAAGAACAGTTACCATGGTGATTTCCGATTGCGGCAGAGGGTTTCACTACCGTGAAAACGATATCCCTTCTCTCGGCCTCAAAAGCATGAAGAAAAGGACGGAAGCACTGAATGGTTTATTCAAATTAATAACAGAGCCAAATAAAGGAACGAATATTGAAGTTGTCATTCCTTTGGAAAAGGGAGGGAAATAAATGGCCATCAAGGTTTTAATAGCGGATGATCATCATGTTGTTAGAAGGGGACTTGTATTTTTCCTCAAAACTCAGCCGGAAATCGAAATTATCGGGGAGGCAAAAAACGGCCTTGAAGCTGTTGAGATGATGCAAACACACCAGCCTGATGTTGTATTAATGGACCTGGATATGCCTGTAATGAATGGGATTGAAGCCACAAGGCAGATTAAACTGAATTATCCTGATGTAAAAATCATGATACTCACAAGTTTTTCAGACCAGGATCATGTAATACCCGCTATTGAGGCAGGAGCATCAGGATATCAGCTGAAGGATATTGAGCCGGATATTCTTGTTCAGGCAATAACCCAGCTGATGAAAGGGGAGCATCAGCTTCATCCAAAAGCCACCTCCCATTTGCTTACACATTTAACGAATAAAAACAATACGGAAAGACAGCCGCTTGAAGAGCTGACAAAGAGAGAGCTCGAGGTACTGAGAGAGATCGCAAAAGGAAAAAGCAATAAAGAAATAGCTTCATCTCTTTTTATCACAGAAAAGACAGTCAAAACACATGTTTCCAACCTGCTTTCCAAGTTAGAGCTCGCAGACAGGACACAGGCAGCACTTTATGCCGTGCGTCATGGGATTGCCGAGACAAAATAAAAACTCATCCAAAAGTCTGAGGAAATATTTACTGAATTAGTACTAAAACAAGCTTTATAAAACTCAGCCATCCTGACGATGTGTAAAAGCGCATGTTTCTATATACTAAATAATATAGGATCTTAAAGGAGAGTTTATAATGAAGCTTACAATTATTAATGGAAGTCCGCGGATGAAGGGACGCACGGGAATAGCCTCCCGTTATATTGCAAGAAAATATAATGCTGAACTGATCGACTTAAGTCTTGGAGAAATTCCTTTATACAATGGAACAGAAGAACAATATGGGCTGCCTGCTGTTAAAAAACTGCGCCAGCAGATTGCTGACTCTGATGGAGTTATTCTGGCATCCCCTGAGTATCACAGTGCCATGAGCGGAGCATTAAAGAATGCGCTGGATTTCCTGGGGAGTGAGCAATTTGCCCATAAGCCAGTCGGCCTGCTGGTTGTGGCAGGCGGCGGAAAAGGCGGCATCAATGCACTGAATAATTTAAGAATTGCCGGCAGAGGCGTATATGCCAATGTTATACCTAAACAGCTTGTTCTGGACCCGCATTGTTTTGATTATGAAAATGATGGCCTTTTTGAGGAACCAGCCAAACTGGTAGAGGGTTTAATGAAGGAACTTCAGGTATATATGAAGGCATATGGTCAAATTAAGCAGGAATTAAAACAATAAAAAACAAAAACACGGACCAAAAAATCCGTGTTTTATTATTGGTGGAATTCTTTTGTCAGGTTAGTTCATAAAATACAGTGTTTGGCAGCTGTTTTTCCGATAATTCATTGGCGTGGTCAATATATCTAAGCAGTGAGTATAAATGTTTCTCAATGACAGAATAGTCTTTTTCGAAATTGTAGGCATGAAGAAAATGTTCAATTTTCTTCGAAAGAAATTGGTCTTCTGTCCTGACCATCAGGATCAGCAGGTTATCCCATTCAGACCGGTGTGTATAATATAACGCACGGTCGTAATCCACTTTATTCATTTGTCCTCTCCTCCTCTTCCAGGAGTTGATTATAGTTTATGATGATGCGGCATTTTATTTCAAAGTAAATCTTGGACTTGTTGATATACATGGGTTTTCATCATTTACCTGTATATATTGGCCACATTCATTTATAGGAAATTCGGTTACATAAAATCAAAGCCTGGGTCAAAAATATAAGTAACGACATATGCTTTGGAGGGAAAAATGAAAAAGTATTTATCCATCTTTATGCTGATTTGTTTATTAGCCGGGGGAGGTTCATTGGCAGGAGCTGTACAGAAACCGGATTATGAAAAGTATGGGAGAATCGCCATTGCAGTTGTAAAAGAAGACTACCCTGGGGAAGAAGTAGTGGATTATCAGTATGGAGGAAGAAAGAAAGTTACTGAAACAGATGTAACAGACACCTTCACTTTTACCGTAAAAGAAGATGGGAATCCGGTAACCGTATTGGTGATGGTCACGCATAACCTCAAGGATAACAAAGCGGTTAGCCTATCTGTAGAGAGAAAAACTCAGTAAGCTCCTTCGGGGGCTTTTTTCATTTCCTTATTCAAAATAATGATAAAAACAAATCTTTCTGATAATCTTGGAATATGAATAAAAATGTCAAATATGGGGAGTGAGTTTTTTGAGGGAATCAATTCTTGTTGCGGAGGATGAAGCTAAAATTGCCAGGATTCTGGAAATTGAGCTTGAATTCGAGGGCTATCGAGTAACAAAGGCAATGGATGGTTTTCAGGCAATGGAGTTATACAGGACTGGAAGCTGGGACCTAATCATCCTTGATATCATGCTTCCAGGATTTAGCGGAATTGAAATTCTGCGAAGAATTCGCAGCAAGGATAAACAGACCCCCATTTTGCTGCTGACGGCAAAAAGCTCAGTGGAAGATAAAGTATCTGGTTTAGATCTGGGGGCGAACGATTACATAACAAAACCTTTTCAGATTGAGGAACTGCTTGCGAGGATTCGGGCGGCACTAAGGGTTAAAACAGCAGCTGCAGAAAAAACTCCGGCTATTGACTGTCTTGAAGTGTCAGATTTAAAGCTCAATGAGAAAACAAGGGAAGTCAGCAGGGGAGATCAGTCCATAGAACTGACCCCCAGAGAATTTGATTTACTGGTTTATTTAATGACAAATAAAAAACAGGTCCTAAACAGGGAACAGATTTTGGAGGCTGTCTGGGGATATGACTTTTTGGGAGACACAAATGTTGTTGATGTCTACATCAGGTATTTGCGCAAAAAAATAGACTTGCCTGAGATGCCTTCTCTTATTCACACCATCCGCGGAGTAGGATATGTATTAAAGGAGACGAAATGAATCTTAGGAAGAAAATTTATTTATATACAACCGTTCTTTTTGCAGTACTTCTGCTTATAATGAATTTCGCTGTTTATGCTGTATTCAGCAAATTGGTATATGAAAATGAGCGGGCCGCTATATCGAATGAAATGGCAAATATGATAAAGATTGCCCAAAGATCCATCGGGAATGTTCCGGAAACTGAACTGCTTAGGGCCTTTGTTCCTTCAAATGGAATGGTAAGACTTGTTCAGCCAGATAAAAAGGCAGTAACCTCCACATCCCCGGACGAAAAGGGACTCAGTGAAATCCCTGCAGAGTACATCAGCAGTGAATTAATAAAAACAATGGAACGTGATAATAGGGTCTATATGTTTGCATCTGCACCTGTGATTCTGCCGGATGGTGAGATAGGAAGTTTTCAGCTGACCAGAAGCATGGAAAGTGCGGAAAAAATATTAAAGACTCTTCGCTTCGTTCTGGGGATTGGCACAGTCGTGGCAATGATTCCGGTTTTGATTTCCAGTGCGATCCTTAGCAAGTTTATTACAAGGCCTGTAGCGACTATGACAGCCACCATGAAAGAAATTAGAAAAAGCGGCCAATTCAAGCGTCTTAAGTTGGAAGGGAAATCTCATGATGAGCTGCAGCAAATGGGTGAAACCTTCAACCACATGATAGATCTTCTTGAATCCAATTATGAGAAACAAAAACTCTTTATTTCAAATGCTTCCCATGAATTAAAAACTCCATTAACTGTTATAGAAAGTTATTCAAGCCTGCTTAAGAGAAGGGGGCTGAAAGAACCTGAATTATTTAATGAATCCATAGAAGCCATTCACTCAGAGGCGCTAAGAATGAAGGAGATGACAGAACAGCTTCTTCTGCTTGCACGGCATGATGACCACTGGATGATTGATTTGAAAATGGTGGAACTAAACAGTTTTTTAACCCAAGTCACTCGGACATATGAAGATGCTTTTAATAGGACTGTGCATTTGGATTCGGCTTTGTCTGAAAATACATTTATTCAAACTGATGAAAATAAATTAAAGCAGCTCCTGTTTATATTTCTGGATAATGCCAGGAAATACAGTGATGATGTCATAAAGGTTACTGCTGGAGCAGAGAAACAAGAAGTCTATATCCGGATTGAAGATCGCGGCATGGGTATACCTATGAAGGATCTGCCAAGAGTATTTGATCGTTTTTACCGGGTTGATGAGGCTAGAAATAGAAAAACAGGGGGATCAGGACTGGGGCTGTCCCTTGCCAAAGAAATAGCAGATGCACTGGGAGTTGAAATAAGGCTCGAAAGTACTGAAGGAGTAGGAACTGCAGCATCCGTCATATTCATAGTGACATAACCATTCTCATCTATTTCTCATTTTATTAATAGATAATGGAGAAATAAGCTAAGTGGGAGGTGTAAGGAATGAAGCAAAAACTTATAATTGCAGCTTCGGGGCTTCTGCTGGCTGCGCTCCTTGTATTTGCTGCAATACAATTCACTGATGTCTCTGCTTCTGAATCAATTACTGAAGGTGAAGCCAGGGAATTAATAAAAGACCGATATCAGGGAGAAATTCTGAATGTGAAAAAAGTAAACAGCACTTATTTGATTGAAATGAAAAAAGACGAAGCGTTTTATCAAATAAAGCTGAGTGAAAACGGAGGAGAAATTCTTTCTTTTGAAAAAAAGGAACAGACTCCTAACGGTGAACAGAAGCAGCTTGATGAAGAAAAAATAAAGGAAATTATTCGGGTAGAAGAATCTGGTGAATTACTCTCCATGAAAAAGATGACTTATAAAGAAAAACCAGCCTTTGAGGCAATCGTTCAGAAAGATGAAGCGAAGATAAAGATTACTGTTGATGCCCTGACTGGAGAAGTTCTATCTCGTTTTGCCGAGGAAACAAAGGTCCCTGTTAAAAATCTAACCGAAGAGGAAGCTATTCAAATTGCTCTAAAAAATGAACCTGGGGAGGTGGATGATATCAGCTTTGAGAAAACAGACAGCGGATCTTATTATCTTGTTGAGATAGAAAAGGATGACGGCAGGGAGGCCGCTGTCCAAATCCATGCTATTACAGGAACAGTAATGTCGGTTACATGGGATGATTAATTCCTTTCTCATCAAATTTTAATTTTCTTATCCTTTTTCTCTCATTTTCACCGGTTATATTGAACATGTAGAAAAGAAAAAGGAGGAAAAGTAAAATGAACAAACAACTTGCAGTTATTTCGTTGGCAGGAGCCTTATTGTTGGGTGGTGCTATTGCAGCAGGTGCCGCAGATACAAATGAAAGAGGAAGTACTGGGAGTAAGACAGAAGCTGCGCAGGATTTGATTACTGTTGAAGAAGCGAAGAAGATTGCTCTTTCTGAAGCAGAGGGAAGAGTAGAGAGCATTGAATTGGAAAGAGCAAAAGGCAAACAGTATTATGAAATTGATATTGATAATGGGGAAGAAGATATCGATATTAAAATTAACGCTTTAGATGGTAAAGTCATTTCAATTAATAAAGAGCGGGATGACAATGATGACAATGATCAGGCCGAAAAAGAGATAAATGGGGAGGAAATAATCTCCGAGCAAAATGCTATTGAAATAGCTGAAAAAGAAGTTAATGGAATGATGAAAGAAATTGAAATAGATGAAGACGATGGACAAATCCTATATGAAGTTGAACTGCAGACAAACAAAGGCGAAGCAGATGTTGATATTGACGCTGAAACAGGTAAAGTATTAAAAGTCGAATTGGATGAATAATTCCATATGGAAAGCGGGGCGAAATGCTCCGCTTTTTGCTGTAATTTGTTACAAGCTTATGAAGAGACTACTCATCATTCCTCTTGTTGGTTCATAGATTATGGTAAGGACTAAAAGGGGGAGTGGCAATGCGGGAGGAAGATAATAAATCATTGGAATATGCCATTCAGGAAATTACTGAAATTGCAAATGGGTTTGGCTTGGACTATTACCCTATGAGGTATGAAATTTGCCCTGCAGAAATCATTTATACATTTGGCGCTTATGGCATGCCGACCAGGTTTTCGCATTGGAGCTTTGGAAAACAGTTTCATAAGATGAAGCTGCATTATGATTTAGGTTTATCAAAAATTTATGAGCTTGTAATCAACTCGGATCCCTGCTATGCGTTTCTGCTTGATTCCAATACCCTTATCCAAAACAAATTAATTGTGGCGCATGTTTTAGCACACTGCGATTTCTTTAAAAATAATGTCCGTTTTCAAAACACAAAGAGGGACATGGTAGAGAGCATGGCTGCCACCGCTGAAAGAATAAGGCGGTATGAAATTGAGTTTGGGAAAAAGGAAGTGGAAACTTTCCTTGATGCCGTGCTGGCAATTGAAGAACATATTGATCCGTCTCTAATGAGGCCGAAGCTAGCCTGGAGTAGTGATGATGAATATGAAAGCAGCGGTGATACAGCAGCGGCCAGCCCTTATGATGATTTATGGGATTTGGATGAAAGGAACAAGAAGCATGAACCAAAGAAGAAAAATAAGAAATTCCCTCCGAAACCAGAAAAAGATTTACTGCTGTTTATAGAGAGCTACAGCAGGGAGCTAACGGACTGGCAGCGGGATATATTAACGATGATGCGGGAAGAAATGCTCTATTTCTGGCCGCAGCTGGAAACTAAAATTATGAACGAAGGCTGGGCATCGTATTGGCATCAGCGCATCTTAAGGGAAATGGATTTGACATCTGCTGAAGCACTGGAATTTGCAAAGTTGAATGCAGGGGTTGTGCAGCCGTCCAGAACCGGAATCAATCCATATTATCTGGGTCTGAAGATTTTTGAAGATATTGAAGAACGATATAACAATCCGACTGAGGAAATGAAGAGGCGCGGTGCTGTGCCAAATTCAGGCCGGGAAAAAATGTTCGAGGTTCGTGAAATCGAGTCAGATATATCATTTTTAAGAAATTATTTAACAAAAGACCTTGTTATGAGAGAAGATATGTATCTGTTCCAAAAACAGGGTAAGGATTATAAAGTAGTGGATAAACAGTGGGAGCATGTGCGCGATCAGCTTGTCAGCATGCGTGTAAATGGAGGATTCCCATATTTGACGGTTAATGACGGCGATTATATGAAGAATGGTGAACTATACTTAAAGCACTGGTTTGAAGGTGTAGAGCTTGATCTTAAATATCTTGAAAAAGTACTCCCATATGTACACCAGCTTTGGGGCAGAGGCGTCCATATGGAAACCATTGTTGAAGGCAAGAACATGCTTTTCACTTACGATGGAAAGAGCATCCACAGAAAATATTTATAAAAATGACGGACGAACCAAAGTATGTTGTGGTTCGTCTTTTTTTGGCTGGGCTGCAAACATGTTTTTTTAAAATGGGCAGAATAAAACTAAATACTTTCCTTCTCAAGGAGTATTGAAGTAATATTAACGTGTACAGGCGGGGGTATAGAGAGGTAACTAAATGCCTCCCTGATATTAATATTTTCTATACAGCCATTGATAAACTGAGGAAAGGATGATGATCTTGAAAATTACGGATTCAGCTCGGGATCTATTGAAAAAGATTCTTCAAGAGAAAAATACTGGCGGCATTAGAGTTTATTTTGCAGGCTTTGGCTGAGGAGGCCCTCAAATTGGACTGGCTCTGGATGAGCCGGAAGCAGAGGATATAATCGAAACTATAAATGAAATACAGGTAGCGATCGACCCGGAAATCAAGCCGCATACGGAAAGTATGATTCTTGATCATGATCAGGATAATGAAAGACTGGTCCTGTTAGGCAATGACAGCGACTGCTGCTAATGAAAAACACCCAAGCGGGTGTTTTTCTATTTGTAAAAAAAGCATTGACTATATACCCAATAGGGTATACAATATGAATTGTAATTGAATTATTTACGCAGAGGAGAGAAATATGCTGCTGATTTTTTTTACCTTGCTGCTAGTTAGTTTCCCATTATTTAAAAGGTATTATCCTATTAAAAATATACCTTGTTATCATTTAGATCAATGCCTGCCCAAGGAAGGCATAGCCCTGCTGGATGTCAGGGATTATAATGATTCCTGTCATTGTAAAATACCCGGAGCGATCAATCTGCCCATTCCATATATAAATAGGCATATAAACGATATACCTTATAACCAAATCCATTTAGTTGCCTCCAGCTCATTAGAGAAGAATGTTGGAGTAAGGATGCTGCGGAAAAAAGGGTTTAAGATAGTTGGTTTTTCAATGCCTGATTGTCACTATGCAAAATAAAACTAATAAGGGGTGAAACGTGTGTTATACGATGCAAAAACTAAAAATCGAATCAAAAGGGCGGAGGGCCAGCTTAGAGGGATTTTAAAAATGATGGAGGATGAAAAAGATTGCAAATCTGTCATTACCCAGCTAACAGCTTCAAGATCAGCAATTGATAAAGCAATTGCAGTTATTGTCAGTTCCAATCTTGAACAATGTATTGTTGAAAACGCTGAAAAGGGAATTGAGAGTTCCATCATGATTGAAGAGGCTGTCAACTTACTTGTTAAAAGCAGATGATGGTCAGTTGACTTCCTTTTTTATTTAGTTATAATATACCCCATTGGGTAAAAAAGAAGCATTATCACATATTTGGAGGTAAGCAAATGACTATTGCAAATGGAATCATTATCGCCCTGCTCATTATTTTTCTCTTTCAGAAGCTGATTCCTGTAAAGGGCGTAAAGCAGATGACAACTGCTCAGCTGAAGAATGAAATGATGGACAAAACAAAGCAATACATTGATGTAAGAACAACAGCTGAATTTAAGAGCTTCCATATTCCAGGATTTAAGAACATGCCTCTTCATCAGCTTCACCAGAATATGGGACAGCTATCAAGAGATAAGGAAGTAGTTGTTATCTGTCAAAGCGGAATGAGAAGCAGCAAAGCAAGTAAAATTCTAAAAAAAGCCGGATATAAGAACATTACAAACATCAAAGGCGGAGTAAGCGCCTGGAGATAAAGGGGAGAATATTAAATGAAAACAATGACTGTAAATGAAGTAGAGCAGCAGCTTGCTGCCGGAGTAAAGTTAAATATCATTGATGTGCGGGAAGTTGATGAAGTAAAAGAAGGAAAGATAGCTTCAGCTATTCATATTCCGCTTGGACTAATTGAATTTCGTATGCATGAGCTGGATAAGAATCAGGAATATGTTATGGTTTGCCGATCAGGCAACCGCAGCGGATTAGCTGCACGATTTCTTGAAGGACAGGGGTTTAGTGTCATTAACATGCTTGGCGGTATGATGAACTGGGAAGGACCAATAGAGTATTGATCTGTAAACGCCAAGAACAGGTGTTGACAGAAAGTCAAATTTACTCTATTATATACCCTGTAAGGTATTTTGATTCATTTTAAAAGCTTATAACAAATATAGAAATTTTTTTGATTATAAAAATACCCAATAGGGTAAAGGGAGGATAAAAGATTGGAAAAGAAAAAAACAACAATCGTTCTATTCAGCGGAGATTATGACAAGGTGATGGCGGCTTATATCATTGCAAACGGTGCAGCTGCTTACGATCATGAGGTAACCATCTTTCACACATTTTGGGGACTGAATGCTCTTAGAAAAGATGAGCCAATTCAAGTCAAAAAAACTTTTATGGAAAAAATGTTTGGCAAAATGATGCCAAGAGGTCCGGAAAAAATGGGATTATCGAAGATGAATATGGCTGGAATGGGTCCTAAGATGATCAAAGATATTATGAAAAAGCACAACACTATGCCAGTTAAAGATTTGGTTGAATTGGCAAAAGAACAGGATGTTAAGCTGGTAGCCTGTCAAATGACTGTCGATCTTCTTGGATTTAAACAGGAAGAAATCATTGATGGTGTGGAATATGCCGGTGTAGCTGCATATCTTGCAGATGCAGAAGACGGCAATGTCAACTTATTTATCTAAATTTATAAGGAGGAATATTAAATGGAAACTTTAAAATCAAACTCTTCAGTAGATGCAAAAGGGCTTGCTTGCCCAATGCCGATTGTAAGAACGAAAAAGGCAATCACTAATCTGAATCCGGGGGAAGTACTTGAGGTCCTTGCAACAGATAAAGGTTCAAAAGCAGATATTCAGGCTTGGGCAAAAAGCTCTGGACACCAATATCTTGGCACAATGGAAGAAGGCGAAGTGCTTAAGCATTATATACGAAAAGCAGGTGAAAATGAAGAGCGCGAAGCTGCAACCTTTGAGCCTGTTGCCTCTAACGATGATCTTTTAAAAGAGATGGATTCTAATGATGATATTGTTGTTCTCGATGTCAGGGAACCTGCTGAATATGCATTCGGCCATATTCCCAATGCCATTTCGATTCCCTTCGGAGAATTGGAAGAGAGAATTAGCGAGCTGAACCAGGATAAAAAGATTTTTGTAGTATGCCGTACAGGGAGCCGAAGTGATATGGCATCCCAGGTATTAGCTGAAAAAGGCTTCTCAAATGTAATTAATGTAGTTCCGGGAATGTCCGAATGGAATGGACCGACAGAAACGAAGCTTAACTAAAATTTTTTAATCTAATTTATACATCAGGGGGTATTTAAACGATGAAAGCAATAACTGCTAGTGAAGTAACAAAAAAGGTTATTCATAATGAAGAATTATTTATACTTGATGTACGTAATGAAACCGACTTTAACGATTGGAAGATTGAAGGCAAAAACTTTGAATACTTGAATGTTCCATACTTCGACCTTCTTGATGGAGTGGAACCTATTCTTGATAAAATTCCGGCTGATAAAGAGCTTTTAGTAGTGTGTGCAAAAGAAGGTTCTTCTGTCATGGTCGCAGAAATGCTTGAAGAAGCAGGACGAGATGCTTCCTACCTCGCAGGCGGGATGAAATCATGGAGTGAACACCTTGAGCCTGTTAAAGTGGGAGATTTAAAGGATGGCGGAGAAATGTATCAATTCGTCCGCATTGGAAAAGGCTGCCTTTCCTACATGGTGATTTCAAACGGTGAAGCTGCAATCGTCGATGCAACAAGAATGACAGACGTATTTACTGATTTTGCTGCTGAAAAGAATGCAGAGATCAAGCATGTCTTTGACACACATCTCCATGCAGATCATATTTCTGGCGGACGCAAAATTGCTGAAAAAACGGGTGCTTCCTACTGGCTTCCTCCTAAAGATGCTGAAGAAGTAACATTTGAATACAGCCGTCTTGAAGATGGAAACGAAGTCATGATTGGTTCTACTAAAATCAGCATTCAAGCTATTTACTCACCAGGCCATACAATTGGTTCAACATCTTTTGTAGTGGACGATCAATACCTTCTTTCAGGTGATATCCTATTCATCGATTCTATCGGACGTCCTGACCTCGCCGGTAAAGCCGGGGATTGGGCTGGTGATTTAAGAGAAACACTTTATAAGCGCTATAAAGACCTATCAGGCGAATTAGTTGTTATGCCTGCACACTTCATGATTATTGAAGAATTAAATGAGGATGGCAGCGTATCCGAAAAACTTGGCACATTATTTGCTAAAAATCACGGATTAAACATTGAAGACGAAGGTGAGTTCAGAAAGTTAGTTTCTGAAAATCTTCCTCCTCAGCCTAATGCTTATCAGGAAATCCGCGAAACAAATATGGGAAAAATCAGCCCGGACGAAGAAAAACAGCGTGAGATGGAAATCGGTCCAAATCGATGTGCTGTAAGATAATCTTTTTGAAGGGTTTATCAAAAACTAATATTAAAAATTGGAGGAATGAAATATGAACGCAGCAAAAGTACTGGATGCAAAAGGTTTAGCTTGCCCAATGCCAATCGTAAAAACGAAGAAAGCAATAGGTGAAATCGAATCAGGGCAAGTGCTTGAAGTTCATACAACAGACAAAGGAGCAGTTAAAGATTTGGCTGCCTGGACAGAGTCAACAGGACATGAGCTTTTAAAACATGAGGATGACAATGGAGTGTTAAAGTTCTGGATAAAAAAAGGCTGATCTATTGAAAAGATAAAAGGGGGTTTGCGCTCCCTTTTATTGCTTAAAAGGAGGGGATGGCCACATGGATTTTACTTTTTTGATCGTTATATTTTTAATTGGTTTTATCGGGTCTTATATTTCCGGAATGGTTGGAATTGGCGGCTCAATCATTAAATACCCAATGCTATTATACATTCCGCCGTTATTTGGATTAGCTGCTTTTTCTGCTCATGAAGTATCCGGAATCAGTGCAGTACAGGTCTTCTTTGCAACAATCGGAGGTGTATGGGCCTACAGGAAAGGCGGATATCTGAATAAGACACTAATTATTTATATGGGTTCAGCCATACTGGCCGGAAGTTTAATCGGAAGCTATGGTTCAAGGTTTATGACTGAAGGCGGCATTAACCTTGTATATGGTGTTTTAGCTTTAATTGCTGCAATCATGATGTTTGTGCCGAAAAAAGGCTTGGATGATATCCCTTTGGATCAAGTAAAGTTCAATAAATGGCTTGCAGCCTTCTTTGCTTTGATTGTCGGCATCGGGGCTGGTATCGTCGGTGCAGCAGGTGCCTTTTTACTGGTTCCTATTATGCTGGTTGTATTGAAGATTCCTACAAGGATGACGATTGCGACATCACTGGCAATCACATTTATTTCATCGATTGGATCTACAGCTGGTAAATTGGCAACCGGACAGGTAGACTATGTTCCTGCAGCCGTTATGATTATTGCCAGCTTAATTGCTTCTCCATTAGGAGCTGCTTCAGGAAAGAAAGTAAATACAAAAATCCTTCAAATTATTTTGGCTGTACTAATACTGGCTACATCCATTAAAATCTGGATGGATATTTTATAATTCTGGGGAGGGGGCAGCGGGTGCTGTTCCCTTTAATGTTTAACCTGTGGTTAAGCGGTAAAAATAATCGTAAACTTCAGATAAGGGAGAGCTGTTTTTGATGGAAGAAACCAAAGAGTCGAAATACATACAGCAGCACCTGGCAAATGAAAGAACCTTCCTGGCATGGGTAAGAACATCGATCGCTGTAATTGGAATAGGCGTACTTGCTTCCACGCTGCATTTTAATAATGTGCAGAGAGTAAATAAGTTTGCAGACAGTATTGCCATTTCATTAAGTTTATTTTCTCTAGTTACCGGCCTGACAATTCTTGTTTACTCTACCATGAATTATTTTCAGGTCAGAAAAAGAATTAACCAGCAGACCTACTCATCATCCCGATCTCTAATATACTTAATAACAGCTGTTATCTTTTTGATATTTATCTTATTGCTAATATATTTATTTTTTATTTTGATTTAACAGTTGCCTCATGATTATAAATTATTAATTAATGAATGGCTTTCTTTTTAAATCTTCCGCCCCTGACTTCCGCAATATCAGCAACTGCTAAAAAAGCACTGGGATCTATTTCTTCAACAATGGCTTTTAATTTTGCCTCTTCCAGTCTGGTGATGACACAAAAGATTACTTTTTTATCATCGCCTGTGTAAGCACCTTCCCCATTTAAGTAGGTAACTCCTCTTCCCAGACGTGCCAGAATCGCTTCACCGATTACCTTATGCTGGTCACTGATGATCCAGGCTGATTTTGATTCATCCAGCCCGCTGATCACCACATCAATTGTTTTGAAAGCAATGAAATAAGCGAGGATGGAATACATAGCCCGGTTCCAGCCGAAAACAAAGCCTGCCGTAGCAAAAATGAAGATATTAAAAAACATAATAATTTCCCCGACAGAGAACGGAAGTTTTTTATTTACCAGAATGGCCAGAATCTCAGTTCCATCTAAGGAGCCTCCATACCTGATCACCATGCCGACCCCAACACCAAGAACAATGCCGCCAAATACCGTTGCTAACAGCAAGTCCTCAGTAAAAACAGGAACGTCATGCAAAAGGAGGGTGGTTGCGGATAATACGGCAATCCCGAGCAGCGTAGACAACGCAAAGGTTTTCCCTATCTGTTTGTATCCTATGTAAAAAAATGGAATATTAAGGATGAAAATAAACCAGCCCAGTTTCCAGCCGGACAGGTGAGAGAGGATAATGGAGATGCCTACTATTCCGCCATCCAGAATTTTATTGGGCACAAGAAACTCTTCGATTCCTACGCCCATAAGTATGGCTCCAACTATGATGAAGAAAATTCTTTTTGCAAGCTTTCCTTTAGTCAAACCTTTATGTACATTTGCTTCAACAGCAGTTTCGAGTGATACGTTCATAAATGACCCCCATTTTTATATGATACCCGAGTATCTGTATAAGCTAATAATATAATATGATGGCTTGTGCCATTTTAGCTCAAACTAATTAATCGGCAAGTCTGATAATCACTATATCTAATTATAACATTTCTTATATTAGATGAGGATTCCCGGGTTAAATAATACGCTTAGTTCTGTACTCTTTTGTAGGGATTATATTAATGATATCTTTTTTACCAGCCTGATTGAATAATTTATGAAAACACGATTAGTTCAAAGCTCTTCGGGGAAATAAACACATACAAGCAAATTAGCTGTATAAGGGAGGGGCAGTTACATGCATAAGGTTATTCAATTTGGCAAGAAGCTCGGAAAGGAGTTTAAGAAAGATCGGGCAACTGGGCTTGCAGCCGAACAAGCCTATTATTATATGCTCTCCATTTTTCCTTTATTAATCCTGCTCATCTCCATTGTTCCATATCTATCACTGGATCCTCAAAAAGCATTAACATATCTGCAGAGTGTAATGCCGTCTGATTCGTTTAGTGTAATCGAGGATAATGTGATAGATATCATTACGAAGCCAAACGGCGGTCTGCTGACTTTTGGTATTATCGGTACATTATGGTCGGCTTCTAATGGAATGCAGGCTTTCATAAGGGCTATGAATGATGCGTTTGATGTAAAGGAATCGAGATCATTTATAAAATCAAGACTGGTTTCCATAGGCTTAACACTTGGACTGCTTGCAGCATTCATTGTTGCCATGGTTCTTCCTGTATTCGGGAAAGTTATCTTGAATTTTATTGGTAATTTTATAAATATATCTGATGGGATGCAAATTTTGATCAATGTATTGAGGTGGGCTATTGCTTTTGTGATCATGGTTACAGTCCTGGCTATTCTTTATAAGGTAGCGCCGAATAAACATTTTCCTTTCAAACAGGTATTGCCGGGTGCAATAGCCGCAACGGTTATGTGGCAGATCATATCTTTTGGCTTATCCTTTTACGTAAGCAATTTTGGAAATTATTCAGCCACATATGGCAGTCTTGGCGGAGTTATTGTATTAATGCTTTGGTTCTTTTTAACCGGCCTTGCACTTGTTATTGGCGGAGAAATAAGTGCCCTCTATCACAGAAATAATACATTCAAACCGGGCAGCGGGAAGAATAATGATAAAAAAGATCCCAAAGTACAATCCGATGGAGAAGCTTATCGTACACTTTCAATAAAATAGGGCAAAATAAAACGAGGGCTTAGCCCTCGTTTTATTTTATCGCAGTCTAACG
>NZ_NJQY01000045.1:10025-16478 GCF_010628845.1 Bacillus sp. 22-7 | reverse complement strand
CAAGGAAGGCTTCGACAGCATACTACTCGCACGACCGAAAGCGACAGCTATTGGGAGGATGGGGGTCATGCAGACGTTGCCCCAGGATGTGGCGTTCTTAGTCTGCGTTCCTTCGTGGGCAAGGCGCTTGCGCTTTTCTTATTAGTGCGCTGTACCTTTATCAAAATTGCTGCCGCTGACATCGGCAATATTTTCAATAGCCACTAATGCCCCGGGATCAATATCTTCCACAATGGAACGGAGCGTTGATAACTCAATCCTTGTTACAATTGTATAGATTATCTTTTTAGGCTCTCCGGTAAAAACACCCTGGCCCTGAATATAAGTCATTCCGCGTCCCAATTGCTTTTGGAGCTCGGCTGAGATTTCTTCAGGCACATCAGAAATGATCGTAACCGACTTCAGCTCTTCTATACCTTCCACAACGATATCAATCATTTTGTAAGCAATATAATAGGTGATAATGGAGTACATGGCTGTTTCCCAGCTGAAAACGAGGAAAGCTGCAAGTATAAAGATAAATACGTTGACAATCATGATAAATTGGCCGACAGATACCGGACGCTTCTTGCTGACCAGAATGGCGATAATCTCTGATCCATCCAAAGCTCCGCCAGTTCTGATCACAAGGCCAACCCCTGTTCCGAGAATGACAGCGCCAATGACTGTGGCTAAAAATAAATCATTGGTTACCGGCTCAAAATGGTGCAGGTAAGCGGTACTGGCAGATAAAACTATAACACCATATAACGTATGTATCGTAAATTTCATTCCTATTTTACGGAAGCCAATATAGAGAAATGGCAGGTTTAGAACAATCAGGAATATACTCATGGTCATCCCGGTCAGTTCAGCAGCGATAATCGAAAGACCGATAACCCCGCCATCTAGAATATTATTGGGAACGAGGAAAAACTCAAGTCCTGCTGCTGCAATCATCGCACCTATCGTGATCATGATAAGCTGTTTTATTTCTTTTACTACCCGTTTTTTCTTTGTCATTGCCAATATGATCAAGCCCTTCTTTATTAAATACTTTCATATTATAGCACTTGTTAAGAAAAATCTTTAAGCAGGAACTACTTTACTGCAAAAAAAAGGAAATAAAAACAATTGTGTTGAATGTAATTAATCGGATTAAAAAAGCGAAGTAAATATATGACTGCTGTTTATGTGGATTGGGGCGGAGTAAGGATAAAATTAACCTGGAAGGAGGCAGCATTTCCTCCTGAGAGAGAATTTATATCCAGCGTCCATGGTTATTGCTTTTTGGAAGGATAGGTTTTATTAGTGAATTTGCAGGACCGGGGGTGGGATATTCCCGGAGGACACATTGAAAAAGGTGAAAGCCCCGAACATTGTTTTAAGAGAGAAGTCATGGAAGAAGGTTATGTGGGAGGGCAGTGCACACAATTGGGATATAATGTCGTGGACCATATCGAAAAACTGCTGTGGACTGAAAGAAGCGTATATCCCAAAATAGGCTCAAGTATTTTATCATATGAATAAAGAATGGATGCTCGACTTTGAGGCCCGGAATGAGTCATCAGAAAGGATGCTGGTCGATCCTCTGTAAATAGCTGATTTTTCCGGGGGATGGCATGAAACACTTGCTCAGGCTTTGAAAGCAGCAATGAAAAGGTTATATGGTGAACCATAAGGAAAAAGAGCAGGTCTGCTCCTTTTTCCATCATGATCCTTTTTTATTCTGAGCCAACTTTTTTCGGTCTTTTGTGCCGGGCGGCTTTTCCATCCAATGATTTTTAATCATAATGTCTGCTCCCGTTTTGGCATATTTGGCAATTTCAATGGACAAGCGTTCATAATTCATTGCCAGATCGCTGCGCTGGCTGGCAGCTGCTGCTGTAGCATAATTTCCGGTTCCCGCTGCACTGATTAAACTCATATGGAACATAATCAGCTTATCTGAAAAAGTCTGTGTAACCGAATTGCTGACACTGACATCGGGCAGACGGGGGGCTGGAATATCATTTTGCAGCAGAATATCTGTAAAGATTTTAATATGTTTATTAGCTATTTCCGCACCTCTGAGCATAAAATCTGAAACCTCTTTTAATGGTGAGGTCTGAGCAAAACTGAGGCTTAAGTTTACCCCCATGGCATTGGTCATGACATTCATATATAGATGTGATATTTCTATTGCATTTAATGGTCTTTTATTTGACAACGGATTCAGCCCGCTTAAATAGCTCTTGCTATCTATATATTCAGTCACAGGGGGCGTTACAATAGAAGGGTGCCTTGCCAGCAAGCCTTTAGTAAGGGCAATCCGGGTTGACTTATTATATAGAACGGATGTTTCATGAAGCCCATTTGTAAAATAGTCACATATGTCTTCCCGTGAACTCATGGAGAGAAAGCCACCATAGGAAATAAGACCTGTCCGGGCCATATGGTTTATATACGTTAAACAGAATATATCAGAAAAGAGCCATGGGGCAGCCATCATGACATCGTTATCAGAAAAACCATTTGGCACCGGCAGCTCACTCTGCTGAAAAAACCTGACAAGTTTTTTTAAATGGGTGGCGGTCAAATCATATGCGTATTGGACTGCTCCCTTAATTTCTTTGTCCTTCAGATCTTTAAGCATAAACCCTAAAATGCACTTAGCCATGCTGTCATTCATATAGGATGTCCATAAGGATGCGATTTCAGCTGCTGTGAGCCGTGTCTTATTCTTCTGCATTGGATTGCCTCCATCGTACGATTAATAACTATGATTGATATTTTTTCCTGTAATGTGGTTCTTATTCTTATTTGTAAAGACTGGATTAAGAGTCAAGATCAGCTTTGGAAAGGAGTCTGATTATTTGAAAAGAATTATGGTGATTGGGATTTCAGCAGGCGCAGGAAAATCAACCTTCGCCAGAAAATTGGGCGAGAAAACAGGCATTGAGGTACATCATCTTGATGTTTTATACTGGAAGCCCGGCTGGGTGGAAAGGGAGCTTCAGGAATTTTCGGATGCACAGCGTGAAATAGTAAAAGAAAAGCAGTGGATTATTGAAGGCAATTACAGCAATACTTTTGAAATCAGGGCAGCGTCATGTGATACAGTCATATATCTGGAAATTCCCCTGTATCTATGTCTGTACAGGGTATTAAAAAGGTGGGTGACCAATCTTGGCAAAACCCGGCCAGATATGGCTGCCGGGTGCACGGAGAAAATGGACTGGAAGTTTATTAAATTCATTGTGACAACATACGAACTCCGTAAAAAGAAAATGGCTGAGCGGCTTGACAGGTTTGCTGCAGAAGGAAAAAAGGTCGTTGTATTAAAGAACAAAGCGGATATGGATTCATACATAGATGATCTTAATTTTAAGAATAACAATGCTTCATAGCATACAAAAACCCCTGCATTTTTGCAGGGGTTATTCTATTATGATTTTCGAAACGTTTACCCGGCCTGAAAAGAACACGGCACCGCCGCCCATATCGGAAAGACGGTCCGGTGTCAGCGAATTGACCAAATGTTTGGTTCCCGGAATATCTGCCCAGATTCCCTGAGAAACTGCCGTGCCTGGAAGGACAAGCTCCCCAACAGCCGCTTTGAGTTCGCATTCTCCGCGCTCATTCCAAATGCGGACTATCTCACCATCCTCAATACCAGCATTCTTCGCATCCTTACTATTCAAGTGAATGCGGGGCTCCTTCTCCATAGCTGCATGTTTTTCATTATGTGAAAAGGTTGAATTCAAAAAGTTATGATTGGGTGCAGGCACAAATAAAAACGGGAAGGTGTCGTCTTCCTTCAGCTGTATATAGGTAGGCAAAGGAGGATGTCCATCATCTTTCATTCTCTGCGAATATAATTCAATTTTTCCGCTTGGCGTGGGGAGCCTGCCGGGAAACAGCGGTTTTACCCTCGCTTTGATAAACTTGTTTTTCTTTAGGGATTCAGCATTGATTTCTTCAATGAAAGGGTTAGCTGGAAAATCCAATGCGGCATTAATCATTTCTTCTTCCGTTTCATGAAATACAGCATCATGATAGCCCATTCCTTCTGCAAGAAGCCGAAACACTTCCACATTTGACTTTGACTCGCCGTAAGGTTCAATGACTGGATCCTGAATCTGCATGTAGTGATGCCAATAGGATGAATATATATCCGTATTTTCAAAAGAAGAAGACGCCGGAAGCACAATATCAGCATATTTAGCCGTTTCGGTTAAGAACAGATCATGGACAACAAGGAACAAATCCTCCCTTTGCAGCCCTTGCCGGACTTTATTCCCTTCCGGTGCCACAACTGCAGGGTTGGTTCCATAGACATACATGGATTTTATCGGTTTTTCCAGTTCAAGCAATGCAGAACCGATCAGATTCATATTAACAATGCGTGTATTCTTTTTGTGCAGGAGATCAGGCCTTTGAAGGGCACCAGTATTAAAAGCAAGATAGCCGGAGTTTCCCTTGATGGCACCGCCGCCCTTTATGAGCCACTGGCCAGTAAGTGCGGGCAGGCAGGAAATCGTGCGGATGCACATTCCTCCATTGTCATGATGCTGTGGCCCGTTGCCGATCCGGATAAAAGCCGGGCAAGTCTCTCCATACATACGGGCTAATTTGATAATATCCTCTTTCGGCACACCTGTTATGCCGGCTGCTGTTTCAGGGTCATATTGCTTCACATGTTCGCGAAGTTCCTGATGGCCAACTGTAAACTCCTGCAGAAAAGCCTCATCCACTAAATTTTCAGCAAACAGAACATGCATGATGCTAAGTGCCAGAGCGGTATCGGTGCCGGGTGTAATGGGTATAAACCAGTCGGCCATTTTCCCTGTCTGGTTTTTATGGACATCAATTACAACGATTTTCGCACCGTTTTTCCTTGCTTTCTGGGCGAGAATCATTTGATGCATGTTCGTGCTGACTGCATTAATGCCCCATAAAATAATGAGCTTTGAATGGATGGTATCCTCCGGGTCAATCCCAAAGCTGCCTCCCATTGTGTACGCATATCCTGCTGTACCGGCAGATTGGCAAATCGTCCTGTCTAGACGGGATGCTCCGAGTTTATGGAAGAAACGGCGGTCCATTCCTTCTGCGCTTAATCTGCCCATATTACCATAAAAACTGTATGGCAGGATGCTCTCAGGACCGTTTTCGGCAATTAGGTCCTTCCATCTGGATGTTATCGTGTCTATAGCTTCTTTCCATCCAATCTGTACAAAATGCCCTTCACCTTTGACTCCGGCACGCTTCATTGGATACTTGAGCCGATTCCGATCATAAATCCTTGCAGGCATGCTGCGGACCTTGTTGCATATATTCCCCTGTGTGACAGGATGATTGGGGTCTCCTTCAATCTTAACGATTTTTCCTTCTTTTTTATGTACCAGAAGGCCGCATTGATCCGGGCAATCCAAGGAGCAGACAGATGGAAAAACACCATTTAAGGTACTGCTATAAGAGTTCATATCAGAATACTCCTTCCTCATAGTAAATCGATCATACCATAAAATTCAGATTATTTGCTGGGTGTCAGGAAGCAGCAGGGAAATTTCTAATTTGAAACAGCAAACCTCATAATTGAAACTGTGATATGAAAAAACTTTTGTAAAATAGGGTTTAAAGACTTTTTGGTTCAGAATACAACTGAGCAGGTGAACAGGAAATGGTACTGAAAATTGCGATTATAGATGATCATAAGCTTTACAGAGAAGGGGTTAAACGAATACTGGAAATGGAAGAGGGCATTGAAGTAGTTGCTGAAGGGGAAGATGGCCGTGATGCTCTCAGCATTGATAAAGTTTTTAAGCCGGATGTCATAATTATGGATATCAATATGCCAAATATGAATGGCATCAAAGCAACGGATAAGCTGATTGAAAACAAATCGAAAAGCAAAACCATTATTTTATCTTTTTATGATGATGAACATTATGTCACCCGGGTGCTGCAGAATGGTGCTGCCGGATACCTGATCAAAGATATTGGCGCAAATAGGCTGATCGAAGCAATCAGGGTTGTTGCCGGCGGCGGAAGTTATCTGGATCCGAAGGTTACAAAAAATATTATTAAGGAATATAGGAGACTTACAGAATTAAATTCAGTCAGCAATTATGTCTCAAGTCAAGGTTATCAGCGTCCGCTGCATATATTGACCCGACGCGAATGTGAGGTGCTGCAGCTGCTGGCAGATGGAAATAGCAATACTGATATCAGTAAGATTCTTTTTATAAGCGATAAGACAGTTAAAAATCATGTCAGCAGCATTCTGAGAAAGATAAAGGTACATGATCGGACTCAGGCAGTATTACTGGCGATTAAAAGAGGCTGGGTTAGAATAGGTTAGAAATTAAAAATGCGCGCTGAATTTATTAAAAAGGCATGTTCTCCAGAGCATGTCTTTTTATGGTTGTGCTTCAATTTAGATTGAGTAAGCATTGACGTTAATAGAAAAGATAAAGTGAAACTTCAATC
>NZ_NJQY01000045.1:0-10006 GCF_010628845.1 Bacillus sp. 22-7 | reverse complement strand
CTTTGATTCCTCTGAGTCTTGAAGTGGGGGTCTTACTGCCCGTTAGACTGCGATAAATTGGAAGAGCCTGAAAAGATAGGTGATAACATGAATAGGTTTTATAAACGCTACTCAGATTTGATCTTTCATTTGCTCAGTGAAAATAATTGGATCAGCTTAGCGCAGCTGGCAGAACGAACAGGCTTTTCCAAAAGCACGATATGGCGTGATCTCGAATTCCTGGAGACGATTCTGCCGGAGGATTGGAAGCTCGATAAGCATGAAACCCTAGGCGTTATGCTGAAAAAACCTGAAAGCGGCACGCTGGAGAGCATCTTAAGAGAAATTCGCGAAAAAAATACGTATTTCCATACGTTAAAGCTGATTCTAATGAGCGATGGAATTGACATTTCCCAAATTTCCAGTAAGGTGCATATAAGCCGTTCGACCGCATACCGCCACATCGAGAAGCTGCAGGAAGTGCTGCAAGAATCACGGCTTACTTTAACTTCAAGTCCTTTCAAAGTAGTTGGTGATGAAAGAGATATCAGGCGTTTTCTCATGCAATACTTAGATCTTATGAGCTTTAGACCTGAAGCTGAGAAGGATTGGCTGCACTCCGGCGGGTTTCATCAGGCATTGATTGAGGTAACATCAGGCCATTCGATGACTCTCCGGACAGGAGCCCTTCAACGCCTCAAAATGGTTATCTATATTTCAAACCTGCGTATGTCCATGGGATATTTTGTATCCTTTCCAAAAGCATTTCTGGATGCATATAAAGAAAGTAAATATTTCTTCGCTGCCAAAGACTTAGTTCATTTTATAGTTAAAGCCAAAATTCCATCCAGGGAAACACAGCTTCAGGAGATTCTGTTCTTTGCCGTTTATTTGATGAGCGAGGAAAGGCCGACGAATCGGGCGCAGCATCTGCGTTATCTGCGCAGGAGGAGGATAGGCGAAAGGGAACATCCTTTTTCAGTCTACTTAGAACGCCTTTCAAACATCGCAGGCTTCAATCTGACAGATGATGATATCTTCTTATTTCACATTTACCAGACCTTTAAAAGGATCTATCTGGGGAAAGAATTTAACACGGAAACACTGCATAGCTCACTGCTTCAGCATCTTCCGTATTATGAGACGAACCCACTCTTAAAAACATTAGAAAATCTGGGAGTCGAAACATTCTCGAAAATCCCCCTTGTTTTTAATAAATTGGATGTACTTGAGATTTTTACTCTATTCCAGGCTGCTGTTCTGAGAAGGAAGAATAAGCATATCATACAGGCTGCACTGGTATGCAGGACATATTATGAAAAAGATTATATCAGGGAAGTGCTAAAATACCATTTTGGAAACCAGCTTGCTATATCAACCCTTGATTCATCAAGCGTGGATTTAATTTCTGAATATGAGGAGTTTGATTTAGTCATATCTACTGAGCTTGTTCGCCCATCCAAGCTGATAGGACACCTGCCGGCCATTAATGTTTCTGCTTTTCCGACAGGTTTAGAACTTATGGAAATCAGGCAATTCATACATGATCACTTCTTTGAACAAATTGGGCTGGACAAAGAATTGATTTATCCTTTTGAAAAATAAGCAGGTAAATAAGAATACGCCTTCAAACTGGTGAGGGGTTCCGTTTGGGGAGAGAAATTGACAAATAGCAATAAAAATAGCAAGTCTAATTCGCTTATGAATTAGACCTGCTATTTTTGTTGTTATAACAATGTTTCATTAAATTTTGTGGCGAATTAGCCCTTCATATTAGTATCTTAATTATCAAGCGTACCATAATTATTGTACACCAAAAAATGAGGTATAAATTAGTTGCTAAATGACTTGTTAATCCGCAACCTGTCCTTGAGTAGAGCCTCTAGGAAGAAATTGTGTGATACTAAATATTGGGTATTCCATTGACGGGCAGGTTAGTGGAATAAAAAGTGAATTAATTCATTATCATCTGTATTATGTTAACTGTATAAATCAGTTATTTAGAGATAATAAAGTTGTTTGATTTGCAATTATTTTGCGGTAATGAATTAAATATAGATCAAAAATAAAGGAAATATCTTCTGACAGTCGAATATTCTAGAACCATAATTAACTATCCCGATGAGGAGGATTCTAGTGCGTTCACGACCATTATGTATTGAAAACCCTGAGCATGATAGGTATGTTAGTCTGGTTCCAGATGGAGATATTGAAGAAATACTTAGTAAGCAACGAACTAAGACCATTACCCTCTTAAGCAGCGTATCAGAGGAGTCAGCAAGGAAGGCGTACGCACCTGGGAAATGGACTTTAAAAGAAGTGATTGGACATATGACCGACTCGGAACGCGTGATGTCGTATCGAATGCTTGTCATTGCACGAAATGAAAGTGCATCACTCCCTGCAATGGAACAGGATCAATACGTTTCTGTGGCAAACTTCAACAAATTATCCTGGGAGCAGTTACTGGCTGGTTTAGACACGGTACGCTCCAACACGTTAAATCTTATTTCAACCATTGATGATGCAGCATGGGTTCGTAATGGAACTGTAATGAACAGCTCCGTTTCGGTAGGTACCATTGCATATGGCATTGCGGGGCACGAGTTACACCATATGAAAGTGATTAGTGATAAATATTTATAAGTCTTTTTCTATTAATGAAAAAACCTAATTTCTCATCTAATCTGAAAAATTAGATTTATATTTTTTTAACTTCCTTTACGTAGTAAATCTGCATTTTCTGATGCTAGCCCTTATAGCGAATAAAGCATTGAAATGATGACCGCCGCTTATTTGGAAAAGGAAAAAGACGGAAAGGATGACTTTGCAAGCGATAAATGTGTAGATGAACTAATAAATAAATTGGACCAGATGTACTAAAAGAGATGTATATGAAAAAGCAACAAAAGAATTAAATAAAACTTCTTCTTCAACTTATGGGGGCTTTAACTAAATAAGAAGTTAATACCACAAAAAAACCAGAGCCATTTTGGACTGACCCACAGTTTTGAGACTTAGAAAAAACACCTATGCTGCCTGTCCTCTATATTCGATAGGGGACAGGTAGTTTAATTTTGCCTGAATGCGTATTTCGTTATAATAATACATATATTGATTTACGATATCTACTAACTTACAATGAGATAGAGAAGATCTTTTTTGATCTTTGAGTCCTTCCGACTTTAGCGAGGAGTGAAAGGATTCGATGACGGCATTATCATGGCAGTTTCCTTTTCGGGACATGCTTGTGATCATGCCGTTTTCTTTTGCCATATTCTGAAACGCATAGGAGGTATACACAGCCCCCTGATCCGTATGGATCATAATTCCTTCAGCTGGCTTCCTTTTTTCTATGGCTTCCCGAAGGGTATCTAAAACTAATGGAGTTTCCTGACTTGTGCTCACTTTAAACGCTACAATTTCATTGTTGTACAAATCCATAATTGTCGACAGATAGACCATTGATGGACCATAAGGCAGATATGTAATATCAGTTACCCACTTCTCATTTGGCTTATCTGCTCTAAATTGCCGATTTAATAAGTTTTCAACAATAATATTGGTTTCTCCGTTTAAGTATTTAGGTCGCTTCACCTTTATCTGGCATTGCACATTGTATTTTTGCATAATTTTTTGGACAGTCTTCCGATTTACATCAATCTGATGATTTCGTTTGAGAAGAGCTTTAATTTTCCGGTGTCCATAACGAAAATGATTTTCCTCGGAAAGATGTACTATGAGCTCTTCTAATGGACTCATGATGGTATGACAAAACTTTTTCTTCCACCGATAATAAGTCGCTTTTGGTAGTTCCAAGGCGGCTAAAATACTGATTATAGAATACATAGAAGATAGTTCCTCTACGACTTTTAACACTATTTGCGGCTCCAGCTCCTTTCGATCTCCTGGTACTTTTTTAAAATATCCAGCTGCATCTCCAATTGTTTATTCTTCCTTCTTAATTCGTCCACTTCACTTAATACGTCTGGTCCCTTTCCATACGTATACTGTTTGCCCACAGGCTGAGAAAACCGGTGAACCAGACCCTCTCTATGCCGTTTCATCCAAGTTTTGATTTGTGAAACATTTTTAATTCCGAGCCGATCCATAATCGCCCGATTACTTAATCCTTTTTGCTTTAACTTAATCGCTTCCCACTTTATTTCTTCTGAATAATGAACTCTTGTCCCCATAAGAAAAACACCTCCAAAATCGTATAGATATTAAATACGATTCAGGGGGTGTTTTTTCCTTGTCTCATTTTACTGGGTCACTCTAATTTAGGTCTGGGTTTTTTGTGTTAAATACAGTGTTATTTACACTGCTATTACGGATGCTAATTTGGGTGTGATTTAAGGTTTTCCCTCCCTAATCGGAATCCCTTATCAAACTGGAGGTGTTTTTTATATATTTTTTAAAATATGTTGATTTTGATAATCATTATCAATTAAAATAGACATAAATGATAATCGTTTTCATACATAGTTTTTATTTGAAGGAGGCGAGGATTTGACTAATAGCCCTCAAGTATCCGTACGAACAATGACTGACCAGAATTTAACGGACTTTATCCGGTGTCCTTATAGATTTTATTACACTCATATTGAAAAGAAAAAACATCCACTTGGCTGGCGTCAGGCCATTCAGCATATTATTAATAAAGTCGTTTCATCCTTTTTTCAGCTGCCGCAAAGCCATCGGACACCTGCAAATGTTTTGATGCTGATCGAACAATATTGGGGAATGCTGGAGCTGCGCATGTTTGATTCCCAGCTCCAATATTATATGGCTGCAGCAGCAGTAACAGATGGTTTAATGAGAAACTTAAGCAGTGAATCTGAAATAGCTCAGCCGCTGTTTTTGTATGAAAAATTTAAAATGAATCTTAAAGAGCTGAATACAGATCTTTCATTAACTTTTGATGTCGCGGAGTGGCATCAGGATTCTTTTATAGTGAAGAAATTCCTGGTGGATGCTGACAAGCAAATGCTTGAGCTTTATTGTCATTTAACAGTGGTTTTTTCAGAAATGGTATTTGGAATAAGACCGTCCAGAATTGAAGTCGTCACTTTAATGGATGGTGAGAGGCACGTATTCAATCCAAATAAAGAAAGCCTTGAAGCGGGATTAAACTATTTGCAGATGATGAAGTCGCTTCTCGAAGACACAAAGCAGTTTACGGATTTGTATAATTTGAATGAGTGTCCAGCCTGTCCTTTTCAGAATGTCTGTGAAAGGGATGAAAAGAATGTGAGAAAACAAAAATACTTATCCTAAAAAGGCGCCTGGGGAAACCAGGCGCTCCTGCTGTTTAGTAAATGTTTTTCCATTGCTTTTAATTGGATTTCCCGCTAAAGTTTTTAAAAGGGATGTCAGATAGAAAGGCTGTGATTCTTTTTTGAATATACTTATTACGGGTGCAAACGGATTTTTGGGGAAAAAGCTTTCATTAAAGCTTTTGGAACAAGGTCATGAACTTTATTTACTAGTCAGAAGCAGAAAGCGGCTGGATGCCTTCATGCAAAGCGAAGGAAGCGGCTTTTCCAAGCAGATTCATATATTGGAAGGCGATGTTACAGAAAAACATCTTGGATTAAATAGAGAACTTGTGGGTTTATTAAAAGGAAAGATAGATGCCTTATACCATAGTGCAGCACTTCTGTCATTTGATGAAAGAGATCGGGATAAGACTTTTGAAGTGAATGTGAGTGGAACAGAAAATGTTCTGAAGCTTGCTTTGGAAATAAATTGTCCTAAGGTTTTATATATCAGTACAGCTTATACGGTTGGGACAGAGACTGAGGGGGCGGAGGCTCTTTATTCAGCCGACAGGCATTTTGTAAATCCCTATGAAGCTTCCAAGTGCGAGGCAGAGCACCTGGTATATACATTCCGGGATAAATTGGATATTGTAATTCTCCGGCCCGGGATTATCATCGGAGATTCCAGAACAGGTGAAGCTGATACAAACTTCGGTTTATACGGATTTTTAAAAGGCATTAAGATCTTAAAAAAACGGTCCCTGCGAAAACCAAACGGCCAAACCTGCAGAATCTATCTGGATCCTGAAGTGGCCCAGAATTTCGTGCCGGTGAATTATGTGATAGATACACTGCATGCCGCCTTGATACATGCAGAGAATGGCGGGATTTACAATATTACAAACCCTAACCCGCCTCTGCAATCAGATGTGTATGAAATAGTAAAAGAGGTATTGGATTTTCCGCAATTGGAGATGTGTGTCCCTGGAGACTCTGCAGAAATGACAAGTGAGGAAAAGGCTTTTCATGATTCAATGAGCATTTTCCACAGTTATTTCCAGCGGACCATTGATTTCCCATCAGATAATACGGAAAAGCTGCTTGCAGTTGCAGGGGTTCCCATGCTGCAAATGGATCGTGATGCTTTAACGAGAATCATAGCAGGATATTTGATGGGTAAAGCGAGTATATCTTCATAATGGAAAAAGACCGGGGATTTGAATTCCCGGTCTTCCTTTATTCATTCATGCCTGTTTCCCGCCTTTTGGCCACCTGCTTCAATGGGGCTTTTAAAAGCTTTTGGTGTTTTATTTCCATAATTTGTATTTGATTTAATTCCTCAATTAAGTCATGGATAGAGAGAATTTCATAGAGAATGGCTGTTTCAGGCTGGACATGGTGGTGTGTGCGGGGTTTTAAACCGCCTGCAGGGTCCAGCTGTTTTTGCTCAATAAACCATTGTGTTACCTGGCTGATTTTTTCCCGCTGGGTTTCTGAAATAAGAAAGCCCGGATCATACAGACTGTCTTTTAAATCCTCAAGGACTGACAAGGCGAACTTCTTCCTGCTCTTCTCAATGTCCAGCCGGCCAGGCGCCAGAAAGATCAAGTTTCCCGTGTGATAGGTGATTTGTCTTAAGATGGTCAGTTTCTTATATTCATAATGAAAGTCGCGCATATCCTCACGGCTGAATCGGTGATATCTGTATTCAGCTTTTTGATAGTGGCATAATGTTTCGGTCTTATCGATATCTTTTATAAGTCTTTGAAAATCAGAGCGGACATTCCTATCAGATTCCTGTGAATTAAAAATCTCAATGCCTCTTTTAAGTAAAATGTCACCGGAACCTCTGTATAAGGCATGTATGTTTTTTATGATTGATTTTGAGTAATTGGGAGGCATGACAAAAAAGTTAACTGCCGTGGAAACGACAATACCGGTTGTGGTAGTCCCCAATCGAATGAAAAAAGACGACAAATAATGGTCATGAACGGTAGAAATCATAGCAACACCAGTCAACGTAGCCACCAGCATCCCGTCATGAAGCTTCAGCTTATGGCAAACGATGATTGTCGCAAGCGAAACAGAAGCATAACTGTAAGGGCTGTCCCCGAAAATGAACGTAAATAATACAGCAAATCCCGCTCCAATGGCAGCCGCCGGAAACCTGACATATGCTTTCCGGATGGAGTCCGCAACAGTGGGCTCAATGGTAACGATGGCCGTAATTACAGCAAACATGGCTGGCCAATTCAGCATATGACAAATAAAAGCTGTTATAAAAACAGCCAGTCCGGTTTTGGCAATGCGTCCTCCTATAAATTTATATGGAATAGTCTGTTTCATAAAAAATCCTTCTTTAAATCTGTGTTTTTAATATAAATTTATATTAGTGCAAGGAACCAATAAGAGCAAATGCAAATCTTCTGATAAAAGAGTATTATCACGGTGACAGGCTCAGATAGTATGTTAAAATAGACAACTATAAAGTATAAATATTGAATATATTTAACATTTTAACAAAGGGGAAGGGTGAGATTGAGTGTCAATTGAAAGTGTGAAAGCCCATTTTAAGAAATGGGACAGGGAACAGGATGTAATGGAGTTTGATTCTTCAAGCGCAACAGTGGAGCAGGCTGCTGAAACAATCGGTGTCTGCTCAGCCCAAATTGCCAAGACGCTTTCCTTCAGGGGTAATGGGGACGAAGCAATTCTTGTGGTGACAGCAGGCGACGCGAAAATTGACAACAAGAAGTTCCGGAAAACGTTCGGATTTAAAGCCCGTATGCTTTCAGCGGATGAAGTTCTCGAACAGACCGGCCATGCTGTTGGCGGAGTGTGTCCATTTGGACTGAAGAATGACCTGGAAGTCTATCTGGATGAATCTATGAACAGATTCGAAACCCTTTTCCCTGCATGCGGAAGCAGCAATTCCGCCATTGAACTGACTCCTGATGAAATCAATACATATTCAGATGCCAAAGCCTGGGTGGATGTCTGCAAGGATTGGGAGGACGCACTGATCGTTGAACGGCCTTTGGAGAAAATAACGAAATAATTCGTGCTGTAAAATAATATAGAAATGTATTATTATAATTATATATGAATAAATATAGATTTGCGGATTAGGAGAGCAGATATATGGGGAAAAATCTTATTATTAACCAAATCGATGAGTTTCAAGATGATTTTAATAGAATAAGCACTTACATAGGCGAGAATCCCGAACTGGGGCATGAAGAGTACAAGGCATGCAAAGTATTGACAGAGGAGCTTAAGAAGCATGGTTTTACCGTGGAAATTGGCACTTGCGGTTTGCCGACTGCTTTCACGGCTACTTATGACAGCGGGAAAGAAGGGCCTGTAATTGGATATATGTCTGAATATGATGCATTGCCTGAAGTTGGGCATGCATGCGGCCATAATCTTATTGGGACAATGGGGATTGCTGCCGGAATTGGACTGAGCAAAGTGATTCATGAAACAGGAGGAAAAGTCATTGTCTTTGGCACGCCTGCAGAGGAGACAAAGGGCGGCAAGGTGACCATGGCCGAAGCAGGTATTTTTGACGCTTTGGATGCAGCGATTATGGTTCATCCCCTCGACAATTATGTGAAGAGCGGTTCATCACTGGCGATGGATGCGATCCAGTTTGAGTTTTTTGGAAAGTCAGCACACGCAGCTGCCAGCCCGCATTTGGGAATAAATGCGCTGGATGCTGTTCTTCAAACCTTCAGCAGCATAAATGCCTTGCGCCAGCATATCAAGCCTGATGCCAGGATTCATGGGATTATCACAGAAGGGGGCAAAGCGGCAAACGTTGTTCCGGATTATGCGGTTGCCCAATTTTATGTTCGTGCTGCAAAGCGTGAATATGTAAATGAATTAGTAGAAAAGGTCAAAAAATGTGCTGAAGGGGCAGCTCTGCAGACTGGTGCAGAAATGAAGTGGTCCTTTTATGAATTCTCTTATGATGATATGGTTACGAACAGTCCTTTATCAGAAGCATTTAATAAGGAACTGATTTCCCTAGGTGTCAATGAGGAAGAAATAATAGAGCAAAAGGATGGCTCAGGTTCTCTGGACATGGGGAATGTCAGCCAGGCAGCACCTTCCATTCATCCCTATATTAAAATTACAAATGAGGCTTATGCCTGCCATACACATGAATTCCGTGAAGCTGCAATGAGTGAGCAGGCCAGAGAAGCCATGGTTCTTGGAGCTAAGGCAATGGCACTTACCGGGTATGAAGTATTAACAAATATGGAGCTTTTAAAAAGGGTTAAAGAAGAATTTGAGTCGAATAAGACATTAGCATAAGTTCAAAATAAGGCCATGATCCCCAATGGATCATGGCCTTTCATTATGATAAGCTATTCCATTCTGAATACAGTCCGGTTCCATTGCAGCCCTGGCAGTCAAATTGATTAGCATGATAAGCGAATTCATTCCCCGGATAAAGTGAAAAACCCCTGCCGTAACAGTCCGGACACTTGTTTTCTTCCTTCATGCGATTGACATGATTCTGATATCTCATTTCGCGCCATTCATTAAAGGCATTCAATAATCCCATTTTTTTTCACCTCAGCCATTTTTTCCTTATTTTGAATAAAATGGACAGATTTTATACACGTCGACACTATAATATATGAATAAAGTGGGACTAGTGTGAAAAAAAGCTTGTCTTTTTTTTGAGTCTGAACCTGGAGCAACTTCGGACACAGCGGTCAGGTTTTTCCAATGTAGAGTCCGAACCTGGAGCA
>NZ_NJQY01000044.1:0-6005 GCF_010628845.1 Bacillus sp. 22-7 | reverse complement strand
GCGCGCAGGCAGAGGCTTAGTTGAACCAATCGGGTTCGTAGTGTCGATTGATCGAAGCGCTAGCGGAGATCTTAGCGACACTAGAACGCGACTAACAATCAGTGGGGGATAAGGAAAACCCCCACTGATTGAAGTTTCACATTATGCGGTTCTTTTGGTGTTAAGATTCACTCCCAATATACCGCCCATCATGGCCGTAAGTGTGAAACAGGTGTGGTAAATCATTTGCTCCATATTAAATAAACTGTCATGTCCTAAATATTGAAAAAGAAAAATAACGATTGAATAAATAAGGCCGGTTAAGCCTCCGAGCAGCCAGCCTTTTTGCTTCCCTTTGCCTCCGGAAATGAACCCGCCTGCAAAAAGAGAAATGAATGAAACACCAGTAATAATATACTGCAAGGATGACTCCTGCAGTGATGTAAATCTCAAGAGCAGTGAAAAAATGAGACTGCCGGCAACGGCAATGGCAAAAATCGCAATAATACCATAAAGTACAGCACTTCCAAAGTTCTTTGATTCTTCTATATGGACCCTCTCCCTTCTTAATGAGTGAACAGGAACAGCTTTCGACCCTTGAGGTAACCAGCCTTTTCCTTAGTACAAGCATATTCAGACAATGAAAAAATAGAATCGAAATTATTCAAAGAAAAAACCTCATATACTCATAAAAGTTCAAATATGCGGAAGAATAGAAAGGATTGCATCAAAAGGAGTGCTGTTGAAGTGGAAGAATATCTTATCATCGTTGTAAGAACCTTATTTCTGTATGCAGTCATTCTTCTCATTTTTAGACTGATGGGCAAAAGGGAAATTGGGGAACTAAGCATCCTGGATCTGGTCGTCTATATCATGATTGCTGAACTTGCAGTTGTCGCGATTGAAACTCCGGATTCAAATATTTTAAAAAATGTGCTTCCCATGCTCCTTTTGATGGTTGTACAAATTGTATTGGCCATACTTTCGCTGAAAAGCAAAACATTCAGGGACGTAGTTGATGGAAAACCTACCATTATTATTAATAAAGGAAAAATAGATGAAAATGCCATGAGGAAGCAGCGATATAACTTTGATGACCTGCTTCTGCAGTTAAGAGAAAAAGATATTGCCAAAATCTCCGATGTGGAATTTGCTATCCTTGAATCCTCCGGAACGCTGTCAGTGTTTGAAAGAAAAGACAGTAAAGAGGGGGGAATAACGATCCCTTTGATAATAGATGGCACGATTCAGAAAACTAATCTGGAAACGATAAATAAAAGTGACTTTTGGCTGCGTCAGGAACTTCGAAAAGAAGGGTATAAAGAGATCTCCAATATTTCATTCTGCAGTTATGAAAATGGCCAATTTTATGTGGACCTGCTTGATGAAAGGAAATAAAAACAAGGTCAGCTCAGCTGACCTGTGAAATATTACTTAAATGCCAGTCTCGATATCATTTTGCCTATCCCCGGAATACGCACTAAGTCATTCTTTTTAATCAGCTTAAAGATTAATAAAAGGATGATGTAGACAATTGTGATAACTGCAGATATCAAAATAACCCTTAAGGCTGTATTCATGTCAGAGGCAAGGATGTCTTTTAGCATCCAGAAACCTAAGCCTCCTGATACAATCATTGCTATAAACGTTTTTATATAATCCCTTACGAAAAAAGTAAAAGAAATAGCTTTCAGAACGGTTGCAAAGTGAAGCATTGTCACCAGGACTGTACCTGTCAAAATCCCCATCGCAACTCCATTTATCCCAAATGCAGGCTGGCTGGCAAGAAGAAAGATAACGGCCGTCTTTACAACAGCTCCAATCAAGCTGTTGATCATGGCAGCACGGGCAAGATTCAATGCCTGCAAAGTTGCCTGAAGAGGTCCCTGATAATAATAAAACAGGAAAAAGGGCGCCATCAGTTTAATAAAATGAGAACCGCTTGAGGAGCCATACATCACTTCCATTAACTGATCGGAAAGGACGTAAAGAACCACCACTGCAAGGCCCCCGGTAATGAATGCGAATCGAAGAGCCTGCTGAAGCCGGTATTCGATCAGACGCATATTATTTTGGGAATTTGCCTCGCTTATAGCGGGAACAAGAGAAGTTGACAGAGAATAAGTAATAAACGATGGCAGCATCAGCAGAGGCATGGCAAAGCCCGTAAGAGCACCATACTGCTTCGTAGCCGCAGCTGCTGCCACACCTGCAAGTGCCAGACTCTGCGCTACCACAATCGGTTCAAAAAACCAGGCGACAGAACCGATCATTCTGCTCCCTGTCGTTGGGAGAGCAACGGTCATCAATTCGTAAAATGTACTTTTTCCGGAAGACACATATTTAAAAAATTGGTTCCTGACTCTGAATTTCTTTTTAAGCTTAAATGTGGTCATCAAATAAAGCAATGATGCAAGCTCCCCGATGACTGCTGCCAGCATGGCGCCCGCAGCCGCATATTCAATTCCATATGGCAGAAATGCTTTAGTCATTAAAGCGATCAGACTGATTCGGACTATCTGCTCAATCATCTGGGAATAGGCAGCAGGCTTCATGTTTTGCCTGCCCTGGAAATAACCGCGAATGACTGAGGAAACTGCAATGATCGGCACAATTGGAGCGATTGCCATCAAAGGCAAATGGGTCCGGTTATCAGTAAAGAGTGTCTCTGATAATAATGGAGCGAGCAAAATTAAAGCGGGAGTGAAAACAATGGAAAGCGAGATGGTAGTTGCCAAGGAAACAATTAATATTTTTTTAATTTTTGCTGTATCTCCTCTTGCCTCTGCCTCGGCCACATTTTTAGAAATAGCAACCGGCAGTCCAATCTGTGTGATGGTGACGACAAGAATCATGGTGGGAAAGGCCATCATATAAAGGCCAACACCTTCTTCTCCAATAAATCGGGCGATGACAATCCTGTTAATAAAGCCAAGGACCCTGGTCACCAGGCCTGCAGCGAGCAGGATCATGGTACCTTTAAGAAATTTGGACATTCAACTCCCTGCCTTCTCAAAATGGGTAATATCATATACAATTATCTATATGCAAGATAGAGGACAAAGCATGACAAGCTATCATAATTTCCATGTTATTAATGGCGGGGAGGCGGCTGAAAATGAAAATCGGCCATGAATATGATTATTTTCGTACTACGGTAAAGCCTGCATTGGAAAGCAAACTGGATGAATTCCGGCTTCTGGGATATAAAAAAGTGACTGAACAGGAACTTTGGGGTTATCTCACAAAGAAAAAGTGGAAAAAACCCAAAAAAAATGTCAGGCTATTTGAAATTGTGGAAGAAATAATGGAAGTGAAGGTGAGTGATTACATTCATTATGCTACCATCGAGGCTTTTAAAGAAGCTGAATTTGATTTAGATAACGAAGAAGAAAGAAAAAAACTATTAAAGTAGACAGGTGATTCCAATTTTTTTCATGGTTTAACATGATATAAGGGAAATTGACAGGTTTTACAATCTGTTTCATAATGAAAAGCGGAGTAATCGGCCTTTTTCATGTAATCGGTTATACATAGAATGAAAGTTAAGGACGAGTAGTAAAAGTTTCAAACAGTAGTCTTAATTAACGGGAAGGCTTATTAGATAGTAATGCAGGCTTCACGTGCAGGAATGTATGGTAAATAATGCATCACGCCGCTGATGCAGTGCCTGCGGGCGATAGTTAAGGAGGATTTATTCAGAATGGTAAAGCGCAGCCGTATCGTTGCTTTTTTCCTGATTGTTTTATTATTGGGTAGCTTGGCTGGGGCAACGACAAACAACATCCTAAAAAATATTAAGCTTGGACTTGATTTACAGGGCGGATTTGAGGTTCTCTATGAGGTAACGCCAAAAGATGGGCAGAAGGTGACTAAAGAAGTCCTAGCAAGTACTGCCGAAGCGCTCGACAGGCGAATCAATGTACTTGGAGTCAGTGAGCCGAATATCCAGATTGAGGGAGATAAGCGGGTCCGTGTTCAGCTTGCCGGTGTAACAGATCAGAATAAAGCAAGGGAAATTCTGTCCACAGAAGCTAATCTCTCATTTAGAGATGTTAATGATCAGTTGATGATGGATGGTTCAGATCTTGCTGAAAATGGTGCAAAGCAGACATTTGATGAAAATGGAAAGCCAAGTGTTTCATTGAAGCTGAAAAGCGCTGGAAAATTTAAAGATGTAACCCAAAAAATTGTCAATATGGGAGCGCCAAATAACCTGCTTGTCATTTGGCTTGATTTTGAAGAAGGCCAGGATTCCTTCCAGGCTGAGGCAGCAAAAGAAGACCCAAAATACTTATCTGCTCCACAGGTAAGCCAAATCTTTAATCAGGATACCGTTTCCATTGTTGGGAACTTTACAATTGAAGAAGCACAGACACTGGCGGATTTATTGAATGCAGGATCCCTTCCTGTACAGCTCGATGAAGTTTATTCAACATCAGTAGGTGCTAAATTTGGTGAGCAGGCAATGGAAACGACTATTCTTGCCGGAATAATAGGGGTATTGATTATCTTTATCTACATGATTGCGGTATATCGTTTCCCTGGATTTATTGCAACTCTTACTTTATCGTTTTATATTTATCTGATTTTACTCGTTTTTGACTGGATGAATGGCGTATTGACGCTGCCTGGTATTGCTGCGCTCATCCTGGGGGTTGGTATGGCGGTTGATGCGAATATCATTACCTATGAGAGAATCAGGGAAGAAATGAAAGTGGGCAGAACAATCAAATCTGCTTTCCAGGCTGGAGAGAAAAATTCACTTTCCACCATCTTTGATGCAAATATCACAACAATTCTGGCAGCAGCCGTATTATTCTTTTATGGGACAAGTTCTGTAAAGGGATTTGCTACCATGCTTATAATAAGCATTCTGGCCAGCTTTATTACTGCTGTATACGGTACAAGGCTGCTTATGGGGCTTTGGGTCCATAGTAAAGCACTTGATAAGAAACCAGGCTGGTTTGGAGTTAAGAAAAGTGATATCAAAAATATTGCAGAAAATTACGATACCCTTGATTTGCCGACCAAATTTGATAAATTTGATTTTGTAGGGAACCGCAAGAAGTTTTTCATCCTTTCTGCTGTTTTAATTACTGCAGGAATAATTGTTCTTTCTATATTCCGCTTAAATCTTGGAATCGATTTTGTCAGCGGTACCCGGATCGAGCAGCAGGCAAGTGAATCCTTAACAAAAGAAAAATTCCAAGCTGAATTATCAGCTCTTGGAATCGAGACAGATGATATTGTCATCTCTGGAGATAATAATGAAATTGGTGTTGCTAGATTTAAAGATGTTTTAACTAAAGACGAAATAGCAGAAGTTAAAACTCAATTTCATGAAAAATTCGGTCAAGATCCGAATGTCAGCACAGTTTCACCAACTGTAGGAAAAGAACTTGCTAAAAATGCACTGAAAGCTCTTGCGATAGCCTCTGTAGGCATTATCATTTATGTATCCATTCGCTTTGAGGTCAAGATGGCCATTCCGGCAGTACTGGCACTTCTGCATGATGCCTTCTTTATTATCGCAGTATTTAGCTTTACACGTATGGAAGTGGATATTACCTTCATTGCAGCAATTCTTACAGTGGTCGGTTACTCAATAAATGATACAATCGTAACGTTCGACCGGATGCGTGAGAATATGCAGAAAAAGAAAAAAATCAAGTCATTTGAAGATATTGCGGATGTTGTAAACAAGAGTCTTCGCCAAACGCTTGGCCGCTCTGTAAATACTGTTTTAACGGTTGTATTTACAGTCGTTGCGCTGCTTGTGTTTGGAAGTGAATCAATCAGAAACTTCTCGTTTGCACTTCTTATTGGTTTAATAGCAGGTACTTATTCTTCCATTTTCCTTGCTGCACAGATTTGGGCAGTATGGAAAGGCAAGGAACTGAAAGAAAAAGGTGTTATTCATACTGTTAAAGAAAAACGCAAAGTCAGTGACGAACCCCAAGTGTAATAATTACAAAAAACTCAGGCGAGTGCCTGAGTTTTTTTTATGTGCGCCCGGCATGGGT
>NZ_NJQY01000043.1:50172-54704 GCF_010628845.1 Bacillus sp. 22-7 | reverse complement strand
AACCAATCGGGTTCGTAGTGTCGATTGATCGAAGCGCTAGCGGAGATCTTAGCGACACTAGAACGCGACTAACAATCAGTGGGGGATAAGGAAAACCCCCACTGAGTGAAGTTTCACTTTATCTTGGTTTAACCATAATTTTAATTTCTAAACGCAAAAAAACCAGCTCCCATCAGGAACTGGTTTGATTACAGTATGTACAGCCGCCATTGCCGTAAATAATGATAAGAAAGTTTTAAACCACCACTCCTCAAAGTGGGTGTTCGCAGAAACATTCCTGCCTGTCCTCCTTGTCATATAGACGGAGGCCTGTCATTCCCGTTTCAATGTAAAACTCCCTATTACAGCTTAAAGGTTAAAACTTTATTATGATTACGCACAATGCAGCTTGTATTTATATATTAACGGATACAGAGTAATTTTTCAATGGGCATGCTCAGGTTTTTTTCAAGTGCGAAAAATGGTTTACCAAGAAAATAAGCGCTCCTCATTAGCAGCCATTTCTCTCCTCAGATCCCACTGCCAATTCAGCCCATTTTGTAATACATTTCCCACTTTTAACAAATACTTTTTTAATAGAACGAAATGAATAGGCGGTGGTGTATTATGGACAGAGAAAAATTCACCTTTTACCTGGATGAAAAAGAAATCCAAGCAAAGCCGGGACAGTCGATTTTTGAGGCGGCGCGGGATCATAAACACTTTCTCCCGGGGATTTGTTCTTCCCAGCCGGATTTAGGGGTTGGCGTCATTCAGACGTGCGATACCTGCTACGTGGAGATTGATGGCGAATTGAAAAGGTCCTGTGCGACTAAAGCCGAGCCGGATCTAAAAGTAAGTTCATTGTCGGAGCTGGCAAAGGAAGCACAGCTTGAAGGAATGTCCCGCATCTTAAAAAATCATGAGCTATACTGCACGGTTTGTGATAACAATAATGGAAACTGTGTGGTGCATAATACTGCCGAGCATTTTAAGATTGAGCATCAGAAGTATGAATTTAAGCCAAAGCCTTACCCTCAGGATAACTCAAATCCCTTTTACCGGTATGAACCGGATCAGTGTATCCTTTGCGGACTTTGTGTGGAAGCGTGCCAGGATCTGCAGGTGAGCGAGGTACTGAGCATTGCCTGGGACCGGGAGCAGCCGCGAGTGATTTGGGATAATGATGTGCCGATTAATGAATCCTCTTGTGTATCCTGCGGGCATTGTGTGACGGTGTGCCCATGCAATGCATTAATGGAGAAATCGATGCTCGGCAAAGCAGGCTATCTTACGAATATTCCAAAGCCGCTTCTTGAGCCGATGATTGATTTAACAAAAGAAGTTGAGCCAGGCTATAAAGAGATTTTTGCTATATCCAATGTAGAGGCAGCAATGCGGGAAGCCCGTATTAAGCGCACCAAAACGGTCTGCACCTATTGCGGAGTCGGATGCAGCTTTGAAGTTTGGACGAAAGACCGGGAAATTCTCAAAATCCAGCCGTCACCTGAAGCCCCTGTTAATGGGATTTCAACTTGTGTAAAAGGAAAATTCGGCTGGAGCTTTGTGAACAGCAAAGAGCGCCTCACCAAGCCCCTAATCAGAAAGGGAGAAAAATTTTATGAAGCGACATGGGATGAGGCCCTCTCTTTGATTGCAGAGAAATTCACTGGCATTAAAGAAGAAAATGGGCCGGATGCCCTCGGCTTTATCGCATCTTCTAAGTGTTCCAACGAAGAAAACTATCTGTTCCAGAAGCTTGCCAGGGCTATTTTTAAAACGAACAATATTGATAATTGTTCCAGATACTGTCAGACACCTGCCTCCATGGGTCTTATCCGCACAGTCGGCATTGGCGGAGACTCCGGTACGATGAAGGATATTGCAAGCTCTGAATTAATCATTGTTGTCGGAGCGAACCCTGCAGAATCACATCCTGTTCTCGCAACACGAATTAAACGGGCGCATAAATTGGCAGACCAGAAGCTGATTGTTGCTGACCTTCGGAAAAATGATCTGGCGGACCGGGCTGATTTGCATATCCATCCGAAACCGGGCACGGATCTTGTATGGCTTTCAGCTGTAACGAAATACTTTTTTGACCAGGGATGGGAAGACCGAGAATTTCTTAACACGCGTGTGAATCAAGTGGATGAATACAAAAAGTCCCTTGAAAAATTCACGCTGGATTATGCGGAAGAAACAACCGGGATCGCAAAAGAAACACTAATCAAAATGGCTGAAATGATTCATGATGCTAAAGGCACATGCATTTTATGGGCCATGGGTGTTACCCAGCACTTAGGCGGCACGGATACAAGCACCGCGATTTGCAACCTGCTTTTAGTTACAGGCAATTTTGGCAAGCCGGGTGCGGGCGCCTACCCTCTGCGCGGCCACAATAACGTGCAGGGTGCGAGTGATTTTGGGACAATGCCTACCTGGCTTCCGGGATATCAGCCAATAGAAAATGACGAAATACGCACCCGCTTTGAACAAGCCTGGGGCACAGAACTTCCAATAAACCCTGGTCTCAACAATCATCAGATTGTAGAAGCCATCCAGGCTGGCAAAGTAAAGGCAATGTATCTTTTTGGCGAAGAAATGGGCCTTGTGGATTCGAATATCAATTATGTTCACGAAGCCTTTGAAAAACTGGATTTCTTTGTCGTGCAGGATATTTTCTTTTCCAAGACGGCTCAATTTGCAGATGTGATTCTGCCGGCAGCGCCAAGCCTTGAAAAAGACGGCACCTTCACGAATACAGAGCGGCGGATCCAGCGATTTAATAAAGTTTTCGAGCCGCTCGGAGAAAGCAAACCGGATTGGCTCATTTTTCAGGAGCTGGCCAACAAGCTTGGGACAAACTGGCATTATAACGATCCAAGTGAAATTATGGATGAAGCCGCTAAGCTTTCGCCTGTTTTTGCCGGTGTAAGCTACAAGCGACTTGAAAACTGGGAAAGTCTTGTTTGGCCTGTTGCTCCGGATGGAAAGGATACACCTTTACTCTACAAGGATCAATTTCATTTTCCGGATGGAAAAGCCCGCTTAATTACTGTGGATTGGACTCCTCCTTTTGAAGCCGGAGAGGAATATGACCTTCATTTGAACAATGGAAGAATCCTGGAGCATTTCCATGAAGGCAATATGACCTATCAATCCGAAGGAATTTCCTATAAGGTGCCGGAGCTATGGCTGGAGGTTTCTCCTGAACTGGCAGACGAGCGGAACATCAAAACCGGCAGTCTTGTGCGACTCACCTCCCCTTACGGCCATGTTAAAGTAAAAGTATGGGTGACAGATCAGGTTAAGGGGAAAGAACTGTATTTGCCGATGCATACAACTGAAGGAATGGGAGCAGTCAACAAGCTAACCAGCAGCTATCATGACAAAATTACCCATACGCCGAACTACAAGGAAATGCAGGTGAAAATGGAAGTGCTGGAACGGGACGGCGATTCACCGCTTCCTCATCACAACTTCCGATTTGGCAACCCACAGCCGCATATTGGCGTCGAAACAGAGAAAAAATGGAGCCGGGACGACTTCATCTCCATTCCGGAAATGCTGAAAAAGGAGGGTATCTACGATGGCGAAAGCGATCAAGCAAATTGAACTGGTTCAGCCTTCAGCCGAGGAAGAGCAAGCACAGGATATAGCGGGTCTTTTAACACAGCTCAGCCAGAATCGTGAGGCCCTCTCAAGTGCCATCGATATCATCGGACAGCTGCAAAAGTCTGGAATACTTGATATTATCCAGGGATTTCTGCATTCGAAAGAAAAAGTGGCTGCCATTGCGATTGACCAGGTTAACCAGCCGAACATGCACAATATCATCCGCAACGGTTTTAATACCGTCGATTTTCTGGGCTCCCTCGATCCGCAGCAGATGAATATCATGATGAGTGCTGTCACAAAAGGCCTTGATGAATCGGCAGAAGTGATGAAAAGGAACGAAAAGACCGGTGTGCTCGGGCTTATGAAAGCGCTGCGTGATCCTGATATTAATCTGGCCATCAATTCTATGCTCGGTTTTCTCAAAGGGATGGGCAGGGAAATGGGCAAAGAGCACAGTCATTATAAAACAGGAGAGTGATTTTTAATGATTACTCGAACAGTATCTATTGAAAACATGAATCAGACGGATGAAGAAAAACTAAGCAAAGCTCTGTATGATGTCTGGGGTGTACGAAAGATTAAGCTGAATTCCATGAGTGGTGAAGCAGTTATTTCATTTGATGAAGATGCTGCTTCCGTCATGGATTTTGAACAGGCTATTAAAGACTGCGGATATAACATCCTATCAAGTGATGAATAAGGGGGCGTTAACTTTGGCAAAGGTCTGTGAAATCTGCGGGCACATAGAGGAAACGGAAGAAGAGGAATACAGTCTTGATATGCTGGTTATCTGCCCGGATTGCTCTAATGACCGCGTTCATCCATTTTCATTCGAAAATTAATAAAAGCGCAAGCGCCTTGCCCACCCCCGACAAGCACAAGACGAGCTTCCCGGAAAGGCGTTCTTTCCTTTTTGGGAGGATTGGCTTGTG
>NZ_NJQY01000043.1:370-50152 GCF_010628845.1 Bacillus sp. 22-7 | reverse complement strand
ACGTTCAAAAATTATATACTTAGCTTCTAATAAAGAACTCCTGCCAGCTGACCCGGCAGGAGCTTTTCTCTTTATTCAGTCACAAGCTGGCCGCTTGTTCTTTTTTCTTTCTTAGCCGTTCTGATTTTCTTGATGTCGCGCTTCATCAGCAGGGAAACAATGAAGCCGATGGCAACCATGGTGCCAAATACATAGAAGGTAATCGTATAGCTTTGCGTATTTTCATAGATGCTCGAGACAAGCATAGGTCCGACCACACCGGCGATCGACCACGATGTAAGCAGATAGCCATGAATCGCGCCAAGCTGTTTGGTTCCAAACAGGTCTCCGATAAAGGCCGGAAGCGATGCAAATCCGCCCCCATAGCATGAAACAATGATATAGAGGAAAACAGAAAAGACAAACGAGTTTGTGATGAATGGAAGAATGAAGAATGCAGCAACCTGGATCAGGAAGAAGGTCATATATGTATTTCCTCTTCCAAGATAATCGGATGCAGACGCCCAGCCAATTCTTCCGCCTCCATTAAAGAGGCCCATAATGCCTACAATGCTAGCTGCGGTGATGGCGCTGGCTCCAGTGATTTCCTGTGCCATTGGTGCGGCAACGGAGAGAATCATGATGCCTGCAGAAATATTGATGAACATCATAAACCAAAGCAGCCAGAAACGCTTCGTCTTAATTGCTTCATTGGCAGTCATCTGTGCCAGGTCCGCTTTTACCGGCCTCTCTTCCTTGTTCTCTTCCATTCCTTCAGGTGCCCATCCTTCAGGCGGCTTAGCGATGTAAAGCGCTCCCAAAATCATCAGTACAAAATAACTGATTCCAAGGATGTAGAAGGTTGTCGGAATTGATGTGGCAATCATTAATCTGCTGGCAATCGGGCTTGTAATGAGCGCCCCTGCACCGAAGCCCATAACTGCCATCCCTGTGGCAAGTCCCCTTCTGTCAGGAAACCATTTTACCAGTGTGGAGACAGGTGCAATATAGCCAAAGGCGAGACCCAGCCCCCCAATGACACCGAAGAAAATCAGGAATAGGATATAGTTCTCCAATTGAATGGCAAACCCGGATCCAATAATCCCAATTCCAAAGAAGACAGCAGCAATCATGGCTGACACTCTTGGCCCCCGCTTTTCTACAAACCGGCCAAAAAAGGCTGCCGCAATTCCCAGAATAAAAATGGCAATGGTAAATGCCAGTGAGACATCGGTCTTTTCCCAGCCTAGCGTTTCTTTCAATGGATTTTGATAAACGCTGTATGCATAGACCGAACCAATTGATAAATGAATGGCGACGGCTGAAAGGGCAATCAGCCATCTGTTCTTGTTCGTCATAAATAGCCCCTTTCCCTGAATATTGTTTTATTTATTCCCCTAATAAGGAATAAGCTCCATGCTATTTTTTACCTTCCCAAAAAAGCCTGTCTCTAATCCTTTTAGAGACAGGCTTTCTGAAAATCATTCTGATAAGAACCCTTTTTTCAGTAAATAGATTTCTTTTTTGTAATTATGGACAGCTTCGTCGAATGGCAGGTCCCCCGCAAATTTTTTAACGATATTATGAAACGTGACAGAAGAAATAATCTGCATCATATGAAAAAGCTCCTGCTCGTCCTCAATATTCAGCCGATCCTTATTAATCAGATTGCTGATTTTCTTAAAATTTTCATTCAGGTCATTTTCCCCGAAGCTTCTTGCCATAACATTTTCGATCCGGTGCGTCATATTAAGAAACAAATTCCTCAAAAACTGCAGATTTTCTTTTTCTTCTGTAATAATGGCTGTATAAAAATCAATCATCGCATCAAAAATATCACCATTATTTTTTTGGAGCGTTTCAAGAAAGTGCATCTTATAAGCAGACACATGGCTATTTAATAAGTAGAAAAACGCATCTTCTTTGTCGTCAAAATACTGGTAAAAGCTGCCACGCGGGATTTTGGCATCTTTTATGATATTGGATATGGATGCCTGATAAAGCGGGACGCGGGCAAATTCCTTTTTGGCCGCTAGAACTAAGTTTTCCCGTTTGTCTTCAGGCAAATTGAAAAAAGTAATTTTCGGCAAATTTTGTTCCTCCTTATTGCCAGTCTCTTTTTTCCTCCTTTAAGAATTGGATAAAATAAGGGACAGCCTTTCTGGGGTTCTCATTGATCAATGCTTGATATCTCGTTTTAATAGGGTCAGAAGCCCACTGGCTTTTAGAAATCCGTTCTTTCATGTACTGTAAGCTCAGTTTTTGAATTTCCAGCTGCTGATGCTTCCCTTCTTTAGAAAGTGCGAAACCGAGCGCACCAATAATCGCGTAAATCAGAATGGCTGCCGGCGATGTTTTCTCATCCTGAACTGTGAAAAACAAGGTCATGAGATTGATTAGTGACAGAATAATCAAGGGTGTAGACCAAAAAATATATCTGGAAGCTTTTTTCATGATGGGAGATACTATTTCTTCAAGCTGCTCAAGCTCCCTTTTTACGAAATTCGGCATATCTGTCCACACTTGCATATATTTCGTCTCCTTTAAGTTTTAATCCCTTTATGGCCCAGCAGAAATTGCAGGCTTTCGGGCGAAAAAGTCATGGCTTCATCATCATCCAGCTGTTTTAAAGCAATCATTTCATCATGGAGATTCTCCATTTTCCGATCGAGGCGTGAAGCTGTGTCAGCTGCCTCTTTCAGTTCTTTCACTATTCTTTGCGGAATTTCTTTATTGTACTTGTAGTAAATCTTGTGCTCGAGGCTCGCCCAGAAATCCATCGCAATCGTCCGTATTTGAATCTCCACAGGAACAAGCTCTTCCCTGTCAGACATAAAAATGGGGATCTGGACAATCAGATGAAGGCTTTGGTAGCCATTTGGCTTGGGATGCTGAATATAATCCCTGCATTCGAGCACGGTTATATCTTTCTGGCTTTCAAGCATATCTTTGATCTTATAGATATCGGAAACAAAGGAACAGGTAATGCGGACACCCGCAATATCTCTAATATTTTGCTTAACGGATTCTAAAGAAATCTCCAATTTTTTTCTTTGCAGCTTTTTAAATATACTTTCTGGAGATTTAATTCGTGATTTTACATGCTCAATCGGATTATAGTCATGCACATACTGAAATTCTTCTTTAAGGATATTTAATTTCGTGTTTATTTCTTCCAATGCGAACTTGTAGGACATCATAAAACGCACTAGATCTGTCCTTAGTTCTCTCAGTGTAATTTGCTCGGGTGTATTTGTGGCCATATGGACTCCTTTGAATTTTAACCTTATTTTTGGGTGGTTTAGTACTGGCTGGTTTTTTGCAGATTGCAGCATTTACTCCCTGTTCCCTCAATTTAGAAATTAGCAAATGAATGTCAGTCAATGCTTTCACCTCTATGTGACACTGTGTCATCCTTACAATTGAATTGTATATGACATCATGTCACACGTCAACTGAATATGACACAATGTCACAAATCTGCCTTCTTTTATTGAATGGAGAGCTGTCTTGCAAATAAAGATTTGGCCTGTTTACATGTCACCGATTAGAGAGGTATAATGGATAAATAATTAGTTACTCTAGATAACTATTACTCAAAGTAACCATTTAGGAGGTTATTAAGATCGAAACATTCCAGCGTTTTTTTCATCAGCTCGTGCTATTGTATCGCCCATTTGAAAATAGGCTGAATACTGAGTTAAGCAAGCATCAATTATACCGGGCTCAGTGGTCCATCATGTATTCCATGTATAATGATGGTTCCGTTACATTGGTAGAGCTTTCCCATTACCTTGGCGTTGAAAAACCAACGGTCACAAGGACGATTGCAAAATTGGAGGAAATGGGCTATTTAGAATCGGTTCCAACTAAAGACAAACGGGAAAAAAGAATGCAGCTGACTGGTGCAGGCAGAAAGGTTTATCAGGAAGTCCGCGCCACAATCGATGAATTCGAACAGGAAATTTTACAAGGAATTTCAGAGGAGGAACAGCTGGAAGGAATTCGTCTGATGAGCCTGATCCGCAAAAATTTAATGCAGGGAGAGTTATAAATTGAATTCGAAGCTTTGGACAAAGGATTTTATTATTGTTTCATCGGTTAATTTTTTCTTAACTTTGATTTTCTATCTGCTGATGGTGACCATCGCTGTTTTTGCAGTGGATTACTATAGTGCCACCACCAGCCAGGCCGGGCTTGTGACAGGCATTTTTATCATTGGAACGCTCATTGGCAGGCTATATATCGGGCGGTCCATTGATAAAATTGGACGCAAGAAAACACTATTTATCGGCTTGATCTTTTTTACACTGACGACTCTTTTGTATTTCGTGAACATTGGGATTGCTTTCCTGCTGATTACCAGGTTTATTCACGGCATTGCTTTAGGAGTGGCCAGCACCGCGACTGGAACCATCGCGGCACAAATTATTCCTGCAGCACGCAAGGGGGAAGGAATTGGCTACTTCAGCATGAGTACAACACTGGCGACGGCTGTTGGGCCATTTATTGGCTTGTTGATGATGCAAAAGGTTTCTTTCCAACTGATTTTTGCCTTCTGTCTGGCCATCGGCATCATTGCCCTGATAACATCCTTCTTTTTATATGTTCCTGCAATAGAAGCCTCTGGTGTGAAAAAGCAGGGCTTCCAAATTTCCAGCTTTATCGAGCCAAAAGCAGTCCCGATTGCATTCATCACACTGGCAATCGCATTCGGTTATTCCGGTGTCCTCTCTTTTATCAATTTTTATGCGATAGAAGTCGATTTAGTGAAGGCTGCGAGCTTTTTCTTTCTCATCTACTCGGCCGCTGTCCTGGTTTCGCGTCCATTTACCGGACGGCTGATGGATCTTAAAGGAGCAAATTATGTTATGTACCCCGCTTTTATCTTATTGGCGGCAGGCATGTTTGTCCTTAGCACAGCAAACAGCAGTTTCACCTTGCTTTTGGCTGGTGCGCTAATTGGGTTGGGCTTTGGGAACATGCAGTCCTGCACCCAGGCAGTGGCCGTCAAGCTGACACCCGCTCATCGGATGGGATTGGCGACGTCAACGTTCTTTATCTTTCTTGATGCAGGCTTGGGATTTGGCCCCTATTTGCTGGGATTCATTATTCCGATTACAGGCTATGGCAGATTATATGGTATGATGGCAATCTTTGTTTTATTATCAGCCATTTTATATTATTTCCTTCATGGGAAGAAGGAATCTGCGTCCCTAAAAAAATTGAACACATCTGTTTCAGCTTGAACCTAAGGCATTGAAAAATATTAAAAAGCCATGGACCTTTTTACCGTCCATGGCTTTTGATCGTTTTAGTTATGAAATACTGTAACCGTTTTAGGACTCGTGGTCACTTTAAAGCCCTGCTTACTTGATACATCCGCACTAATGGTGTAAGTCCCATTCGGAAGATCTGCGTCTGGAGTCCACTTCAAGTGAATTTCATGTTCGTTTTCAACATTGATTGTATCAACGGTTTTTCCTGCTTCATCTTTAATGTTCACTGTCCAGTTTACGCGGTTATTTGCAAATGCATTGATGCCGGCAGGGGTGTTTGCATTCACATTTTTATTAGGATAAACACTGAAGTAGCTCACTAGCATCCCCTCATCTATATAGGAAGGATCTCCCCATACAGCATAGCTCTGGTTTAATGCATGGTCAATTCCTAAAACTACTACGCTCTTCGGTTCTTCTTTTACAAGGGCAGAAGTTTTTCCAGGTTCGAGCGGCATATACTTCCCGTTATGCCAGATGATGGCACCATTATAGCCGCTTCCCCCTTCGTTATCTTCTGCCTTGAAGGAAATCTCATATTGGCCGTCCTTTGGCTGTACTTGAATATCCGAGACGATTGGTGAAACTGAATCTACGTGAACCGGAAGCCTTACTTCCTGGGGCTTGGCATCCTTGTAATCAAGTGTTGTCTTGATCACATATTGATAAGAGCCATCTTTAACGAAATTCCCGTTTTGATCCTTAACGTCCCATAAATAGCCGTTAATCATATAGTCACGGAAAGCCATGATATTTTTGCGGAACTTCCAAGGCTTGCCTGTAAATTCACTGAAGTCGCCTAAATAGTTGATCATGTCCCCTTTAACATTCTCCACGTACATTTCTGTCTTTTGTAAATTGCGGAGAGCTGTAAAAGTTGGGAAAACACCCGGCAAAACAGCATTAGGAGAAATCACAATGCGGTCCATATTAAAGGTTCCAGTATACGGGTCATATCCCATTGGGAATCGTGCGCCTTCATCGTTCCATAGGACTGTATATCCCAGGAAGGCATCTTTTTCCCATGCAGCCGGGTCTAGGTTTTGCGGCTTGTCCCATTGTCCAAAGTAGCCCATATATGGAATTGTCAGCGGCACAGCGGCATCACTGTTTTTTCCTGTTGGCACAAGACGGACATATCCTTCGACAAATGTTTCCTTTTTTAGACTATCCGGCAATTGAATCTGTACATCCAGACTTTTGTTTTGTCCCGGCTTAATTTTAAGTGTTTTTCCTTTTTCATCTGTCACTTTCTCACCATTTACGATGGCAGAAGCACCTGAAATCCGCTTGCTGGTCATTGTTAAATATTCCTTGGCATCCAACTTACCGTCGTTGTCCAGGTCAAACTCTTTTGTTTCTGCTTCGTCTGTTAAAACATCAACGTACACTTTATATTCCAAATCTTTCACATCTGCATCCCGAAGTGCTTCAACATTCAGTTTGAAGTGTGCTTTCTCATTAATCTCCTTAAGTGCAACTGCTCCTGCCTGTTCCAAAGGAGCGTTTTTATTTGTCACAAGTACAGGAGTTTTGATGGCATTTTGAATTTGCATTAATCCGGATCCCTGAACGCGTGGTGAGTAAGGGACTTGATTGCTAGAACGCGAATCCTGAATGATTTTCGACGTATTCATTAATGCGATCTTCGCTTTTAATGCCGTTTCTTTGGATTGCGGCAATCCTTTTTCATATAAAGCCTGCAGCAGCAAAGCTGATCCGCCTGCGACATGAGGCGCAGCCATGGACGTACCGCTCATAATTTCATAATCATTGCCGGGAACAGTGGAATAGATTCCTCCGCCCGGTGCTGATAGCTCAGGCTTGAAGTCAAGCGTGTGCGGCGTTCCAAAAGAAGAAAAGTCTGACATGTTATCTTTATCAGCATTATCGACCCAAACACCTTTGCTCATCTGCATTTTCACTGTTTGTCCCTTGGACAGCTGTGAAATTAAGGAATTCCCATCCTCTTTGCTGGTAGTAGCTGCAGGGGTTAAGTATGGACTAAAATACAAGAAAGGAAAATCCGCTTCATCATGAGGCGGTACAAGGATAACTGCCTTGGCACCATTTTTTCTGGCTTCCGATTGGACATAGGTATATAAACCATATTTTTGATTTGGTTTTGCTACGACTATTTTGCCTGCAACATCTTTCCCGGCAAAATCAGCTGTCTTCCCTTCCCCCACATATACCATTTCATAGCTTTCACCTGCTGTTAACACATTTGAGAGTTTGAGGTTAACATGGGTTTGATCCTGGTATGGAAGCTGCAAACCTTTTTCACCACTAAGTGCATTCATATGCAATTTAGTATTTTCATAGGATGCTACTGATAGCGCAAATGGACTGACAGAAGGTTCCCCGACTGTGCCGATATCCGGATTTTCTGCATAAGGTTTAGCAGAGGCCTCCATAATATTATTTTTTGTGCTGTAAGATGAATTGCCTCCAGCCACTACTACCAGGGTACCCTGCTCAGTTGCTTCCCGGATTGACTTTTGGATGGGGTCATTTTCTTCTCCAACAAAGCCGGCATCTGACCCAAGACTCATGTTAATGACATCTGCCCCCATAGTAACAGCGTGTTCAATTCCGGCAATAATATCATCTTCATAAGCTCCCCCGCCGTTATCGGAAAAGACTTTTTCAGCTAATAACTGGACACCGGGAGCAATCCCCTTGACCCCATCCTTTTCTTCATTGCCATTAGCACCTACTGTACCGGCGACATGCATGCCATGCGGGCTTCCATATTGTCCGCGGGGGATGACATCCGTATCCTCATCGGCCCAGTCATAGCCTGTCGGCACTTTGTCACTATACCAAACATCATTAATTGCCGTTTCAGAGAGTTTTGCCTGGATTCCTCCCTCAGACCATTTCTGCTGGTCTTTCCCTTCATCCGTCAATGTCATATCCCGGTGAGTATAATCCAATCCTGAGTCAACGACAGCAACAAGCAGCCCTTCTCCTTCATAGCCATGCCGCTCCCAGACTTTCTGTGCCTGTACTAATTCCTTGCTGGCACCCATGGATGGCTGGAATGTTCTCGCAATATGTACGTTGGTGACACCAGGAATATCCTGAATTTCTTTTACATTGCGAAACTCGGTTTCCAGACTGAACCCATTAAACCCTTCAAAAAAGCGATGCTTCACTTTCTTGAAGGATTTTTTCTTGGAAAGGGCTGAAATTACCTCGTCTTGTTTTGCTTTCATTTTACTTTTTTTGCTTTGTTTCGTTTTTTCAATATCAGCCGGCTGTTCGACTTCAACAATTACACGTAAAACTTCATTAGGCTCATATGGTTTCGTTAACCCTTTTTCTATAAGATCTTTATATCCCAGCTTGTCCACTGCATTTGCTTCAGCCTGGTATTGCTGGTCCAAAAATATTTTCTGCCCCTGTTTGACAATGTCCTCAACACTTGGAGCCTTAATCTCATCATCCTGAGCTCCTTGTGCCGAGACAGTTCCCCCGAATAGCATTGCTGCTGCCAATGCAGAAGCCAGCACCTTATAGGGTACCCCTTTTTTCACTTTCATTTCTCTCTCCCGCCCTTTCTTAATGAAAAGTCTATATTTTTTAACTTTTCACATAATTAATTGTAGGACCGGGGCTGAAAGATGTAAATTGGGGGAATTTTAAGGGAAACGTCTATTGAAATTCATAGCTTTGTATCTAAAACAAGGGATATCCTCGTGCAATGATAGTATAAAAGACTCTTTAATATCCTTGAAACTATTACGCAGTGGTAAAAAGGGCTCTTTGAATTACCCCAAATTGAAAGCCTTATTCCACTGTGCCATAATCTGCTCTTAACATATTAATATAGTTTTGAGCTCCTCATAGCTGAAAAAATGCCAAAAACCACTGCTATGATTTGCGATAAGAAAAAGGTAAAAACATTAAAATAAAGACTATTAGTGTATTGATTAAACCAGCCAAAACGGTAAATTCTTGATTCCGGGTTATCCGGTTTTCCTCCAAGAGCCGAGATCAGTTCATTTGTGTAATCATAAATTCCGACCATCAGCAAAGCACTGACAGCAAGCGAAAACAGCAAAATCCCTATAGCCATTTTGTTATTTTTCAATAGTAATGCTTTTGCCAGTTTAAAAGTATAAACCCAACTGGAAATAAAGACAGGTGTACAAAGAAATATGATGAGGATGCCTAAATTTCCATTGCCGGAAATCACATTGGGTTTTACCGTAAAAACATGTTCTATAAGGTAAAAACCAAAGAAGGAAAACAGGAAGCTTAAGCTCCAATAGACCTGTTTTTTACTCATCGCGTACACCGTTTTCGTGATATTTAAAGGAATTCTTTCAGTCATTCAATCAGCAGGTAAACTCCAGTGAAAATCAATATAATATATGTAAAAATCTTAAAAAAACGCTGATTGATTTTAACAAATAAAATTTGTCCCAGGTATAGACCCAGCAGCACCAGCGGCAAAGCATACAAGCTTGAAAGCCAAATTGTTTTATTGGTCCCTGCAAAGATAATCTGAATTACCAAACTGGCCGAGTAGATAAACAAGTAAAAAGCCAAAGTAGTTCCCCTAAGCCGCTCTTTTTCAGTATCCGTTCCTGAAAAATACAACAGAAGCGGAGGACCGGGCATGCCAATGCTGGTTGTCATGATTCCTGACAATCCGCCCACTGAATAATCCCTCCGGCTTGTTTCTTTCACACGGAAATTCGCCATCAAAAGGAGTGTTAAAAGCAAAATAATGAAACTGACAGCTATCTTCAGCCGGGAAATGTCCAAAAACAAAAAAATTCCAATACCGATAGGCAGCCCGGCTGCACTGCCAATTGCGAACCTTTTCAGAACTCCAAAGTCTGTATCCTTCGTGATTTTTGAAAATAAGGCAGCAGAAATGAATAAAGATAAAATCAAATTGATTTGAATGGCTTCTTTAGGTTCAAAAAGAAGCAGCAAAAACGGTGTGGCCAGGATTGAGAAGCCAAATCCCGTGCTTGTCTGTAAAATGGATGCAATCAAAATAATAAGGATGTAGATAAAGATTTCCATGCAAAAAACCTGCTTTTTACCTTATTTTAACACAGCCCCGAAACATTCTGGCAGACTTTGGTCTTTTCCTATACAATAATGGAAGGAATATGCAAAAGTGTGGTGAGCAAATTGTTTAAAGTGCTTTTAATTGAGGATGATGCCTCCCTTTTTACTGAAATCAAAGACCGGCTTTCCCAGTGGTCTTATGAAGTTCATGGAATTCAGGATTTCAGTGATGTTATGAAGGAGTTTGCCGGCATTCAGCCAGATTTGGTCATTATTGATATCCAGCTTCCTAAGTTCGACGGGTTTCATTGGTGCCGGATGATCCGTTCACATTCGAATGTGCCGATCATTTTCCTGTCATCACGCGATCACCCCACAGATATGGTCATGTCCATGCAGCTTGGCGCTGACGATTTTGTCCAAAAACCCTTTCACTTCGAAGTCCTGATTGCCAAAATACAGGCAATCCTCAGGCGTGTCTATAACTATAGTGCCGTTCAGAATAATCTCAAGACCTGGTGCGGTGCGGCGGTTGATTTCGAAAAGAATACCGTTTCAAATGAGAGTGGTTCTATAGAATTAACGAAAAATGAAATCTACATATTAAAGCTTCTGATAGAAAGAAAAAATCAAATAGTCAGCAGGGATGAGATCATTAATAGCCTATGGGATGACAAACGGTTCATTAGTGACAATACTCTGACGGTCAATGTTAACAGACTGCGGAAAAAGCTTGATGAACTTGGGCTTGGCGCAAGGATTGAAACAAAGGTCGGCCAGGGATATATAGCAATTGAAGAGGATGCCTCGCATGTTTAGGAAATATATCAGGGAACGGTTAAGCTGGATCCTGCTGTTTGGTTTCCTTCAGGTGCTTGCTGCCTTTGTAGTATATATCGATTCAGCCCTATCCCTTAAACCCTTCCTTTATTACGTCTTTTTATCTTCAATCATTTTTACTGGATTCTTTTTAATTCGTTATCAAAAGGAAACAAAGTTTTACAAAGAAATAGCTGAGCGGGAAGATAATTTAGATCTGTCGAGCATACCGGAATCTGAAAGTCCTTTTGAAAAAATAATAGAGTCAGGCCTGGTCAGCCAAACCGAGCGGTTTAAACAGGAGTACACCCGGAACTGGACACAGCTCGAGCAGGAAAAAGATGAATTGCTCTCCTGGATTCATGAAGTCAAGACACCCTTGACGGCCATGCATCTTATGATTGACCGGATCGAGGATCAAAATCTTAAATCTGCCCTTACATATGAATGGCTGCGCATCCACCTTCTTCTTGATCAGCAGCTGCATCAAAAGCGAATTCCTTCGATGGAAAATGACTTGTATATTGAAATGATTCATCTCGAAGATATACTGTTCAGTGAAATCAAATCTCTGCAGTCCTGGTGCATGCAAAAAGGCATTGGCTTTGAAATGGAAATGGAAGAAACAGAAGCTTTGAGCGATGCCAAATGGTTCAGCTTTATCATACGCCAGCTTTTAACTAATGCTGTGAAATATAGTGAGGAATCTGACATTTTGATTTCAAGCTCCACACATGACGGTAAAATATCCTTAAGGATTCAAGATTTTGGCAGAGGAATTGATCATAGAGATCTGCCGCGGATTTTTGAGAAGGGGTTCACATCTACTGGAAATCATCATGAAAACGCAGCAACAGGCATGGGGTTGTATTTAGCCAAAAAAGCCGCAGACCAGCTAAAAATAAAAATCCTTGTGGAGTCTGTTTTAGGCAAAGGCACCATCATGACCCTTGTCTTCCCTACCAGAAATGATTTCGTCAGCATAACAGGCATGTGACAAAAATGTCACATGCTTTTGCTGTTTGTTCGTCCAATCGAAGGATTTACATAGACGTACCCTTCTATAATTAAGCTATAAAAGAAAGGATGGTAACACATGACTGTACTTGAAGCCAAAAAGATTCATAAAAGCTACGGCAATAAATTTAATAGGCAGGAAGTATTAAAAGGAATTGATATGAAAATTGAAACGGGTGAATTTGTAAGCATTATGGGCGCTTCCGGTTCAGGGAAGACCACACTTCTCAATGTGCTCTCGTCTATTGACAGTGTAAGCGGCGGGCAAATCAACATTGAAGGAAAGGAAATGACAAGACTGAAGGAAAAACAGCTCGCTGAGTTCCGCAAGAGGCATCTCGGATTTATTTTTCAGGAATATAATCTCCTGGATACATTGACAGTGAAGGAAAATATCCTTCTTCCGCTTTCCATCAGCAAAACACCAAAAAAAGAGGCAGATGAGAAGTTTGCAGCTGTTGCGGCTGAGCTTGGGATTTTAGAATTAAAAGATAAATATCCGAACGAAATTTCCGGCGGGCAAAAGCAGCGCACTTCTGCAGCTCGTGCGTTTATTCATGAGCCAAGCATTATTTTCGCTGACGAGCCGACAGGTGCGCTGGATTCGAAGTCAGCCTCAGACTTGTTAAATAAGTTAAGTGATTTAAATCAGAAAAGGAAAGCAACCATCATCATGGTTACCCATGATCCTGTGGCGGCAAGCTTCTGCAGCCGGGTTATTTTCATCAAGGATGGCCAGGTTTATACGCAGCTGAATAAAGGTGATCAATCAAGACAGGCTTTTTTCAATGATATTATGAAGACACAAGGCGTTTTGGGCGGTGTGCAGCATGGGCATTAATACCATCATCCTCCGAAATCTGAAAAAGAACCTGAAACATTATTATCTCTATGTTTTCGCGCTCATTTTCAGTGTCGCGCTCTATTTTGCCTTTGTCACCCTGCAATATGATCCCTCCATGTCTGAAGCAAAGGGTTCGATTAAAGGCGCGGCTGCCATCAAAACGGCCTCCATTCTGCTCGTTGCGATTGTTTCAATCTTTCTTCTGTACGCCAACACGATTTTTATCAAAAGGCGAAGCAAGGAAATCGGGCTGTTTCAGCTGATTGGAATGACCAAGAATGAGATTTTCAGATTGCTTAGCCTGGAAAATCTTATGCTGTATTTTGGGTCCTTGATCATTGGGATCTTTGTTGGCTTTTCGGTTTCAAAGTTAATACTGATGGTCCTTTTTAAATTGACAGGTGTTGAAGGAATTGCTTCCTTGCACTTTTCAAGTGAGGCGCTTTTGCAGACTGTCATCGTCTTTACGGTTATTTATATTTTTATCATGCTGATGAATTTTGTTTTTATCAAAAGGCAAACCATTCTATCTTTATTCAGGGTGGTTTCGAATGCAGAAGGAAAAGTCAAAAAGCTGTCCATTTTGGAAATGATCCTGGGGGTGCTTGGTTTAGCCCTGATCATAACCGGCTATTATATCTCTTCCCTCTTATTTGGCGGGGATTTCACATCCATGAACGAGCTGTTCCTCGCGATGGTGGTCATCCTTGCTTCTGTTATCATTGGAACCTACCTTTTCTACAAAGGATCAGTAAGCTTCATCGCCAGCCTGATCCGCAAAAGGAAAGATGGATACCTGAATGTTAATGAAGTTCTTTCATTGTCCTCCATCATGTTCCGCATGAAGTCGAGTGCCCTGCTTTTAACGATCATTACAACTGTGTCCGCCCTTGCGATCGGGCTGCTGTCATTAAGCTATATTTCCTACTACTCAGCGGAAAAATCAGCCCAGGACAGTCTTCCTTCCCACTTTTCATTCACAAGCCGGGAGGATGCAGATAAGTTTGCGGATAGGCTTGAAGAAAATGGATTAGACTATAAGGATCAAACCATTGAAGTATTACAGGTGGAAGCCGATATGAAGGACATCCTGGATGTTAATCTGGACGAAATGGGTTTTGATTCGCCAAACATGCACCTGCCTGTTGTAAGCGAAAAGTCCATTTCCGGCGTGGAGCTTTCTCCGAAAGAAACTGTTCTGACAGGATATAACGATGCACTGGAGAAGTTCATGACGCTCAAGGACTCAGGAAAGCTTGAGTTCAAAGGAAAAACAAAAGCCATTGAACAAAAATATTTAGGATTGAATAAAGACTTTGTCATTCCGTTTTATTTTACATCTGGCGGACTGCCAGTGGCCATTGTGGATGAAAAGGTATATGGCGAGCTGAAAGCTGACCTTGATCCAGAGATCCAGCTGGTGCATTCACTTTTCATCGGTGTGGATATGAAAAAGGACAGCGATGTCGAAAAAGCGAATGCACTTTTTAAGGATATGGAATTCAGCGTAGGTGCCGAGTCCCAGATGGAAATGAGCAAAAGGCAGAAAATGAATATGGGGCTTGTTATGTTTATTGTCGGTTTTCTTGGCTTGACCTTCCTGGTCACTTCGGGCTGCATCCTTTATTTCAAGCAAATGGATCAGAGTGAGGATGAAAAGCCAAATTACACAATCCTGCGGAAACTAGGTTTTACACAGGGAGACCTGCTGCGTGGAATACGATCCAAAATGGCATTCAACTTTGGAATTCCGCTGGTGGTCGGCCTTATCCACAGCTATTTTGCTGTAAAATCCGGATGGTTCTTCTTCGGCAGCGAGCTTTGGATGCCGATGATCCTGGTAATGGCGCTTTACACCGTTCTTTATTCGATTTTCGGAATTTTGTCTGTGATCTATTCGAAAAAAGTGATAAAAGATGCACTATAGGACGGAAAAACCGCTCAGGTATGATGGCCTGAGCGGTTTTTATGTGTTGGAATTTGGCTTCGTTATCGATTGGCAGAGGCTATTTGCGGGTTTTCTGCGTCTATTTGCAAGTTTTCCTCGTTTATTTGCAAATTACAGCATTTAGTTGCAAATTGGTCTCTACTTGTTTTTAGAATTTCATTTTATTTGCAGTCTTCCCATTCTATTTGCAAGTTTGCCATTCTATTTGCAGGTTTGCCCAGGCTGTTTGCAAATTATCTTATTTATTTGCAATTTCTTCATACCTATTTGCAAATAACCTCATAAGGGTCCAATTTTTTAGCCTCTCGTTTCAATCGCTGTGATTCAACAATTAACTTATCCAGTTCCTGGCTTAATTTCAAAGTATCTACATCAGTTAGCCCCTTAGAATATATGCTTTCAATCATTGCCTGCCTGGTCAGTTCAATCGCCTTTGTTAAATCCATTCCGTTATCCTTCCAGAAGCGGAATTCGGGATTTATATCTTTTCACCAGCTCTCGGTTATGCTGATCTGCTCCATCTACATTTCCACTTTTAAAAATAGGCGGTTCGAACCCGCTTTCAATCATCACTTCAACTGCTTCCACCATCAGGCTGTTTACAATCGCAAAGCCAATAATAGAGGATGCGGAGCCGAAACTAATGCCCATTGATGAATGCTGCATCAATGCGTCTCCTGGCTCGATATGGTTGTCAATCGCCAGGTCCACTGATGAAAACAGATACTTTCCGTGTTTATGGCGGGAGAATTGAGTTTCAGCATAGCGCGGGGAAGTAATTCCTATCACGAATGCCCCGCTGGCTTTTGAAATTTCAGCTACATCCACCGGTACTGGATTCCGGCCTGAAGTGGATGCCACAATCACAACATCATTCGGACGGATATCAGCATTCTCCATAAATCCCCCGGCATAATCATTTTCCTTTTCCAAGGAAGAAGAACGGACTGCACCCTTATGCAGCATTAAGTCCTCAACGAAAATAGGTTTAATGGGGGCAAGACCCCCTGCACGGTAAAACAGCTCTTCTCCGAGCATATGAGAATGCCCGCAGCCAAACACATGAATAATTCCATCGTTTAGGATACATTCAGCCACTGCACGGGCTGCTTTCTTCAGTTTTTGTCCCTCTTCTTTTTCCACAAGGGACAATAAATCTTTTATGTCATTCAGATAATTCTCCAGCATACTTCCTACCCCATTTATACCCTGACTTTGGATGCGCTTAGTGCTGCTTCATCTGCAATCACTTTTACATTCGGATGATTCCTTAATACAGATGCAGGAAACTGCTCATTAAGTCCATTTCCAAGAAGCTGCCCAATCGCATCGGCTTTAGCTCCACCTGAAGCAAGCAGGAGGATCTCCCTGCTCTGCATAATCGTATCGATTCCCATGGTAATGGCTTGGGTCGGCACCTCTTCGATCGTATTAAAAAACCTTGCATTGGCTTTAATAGTGGAATCTGCTAAATCAACAATATGAGTTTTAGATGAAAACGGCGTGCCTGGCTCATTAAAGCCAATGTGCCCATTATTGCCGATGCCCAAAATTTGCAGATCAATGCCGCCATGGTTTTTAAGCTTACTTTCATAATTTCGGCATTCTGCTTCCATATCCTCGGCCGTACCGCTTGGGACAAAAGTGTTTTTCTTAAGAATATCGAGATGGTTAAACAATTGAGAATCCATAAAATATCGATAGCTTTGCGGGTTTTCTCCAGAAAGGCCGATATACTCATCCAAATTAAAGGTTGTCACCTTTTTATATGATGTTCCGTTATCCCGGTGATCTTCAATCAAACGTTTATATGTTCCCACAGGTGTACTCCCAGTTGCCAATCCGAGTGAAGCTTCAGGAAATTGGCATACCTTCCTGGTGATGTATTCTGCTGCGGTTTTACTCATTTCTTCATAGTTGTTTACTTTAATAATCTCCATCATGAGTTCCTCCCTGCAATAAGCTGATTAAGTATATATTTGCACTAAAGAAGGCAAAATATTGGAATAAAATAAACCCATTTATACTTCATATCGTAACACCTTAAAGTATAGTTGTCTATACCAATTAAGTCGCTGAGAAACCTAAATTTAAAAAGTATATAAATTTTTTCTTTTAAAAATGGTATAGACAACTATATTTATATTTTGGTATGATTACGACAGTTTAGTAAAACGCTTTCTTATTCATTATTTTTATTAAGGAGAGATCAATATGTTAGGATTTCTACAGAGAATTGGTAAGGCATTAATGCTTCCGATTGCCGTCCTGCCTGCCGCTGGTCTATTGCTCCGCTTTGGACAGGATGATTTATTGGGTATTCCGTTCATCGCGAATGCCGGCAATGCTATTTTCGCGAACCTGGCACTTATTTTTGCCATTGGGGTTGCGATGGGATTTGCGAAGGATAATAACGGGGCTGCTGCCCTTTCCGGCGCCATCGGTTTTCTGGTGCTGACCGAGGGTGCAATTGCCATCGATGAAAATATAAATATGGGAGTACTGGGCGGAATTATTGCTGGTATTATTGCTGGTTTATTGTATAACCGCTTCCATGATATTAAGCTTCCGGACTGGCTCGGATTCTTTAGCGGACGACGCTTCGTTCCGATTATCACTTCCGTCACTATGATTCTTCTGGCTGCAATTGCTGGTTTTGCCTGGCCTCCTATCCAGGGCGCAATCGATGCACTGGGCAATTGGATTATTGGTCTTGGCGCTTTAGGTTCAGGACTATTCGGCTTTATGAACCGTCTTTTAATACCTTTGGGTCTGCACCATGTATTGAACAGTTTATTCTGGTTCCAGTTCGGCGAATTTGAAGGAGTTAATGGAGATATTGCCCGCTTCTTTGCAGGAGATCCCTCAGCAGGAGCTTACATGACTGGATTCTTCCCTGTGATGATGTTCGGTCTGCCGGCTGCAGCTTTTGCGATCATTGCAACTGCTAAGCCTGAAAAAAGAAAAGCGGTATCCGGAATGTTCATCGGTCTTGCGCTGACTTCATTCCTGACTGGTATTACAGAGCCGATCGAGTTCTCCTTTATGTTCATCGCACCTCTTTTATATGGAGTGCATGCCATCTTAACCGGGGTTTCCATGTGGGTAACATCCTTACTGGGCATACGAGATGGCTTCACATTCTCAGCAGGAGCACTCGATTTTGCACTGAACTTTAATATCGCTGAAAAGCCGCTGCTGCTGTTGGGAATTGGCGTCATCTACGCTATTCTGTACTTCGTTATCTTCTATGCACTAATTAAAGCATTAGACCTGAAAACGCCAGGGCGTGAAGAGGACGAAGATATCGTGGAAGATGAAGATGAACCAGTCTCAACGGGCAACAGCAAGTATGAAGTTATGGCAAGCCATTTTATTAAAGATATTGGAGGTGCTGACAACATTACTTCTATTGATAACTGTGCGACACGCCTGCGCTTAAACATTGCGGATATGGAAAAAGTGAAGGAAAGCGCACTGAAGGCACATGGTGCTAAAGGAATCATGAAATTAAGCAAAACGAACCTGCAGATCATTGTTGGAACAGACGTTGAGTTTGTTGCAGATGAGATGAAGAAAATAAAGAAGTAATTGACTAAAAAACAGTGTCCCGAGACGGACACTGTTTTTTTAATATATCAGTTTTATATTAGACGGAAGTTTTGCAGAGCATAGTATTCTGAGTTCCTTTAAGCGCATTAAATTATAAGAAGACCCCTCCATAAGCAATTGATCTGCAAATGCCGGATGGCACATGACTTCCACTGTTTCCCCGTCTTCAGCCTTTTCTGCCAGCGTGCTGAAATAGTCTTCCTGAATGCCATCTCCGTAAAAATCGAATAAGCACCTGTCCGTATGGCTTTTGACCCCTTCAAGCGCAAAATTGCCATTGACTCTGAAGGGGAGACCGTATTTATTGGACAGGCTCTGAACTACTGGGAGAAACTCTTCGCGTGTATGAACGTGATGATGGCTATCCAAATGGGAAGGCGTAAGACCAGCCCCGATAAAACGGTCAATTTGTGCAGACCACTCCAGTTCCAATTCTTCAAGAGAGATTCCCTCTAAATCCCCCTGAGATCTAAAGTACCCTTCTTTATTAGTTAAGGTCACTAAATCTGTTAATAACGGCTTCCCGCTTGTGAGGACTAAATGAACGCCAGTTCGTAACCCCGGATATTGTTTAGTCATAGCCAGGGCCTGCCTGGTTCCGGCCATATTCATCATCATGGTGGCGGAATTGACAATTCCATATAAATAGCTGTGCAAAATTCCATAATTCACGCCGGGACTATATCCAAAATCATCTGCATTGACGATGAGTTTTATCATATTTAGAGGCCTCCGGTTAAATAGATGCAAGGCAGCCTGAAAATAATGCTGCCCTGCAAAATTTTATTGAAATTGCGGCAAATAGCAACGATGGGCTTCGAGCATTTCATCAAGTATTTTTTTCGCTATTTTGTCGGAACTCACCAGCGGATTTATTGTCAGTGCCAGCAGAGCAGTATTATAATCACCAGTCAAGGCCGCTTCTATGGTCACCCTTTCAAAGGATTTAATAGATTGAACCAGTCCCCTGACTGAAACTGGAAGTTCTCCGATCGCTAACGGCTTTGGCCCATCCTTCGTTATAATGCAGCTGACTTCCACGGCTGAATCTGACGGAAGGCCTGCAATAGCACCATTATTCCGGGTGTTAACCGGCTGTATATCCCTTTTATCTGTATATATCGAATGAATGAGTCTGCATGCCGCATCACTATAATAAGCGCCTCCCCTTTTTTCAAGCTGGGAAGGCTTTTCAGCAAGATCTGGATTCTGATATAACTGAAACAGCTCATCCTCCAGCATTTTAACCACTTCAGCCCGTGTACCGCCTTCTGAAGCTGCTTTAATTTCTTCTTCCACCATTTCACGGGTCTTATAGTAGTAATTATGGTAAGGACAAGGAAGCACATTTAATGCCTGCAGGAATTCCGGTTCCCATCCCATCGCATGGATGTTCTTCATTGTGATTGATTTTTCTTTGTCTGTAAGCTTTTTCAGCAGCTCTTCCTTGACGCTCACTCCATCGACATAGACATCAAGTCCATAGACAAGGTGATTGAGTCCGGCAAAATCAATCCTTACTCTGCTGTGGTCCACATTCATTAACTGTGCTGCCCCCATCTCCATTCCAATCGGCACATTGCATAAACCAACCACTTTTTTGATGCTGCTGTATCGCAGGACTGCTTCTGTAATTATCCCTGCTGGATTGGTAAAATTGATGAGCCATGCATTTGGACACAACTCTTCCATTTCACGGCAGATCTCCATAATGACTGGAATGGTTCGGAGGGCCTTGAAAAACCCCCCCGGTCCATTGGTTTCCTGGCCCAGCACTCCATATTTCAGCGGAATTCTCTCGTCCTTCGCTCTTGCAGCCAAAAGTCCTACACGGAATTGGGTTGTAACAAAGTCGGCACCCTTAAGCGCTTTTTTCCTATCCAATGTAAGCTGAATCTCTATGGGAACACCGGCTTTTTCAACCATCCGTTTCGCTAATTGCCCTACAATCTCGAGCTTATTTCGTCCTTCCTCCACATCCACAAGCCAAATTTCTCTGACAGGCAATTCCTGATGTCTTTTGATAAATCCTTCAATTAATTCAGGTGTATAGCTTGAACCTCCGCCGATCACGGCAATCTTTATACTATCTGGTTGCTGTGCCATTCTGTTACCTCTCTTAGTCTAGTTTCTTGTATAGGTCGATGAATTCCTGTGCCATGTCTTTGACAGTGAGTGCATTCATCAAATGATCCTGGGCATGGACAAGAATGATGGGCAGATCGAATTGAGCTCCGGAAGCTTCGCCCTGAATTAACTCCGTTTGATGTCTGTGTGCCAGCACAAATTCCTCCTCGGCTTCCCGGATTTTAGCTTCCGCCGCATCGAACTTGCCTGCCTTTGCTTCCCGGATGGATTCCATAGCGAGACTTCTGGCATTCCCGCTGTGCAAAATAAGCTGAAATGAAATTTGATAAAGCTTTTCTTTATCCATTCTTTAACCCGCCTAACCTTGAATTGTTGGTGTTTGTTCCGGCTGCATCTGCTTCAGTTTCTTTTCATCCATTTTCCCTGTTATATAGACAAATGGCAGGTAAATGACAATGGAAATGGCTAAATTCACAAGTGCCAGCACTGCACCGGAGATATGTCCTCCTGTTGCAAGATAGCCGCCAATTCCTGCAGGCGTCACCCAAGGGATGCTTGCCACAACCACTGGATAAACAAGGCCCCATTTAATAGCCAGATACGCTACTGCCGTCATGATGACTGGTGCTGAAATAAACGGAATCAGCCAGATTGGATTTAACACAATTGGAAGCCCGAATAATAATGGTTCATTGATTTGAAAAATACCAGGCGGCGTTCCTAATGCAAGCAGCTGCTTATGCCGCTTACGTCCTGCAATAAACATGGAAATGATAAGTCCGAGAGTTGCTCCTGAGCCGCCCAGATATACGAAGGCATCCAGAAATGGCCCTGCGAGAATGGCATACTTATCAAGATCCGTCACTCCCTGAGCATATAAATCTGTATTTTTGGTTCCAAGAGATGTAAATAAAGGCGTTGTAACACCCCCAAGAATATTTGGTCCATGAAGGCCAACCGACCAAAAACCATGTACCAGAAAGACTATTAGGATCGCAAATGGCAGTGAATCGGCAGCATTTGTCAAAGGTGCTACAAGGGTTGTATTCAGCCAGTCATTCAAAAATTCACCATTTGTCATTTTTCTGAACAGAAGGCCTGCCACTCCAAATAGGAAAATCGTCAGCATGCCCGGCACCAGTTTGGCAAAAGCCCCTGCAACGGCTGGTGGAACTCCGTCCGGCAGTTTGATAATGAAGGCTTTTATCCTGGTCAGACGGATAAATAATTCGGTCGCAAGAAGTGCCACTACAATTCCTGTAAATAAAGCCGTTGCATTAAAGTATCCATAGCCAATGAAGCCCCAGGCACCTTCCGTATCCGGCACCTGGCCTACCTGAGGGATTAAGAGGAAGAAGCAGGCTGCGGCAACCAGCATCGCCTCGAATCCATCATCCCCATACGATTTGGCAAGCCTGTGGGATATGCCAAATACAGCGAATATGGTTAAGAAGGCAAAGGTGCCCCACCAGATATCTCCGCCAAGTGTTTTCCAGGATTCGCCGAAAATACTTTCCATGAGTCTGCCGTACGGCTTAATGATTTCCCCCAAATTATTAAATAGAACAGCAAACGATCCCACCATTGTGATGGCGATCATCCCGATCAAGGCATCCCGGATAGCAAGCAAATGCCTGTTATTGCCGAATTTCACAGCATAAGGCATGATATATTTCTCAATAAACGTCATCATCACTATTCACCCTTTATCAATGAGATAGCCTGCTTTAATACTTCCTCGCCATTACATAAGCCATAATGCATCGGGTTTATGGGAGCTACCGGAATTCTGCCTCCTGCCTCCTTCTTTAATTGCTCGGTCATAAACCGAATCTGCGGTCCCAGCAGCAGGACATCTGCCGAATCAATATGGCTTCGAACCTCCCCGTTGCCAACAGCCCAGATTTTACAGTCGATCCCCTGGTTTTCAGCGCTAGCTTTCATCTTTGTCACCAGGAGACTTGTAGACATTCCAGCCGAACAGCACAACAAAATATTCATGATTACCCCCCTTTTTTTCTCTGTAAGCGATCTCAAAAAAATAAAATAATTGCTTAACTTAATAGTACCGTCAATAAAACAGATTATTCAGTCAATTTAATTCAAAGATATTTCTTTTTTGAAGTCATCACCTCCTTTTAATACCTTATGCTTGAAACTAATTGTAATTACAAATATTCTATTTTTCAATACATTTTTAAAATTTGTTATTACAAATTATTTTATAATTGATATGACAATATATTCTATGGAATAATAGATAGAAGAACAGAGTAGGAGGAACGGGAATGAAAGACGGTTTTGCCGAGGAAAGCGCCCTGCACTTAAAGGTTAAAGAAAGCATTCTTGAACTTATCAGAAACGGTGAATACAAACCGGATACCAAATTGCCGACAGAAGCGGAGTTTTGTGAAAAATACGGAGTCAGCCGGACGACTATTAGAACAGCACTCCAGCAGCTGAGCATAGAAGGCCATATTTATCGCCAGCAAGGCAGAGGCACATTTGTATCAAGCAATAAAGTGAAGCAGCGCCTGACCTCTACAGTGGAAAACTTTTCAAAGCAAATGGCGATGCAGGGAAAGAACCCGCTCATAAAAGTCATAAACCTGGAAGTCATCCCTGCCGACTCCTTCTTAGCAGAAGTCTTTGACCTGTCAGAAGGCGACCCGGTTAATGTTCTCGAACGAATCAGGTTTGCTGATGAAGAGCCCCTTCAATATGAAAAAGCCTTCCTGCCATGGAAAAAGACCCCCAGCTTGAACCGGGAGGCCTGTGAAAAATCCTTATACCATTTGCTGCAGAATCAATACAGATTAAAAATCCAAAAGACAGTGGAGCATTTAGAAATAGGGTTCCCTGAAGAAGAAATTAGTGAACTGCTAAACATCAAACCTGAAACACCGTGTTTCTCGCTTGAGACCTATGCCCATATTGAAGACGGAAGCTTAATCGAGTATTCCAAAACGATGTTCCGCGGGGATTATGCTCATTTCATTATTGAACGGAATTATGAATAATAAATGGACTGAAGATGCAAGCCGATTCGATTAGGACCGCCAAACATTATGCTGCTGTTACCTGAAGTCATAGCTGGATTGGATTGTGCGGAAAGGTTTTTGCTTGTCCATTTTTAGGTCATGGCTGGTCCGGACACTATGAGTGGTATTTTGCTATTCTCTGGCCGAAGCAGGGCCGGGTTCCGACTCTGGCGTCGGAGTTTCGGCTTTCTCTGGCCGAAGTAGGGCCGGGTTCCGACTCTATGAGTGCAATTTCCCCTTTCTGTGTCCCAAGTTGACCCAGGTTCGGACTCTGCGAACGCAAATTCCCCTTTCTCTGTCCGAAGTTGTCCCGGGTTCCGACTCTGCCGACGCGGTTTCCGCTTTTTCTGTCCGAAGTTAACCCGACTTCGGACTCTATTAAACTGTTTTCCCCAGTTTCAATCCGAAGATGTTATGAACGGAATTAAACTGCCTAGAATGAATGCTTCTTTTTGTACCACTCCATTGCCTTCATCTCAATTTCCTGCACAAGTGCTTCCTTCCCTTTTATATAGGAATCTATGTCAAAGGGATACTGTTTCGCTAACTCCAATTTTAAGGTTCCATATTGTTTTGCGTCTTCTCCGTTTGCTCTTAGGTAATCACGAAAAGCAAGATGGCGCGTGATTTCAGGACTCCCTTTTTCATAGATATGGACATGGTGTGTCCGCAGATTTCCCCCTTTCTGAAAATACCGCCGGCCAGGCAGTCCGTTTTCTCCACGGGGCTCATAACCCAGTGAAATCATTTCCTTATTAAAGCGGTCAACCCTCTCAATATCTATTACGACAGGCATTATATCAATGACGGGCTTTGCTGCCAGACCAGGAACCGAAGTGCTCCCAATATGGTGAATGGCCCGAATTTCTTCTTGAAAAATGGACTTGAGTAACTCTGACTCACTTTGAAATTTAAATTCCCAATCAGGATTATAGGGGGTAACAGTCACTTTCCTAGTCATGTTCTCCTCCTGAATTTATTTTAAGCTCATCAAACACGCCCATAAAAAATCTTCCCCAAATAGATCACTGGGCTGCTGTATTTTTTTCATCGTTCTAAGCTCCAGAAAATGAAAGTCATCTTGAAAGATCTCTTTCAATCGTTCCTCCGTATATCCGATGCCTCCCTTTAGGCTGCCAATGTGATATACCTCCCAATCCGGCGTGGGAAGTGCTCCATCCGGATTAAAGCATACCAATCCAAATTTCCCTCCAGGCTTGAGTGCCGCTTTGATTATTTCCAGGTATGTAAGCCTTCTATGGGGCGGAAGGTGATGAAACATGCCGCTGTCATAAACAAAATCATAGCTTTGAGGTTCATAATGAAAGTCGAATAGAGATACACATTCAAAATTAATTTTTACCTGTGCTTCATTTGCTCTTTCACCTGCCCATTTGATTGCCTTTTCAGAAAAGTCAATAGCATCCACTTGTGCCCCATTCTTCGAAAGAAAAGCAGCATTCCTTCCTGGGCCGCATCCAATTTCGAGTACCTTCCCCGCCTGCAGGCCATTTTGAATATACTCAGACAGGTTTTCATCCGGCCCTTTCACTTTGAAAAATGGAATCTCTTTATCCCGGTCTTCGTAGAAATCTTCCCAGAATAATTTTGGTTCTCTTAACAATCCATCCAGCATTTCCAATAAGTCATTATGATCTAAAATAGCTTTTTCCATAGCCATTCCCCCTTTCTTTTATTTTACTGAATCCCTTATGGAAAAGGATTACAGCCGCGTTAAGAATAGATTATTTAAGTAAAAGCTCTCGGCCGATTTTGCATTATTCTTCCATCTGGGATTCCTGCAAGGGGGTTTTTTTAAGTTTTATAGTCTAAGAAATACTTTAGTCTTTAAGCAAAGAGAAATACTTCCAGGAGCATCCTAAGGATTCTGGAAAAACATCCAATCATTGCAATTCGTAACATTTGTAATACTTATGAAATATTTTCTTTTGAAAACTTGTCCTTCATTTCGGTCAGCTCTCATATAATGACGACAAGAAGGTTTAGGAGGTACGTGATGTTTCTTTTTCTTGATAAAGCGATTCTCGGTATGGCCATTCTGCGCCTTATTTCCGGTAGCATTGAAATCTTTGTTGCACTATTAATTTTAAAAATGAATGATATCGAAAAAGCATTGATTGTGAATAGTTCACTGGCCCTTATTGGACCGCCTGTGCTTCTCTTGACGACAGTCATTGGATTGACCGGAATGGCTGATAAAGTTTCATTAAGCAAGATCTTATGGGTGATCTGCGGGGTTGGCTGCATTCTGTATGGGGTAAAAGGGAGATAGAGCTGTATAGACAGCTCTATTTTTGATGTTTCAGCAAGTCCGAAACGGTGGTCATTTGGTATCCTTGCTCTTTTAATGAAGCAATTATTTTCTTAACAGATTTCAGAGACTCTTCCCGGCTTTCATACATGACATGAAGAAGAATGATGGAGCCTGGTTCTATATTTTCCGCCACATACTCCGTGATTTTATCTGCATCCCCTTCAATGTCCGGAAAACTTTCAGGCTCGATATTCCACAAAACCGTCTTTCGCTCCTGTTTAGACAAGTAGTAAGGCAGGAGAAATAACTTTTTCCCGTATGGAGGGCGAAAATGAATTTCTCCTTCATAGCCTGTCTGCCTGATTAAATCATCTGTTTTCTCAATTTCTTCTTTGATAAAAGTGGGAGATTTTAATACCATACGTGAATGAGAGTAGGAATGATTGCCGATTTCATGCCCTTCTCCCACAATTTTTTTTGCATCTTCCATATGATGTTCAATCTCTTTTCCTGTTAAATAGAACGTGGCTTTAACATCCTCTTCCCGTAAAATCGTTAAGATTTCATCGGTATTAACGCCAGGTCCATCATCAAAAGTCATGGCTGCGACTTTGTCCTCTGTTTCTGCTTTATTAACAAGGCCGCCGAAAAACTGAAAGTTCCTGGACTTCGATACTTCAAAGAGCAAAAAGGCAATTCCTAATAGCAAGATGATCCATAAAATAATTTTAAGCAGTTTTTTCATTTTTCCTCCTGATGCTTTAATTACAGAGTAATTATAATTTAAATATGTAAAAAAACCAGCCCCCGATTGGAAACTGGTTTGATAACATAAGTATGTAGCCGCTTTTGCCGTAACTGTGATAAGAAAGTTTTAAACCACCACTCCTCAAAGTGGGTGTTCGCAGAAACATTCCTGCCTGTCCTCCTTGTCTTATAGACAGAGGCTTGTCATTCCTGTTCCGATGTTAAACTCCCTATTTCAGCTTAAAGGTTAAAACTTTAGTATGATTACGTACAATGCAGCTTGTTTTATTATAATAATATAATTTACACGAGGATTCAATAGAAGTTTTTTCCTGTCTGGACCTATTAACTCTTTTCACTTAGCTTCAATGCGGTTTCAGTAATTTTCATATCCGTTTCCAGCTGTTTTTTCAAATTAGCCTCACTGTCCTGCAATACCGTTTTTAAAGTCGAATCCTGAACAAGCCCGCCCATAGCCAACGATTTAGTGAGACCAGGTTTTTAAAAACCAGAAGCTCATGAAGCTCCTATGTTTCATTCAATCCCATTTCTTTCATCATAAATAATCCTCCCTACAGATATATACTCATTTTGCTCATTTCCCACTTTCGAAACCTGTGGTATTTATTTCTTCTGCCCGTCACTGTGAATTACGCATAAAGCAGTTGAAAGAAGAAACATTAACAGTTAAAAGGAGGGCGTAATTATGGACGAATTAGGCTTTGGCTACCTTGAAACAATGGAAACACATGAAAAGCTGAAAGCATGGTTATGAATCATTTGATCTGAAAACAGAGGAATGCATTAAAGTTATACTAAAGTCTTAACCTGATTTTTTAGTAACACCAGGTTAAAAAGGAGAAATTGCAATTGGGACGGAAGTTTGAACGAAATCTGCTGCGCAGCCTGTTTATTTTCGGAATTGGGGCTTTTTTTCATCTGGTCAGAAAGCCTCCTATAAAAGACTGGCTTATCGTGTTCTTTTTGAAAAGCTATATTGCCACCTTCTTAGATAATCTCTTAGTGCGAAAAGGCTATCTCAAGTACCCGGTTAATCTGTTTAAAACGTTTGATGTCAGTGTATTATTTAGCTATATCATTTTTCCTGTCACGTGTGTTTATTTTAATCAGCAGACCCGAAATAGCGGACTATGGGGCATCCTGCTGAAGTCCCTGATTTTTAGTGTTCCCTCGGCAATCGCAGAGCATTTTCTTGAAAAACACACACAGTTAATCAAATATAAGAAATCATGGAATTCCTATTATAGCTTCATATCTATATTGGCGACCTTCCTAGTGACGCGCGGAATAATGGGTGTGATTAGTAAATCTTCAGAAAAGCAAAAAAATCCGGCTCCAAAACCATAATTGGAGCTGGTTTTTATGAAGACTTCTTATCTTTCTCAAATTTTGGCGGTGCAGCCTTCCTGGCAAGAACACCTCCATCATAAAACTTGCCGTATTTTCTTAAGATTTCTCTCACCTCAGGAACGGTGGGGATTGTCTCATTTACAGAATATGTAAGATAGTAGTTTTTTGTGTTTTTCCGATGGATGATCCAAGTAAAAAATTTCATCGCAAAACCATGTGTATTGTGATTACGGAATTTCGGCATCAGCTTTCCGTCCCATACGGTCATGGTCTGCCCGGTTCCCTTCCATTTCTTTAGTTCTCCATTCAGTTCAGCATAGAGTAGACCCGGTGCTTTTTTTCATCTGATTCATTACCAATAATGTCAGCACCTGATTAATAAACAATTGAATGAGATTTAATCCTTCCCCTCTTGTCAGTGAGATAAATGCCTGTTCAGGCATCACTTCCGGCTTATCACCCCAAACAAGCGTATTTGATCCGTCCATTTCCTTTATCGGTATCCATTTTCTTTGTTCCATAACCTTCCCTCCTGATTTGGTAAATAATACCCAGATATATAGGTATTCTTCAAAAGGAAGAATATTCCTTCAAAAAAAACGGAGGCTCAGGAGGCCTCCAAATAGAATTATCGATAAGATAGATCGGTTATTTCAAGAAATTGAACAGTGGTTTGATCCCTGTCAATCCGGACTTTGAGTTCGAAATGATCAAGCTGGTAGGTTAACTCTTCACACTTGGCTGATTCGTAACAAGTGACCGTTTTTGTCTTGTTAGCATCTCCATACATTTTAACAACTTCGGCCTTCGTAAAGGGAAGAGCAGGTAACATACGCGGGCTTAAATATTCCGGATATACAGCAAGGCTTCCAATTGTACCATCCTTCATATTTAAGGTTGCCCTTACACCGGCACCATCAGCCTGGTAGTAAAGCGTTTTAATATTGAGCTGTGTCTCAGTCTTTTTTGGCTTTCCCATTCTCGATATGATGTCATCATAGGCATCTCCAGGCTTTAAGCCAAAAATTTGAAGCTCGCCGCTGGAAAGAATGAAGGCATCTTTAATTCCTTCTTTTTTGACTGTCTCCAGCCCATTCACAGCATTCCTCCTGTCCTTAAAAGCACCTGCCTGCACACGGTAATAGGTTTTGCCATCAATGACAGCCGTGCTAATTGCGGCAGGGATTTCTTTTTTCTTCAGCAATGCTGCCCGCTTTTCCGCATTCTCTTTTTTACTGAAAGAACCGGCAATAATCTTATGGTATCCAGCTTCTTCCCCGGATAAAATGAGACGCTGACCGGGATAGATGGTCGTACCTGTTAAATCATTCAGCTCCTTAATCTGCGTTACACTCAGATGATGCCTCTTAGCCAGAGAATATAGTGTATCCCCTTTTTTTACCACAGCTATTTCTTTATCTCCGCCGTGGTCCGCCAAAACTGCTCCCCCTGAAAAAATAACTGCCAGAGAAATGACTCCTGCTGCAATTGCCTGTTTGATTTTCTTCATTATTTTCACCTCAATATATATGACGAAGGGAAATAATGGATGTCGCAGGAGGACGAGCCTATTTTGGTAATTGGGCAGACAGTTCTTGTTAGCTTATCACTTTATAGATTAACGCCCATTTTTCCTAGGACAGCTCCATTTTAGGCGTTATTCATCCAGATTAACTACCATTTCCCCTGAGACTGCTCTCTTTTCGGCGTTATTCCTTCTGATTAACTCCCACTTTCCAGAAGACTACTTCGGTTCCGGCGTTATTCATCCCGATTAACTACCACTTTCTAGAGGACTACTTCGGTTCCGGCGTTATTCATCCCGATTAACTCCCACTTTCCAGCGGACTACTTCGGTTCCGGCGTTATTCATCCCGATTAACTACCACTTTCCAGAGGACTACTTCGGTTCCGGTGTTATTCATCCCGATTAACTCCCACTTTCTAGAGGACTACTTCGGTTTCGGCGTTATTCCCTCCGATTAACTACCATTTTCCAGCGGACTGCTCACTTTTCGGCGTTATTCATCCGCATTAACTACCATTTTCATTGAATGATATTCAAATTTGGCCGGTAATCGCCTGCTCCTTTCAAAATCCCCCTCAAACATAGAAGAGAGATGGCCCAAAAGCCATCTCCCTCCTTTTATGCTGGTGCATCAATTTCATCTTCAGCGATGTGTTTTTCGTTGTATTCCACGTCTTTGCGTGCATTGTAGCGGTCCGCTTTTTCGAGGGTAACCGTGATGTTGTAGTCAGGGATGCCCGCGAATTTTTCGTAGCGGCCTCTTGGCAATAGGAAGTTTCCTTCAGGGAAGTGGACTTCGACGTTGCCGCGGGCGATATCGACGAATTTAGCTCTTCCCTGGAAGACACCGAATCCGTTGTAAAGGACGATGCCTTCACCTTCTGCAATGCTTAAGTCTTTTCCATCTTCTGCGTTCATTAATACATCGTATCGTCCGGCGCCATTCAGCGGGTCCACTTCCTTGTAGACCATGGAATTGAACTGCTTGCCGCGGCGGGATGTGACGATGAACTGGCCTTCTTTTTTGCCAAGGTCAGGAATATCGACTGTAATCAGTGTGCCTTTTCCATCCGGAGTCGGGCAAATGCCGTCCTCGCAAAGCCATGCTCCGCCCCATTGGAAGACATCCCCTGCTTTTTTCAGATGCTGGATGCCATCATAATTCGGGTTCGCCACTGCAATTTCATCCCGGATTTCCTGTGCATCTTTAAAATCAACAAGATGGGCAGTTTCAGGCTTTACGCGTTTTGCCAGATCGATATAAATTTTCCACTCTTCGCGTGCTTCTTCAATTTTGTTTTTATTTCCTTCAATTTCAGGACTGAAGTACACCATTCTCTCCGTTGAAGTGGAGGTACCGCCGCCCTCCTGCTCGTACCTTGTTTTAGCAGGCAGCACGATTACCGCTTCTTTTGCATCAACAAGGGTAGACGTATTTAAAATAATATCCTGGTGAACGCGGATATCCAGTTCAGAAAGAGCTTTTTCGATAAAATCAGGATCTGGCATTGTCTCAAGGAAGTTACCGCCTGATAGATAGTAAAGCTTGATTTTCCGTTCATGGTCTTCAGGCAGCAGAATATTCTCCAGTGTCACCCCGACAATATCACCCTGCCATTTCTCAAGCTCAAAGCCCCAAAGATTTTGAATGCGGGTAAAATTGTCTCCATAAAAGTCACCGCCAGGCAATACGAATGGATCGGCACCCATTTCACCGCTTCCCTGTACAGATGAATGGCCGCGGAATGGCATCAAACCATTATGCTTTCGGCCCAGATGGCCGCGAAGCAGCGCAAGATTCGCAACCTGTGAGATATTATCTGTCGCAAAAGAATGCATGGTCAGGCCAAGAGCCCATGCATAGACAGCATTTTTGCTGTTCGCAAGCAGTTCCGCAAGCTCAATGATACGCTCTTTCGTTACACCGGAAGATTTAATAATATCTTCCCATAGCTGCTCTTTCACTTTCTTTTTCAAATCCTCGTAGCCATTCACATGCTCGTTCACAAAATTATGGTTGATGGCAGAACCGCGCTCCGCTTTCTCCATGTCGAACCAATGCTTCATGATGCCGTGCATAAAGGCAATGTCTCCGCCGATGTTGACCTGATAAAAGTCATCAGCGATTTTTGTGCCGAATAAAGCTGATTCAGGATTTGATGGAATCCAGTATTTGTCCATCGCCGGCTCTTTATATGGATTAACGACGATAATTTTTGTGCCGTTCTTTTTCGCTTCAAGCATATATTTGGATGATACTGGCGAGCTGTTGGATGCTACGCTTCCCCAGAATAAAAGGACATCCGTTCCGATCCAGTCAAGGTAGTTGGCTGTGGAAGCACCTACTCCAATGGAACGCTTTAACGCGGTTTTAGAAGGAGAATGGCAAATACGGCTTGCATTATCGATATGATTCGTTCCCAGGAAGCGGGCTGCTTTTGCGCCCACATAATAGGATTCATTCGTAATTCCGCGGCTCGTCAGGTAGAACGCATACTGCTTTGGATCGAGCACCTTCATTTTTTCAGCAATCATGTTCATCGCATCATCCCAAGTGATCCGGGAGAATTTCCGCTCCCCTTTTCTGCGGATCATCGGATAAGGGATGCGGCCTAGCTTGCGAAGCTCCGTGCTGTCATATTTGCGCAGCTCATCAATATCAGCATGCAAAATGTCCGGTTTAATCGCACCGGCTGTGTTTAAACGAAGAACATTTAAACGTGTTGTACAAACATGCGGTCCTTTAAGCGTCTGGTCATAAAGACCGGAAACGCCAAGCGCACAGCCGTCGCAGACACCTTTTGTCAGTATATTTGTGGCATAGCCGATATTATCTTTGTTTTCCCATAGGATTTTTGCTGTATCCCTCATATGCTTTGGCTTTATTTTGCCAAGCCCGAACGGAATCGGACTCACCCAATGCTTTGGATCCGGCATGGCCTTTTTATTCTGAGGTCCTGGATGTTTTGTTTTTCCCATCTGAAACACTCCTTTATCTTTTTCTATTTAATAGAGATCCTGAATCTCTTAATTCTCAATGGTTAAGTTGCATTTATTATTGTATATGGGTAAATGGATTAAATTTTCCCTTTTTTCATAAAAAACCGCCGCAAAAAGCCTCTAAATACTAGATGCTGATTTCTGCGGCGGTTAGTCTTTAGCAGGGTCGCTGCCAAGTGCCATACCAATAGAAAAGCGGAAGCGCCTTGCTCAGATGAACTTCAACTAAAAACCGCCACGTCCTGTGGCGAACGTTGAAGCCAGCACATCCTGTGCAAGTCCGGCAGGCATAAGACGAATCACGCAGGAAATCTCCCTAAGCAAGCTTGGGTCGGGCGATGTATCGCTGACGAAGCGTTCCTTGTCCTGATTTCTGGAGTGATTTGGCTTATGACCCGAGGGGCTAGGCGCTGGAGCTAGACACTATCTATCTTGAATGCTGTTATTATTAAAATTTAACTTGCCAAACGATCATTTGCTTCATTTTGCCTGCGCAATTTTTTCATATCAAAACGGATTAGGATTGACACAATGAGTGCCAACACAAAAAGTCCGGCAAAGCTTGTCAGACTTGAAGCATAGCTTCCAGTTGAATCCTTCATCCATGCTGCAAACATCGGGCCTGCTAGACCAGCTGCTGCCCATGCTGTAAGGATGTAGCCGTGAATGGCGCCAAGCTGCTTCGTTCCAAAAACGTCGCCGATAAAAGCCGGGATGGATGAGAATCCTCCGCCATACATGGTGTACACAACAGCAAGCATAATCTGGAAAAGAATCGCTTCTTTTGTGATCGGCAGCAAAAGGAATAGGGCGATCTGTGATACGAAGAAAATCGTATACGTGTTCGGGCGGCCAATATAGTCAGAAATGGATGCCCATGCAAGACGGCCCAGTCCATTAAAGATGCCAAGCACTCCGACAAGCGTGGCTGCTTCTGCCGTTGTCAGGCCTATGCTTTCCTGTGCCAGCGGCTTTGCAGCAGATAAAATCGCAATTCCGCACGTTACATTAATGAACAGCATGAACCATAAATAATAGAATCGGGTTGTCTTTATTGCTTCATTCGCCGTTAACTGTGCTAAATCCTGTTTAATTTTGATTTTTCCGGCTGCAGCTTTTTCCTTCATGCCTTCAGGTGCCCAGCCTTCAGGCGGCTTTTCTAGGTATAAAGATGATAATGTCATAATAATCAAGTATGCTGCACCTAAAATAAAGAACGTGTTAGCAGTACCAACAGATTTAATCAGACCATCCATGACAGGACTCGCTACCGCTGCAGCAAAGCCAAATCCCATGATGGCCAGGCCTGTTGCAAATCCGCGGCGGTCAGGGAACCATTTTACCAGTGTGGATACAGGTGCAATATAGCCTACCCCTAAACCAATTCCCCCAAGAACGCCATAGGTTATGTACAAAAATGGCAATGAACCCATATTTACGGCCAATCCGGCTCCAAGCATACCGGCCCCGAAAAATCCTGCTGCCAGAAGACCAGCCTTTTTTGGTCCATGCTTTTCAACAAAGTGGCCAAGAAATGCTGCTGACAATCCCAGAAATAGAATCGCCAAACTGAAGGTCAGCTGTACTTCCTTTGATGACCAGCCAAACTGCTCAATCAATGGATTGGTAAAGTTGCTCCAGGCGTAAACCGAACCGATGGAGATATGAATCCCTACGGCCGAGGCGGCAATCAGCCACCGATTTTTTGTCTTTTTCACTCTTTTTCCCCCTCGTAATACTTATACCTTAGTAAAGCGGTTTCAAGATGGTTTCCTGAAACAAAAAAACCGCCAATCTCTCCCGCATTCCCGTATTGGGGTATGCTGAAGAAGGATTGACGGTTAGTATCAAGCAGGATGCGCTGCTTAAAGGACCAACTGTTAATCTAATAGAATCTGATGGCATTTTAACCGACGACAGGTTCGCTATCTCAAATCAAAATGTGACAGATTTTTGAACTAATAAAAATCATATCACTTTAAAAAAGCATGTTCAAGCCCTTTTTAGCAATTTTTCACTATGGAGGTGTTGGTTTATAGACAAAAAAACTCCGGAAATGATTCACGGAGTTCTTCTATTTATCTCCCTTTTTTCACATCATGAAGCAAATCCGGATGGTTTGTGAACATACCGGTTACTCCCCAATTAATCAGCTGCTTCATTCTTTCCTTGTCGTTGACAGTATACGGGTGCAGTTCAAGACCGCTGTTCACAACCTTTTGAACATACTCCTCATTTAAATACGTATGATTAGGACCAATGCCCATCGCGTACTGCTTTATTTCCCTAATCTCTGCATCAGTTATTTCTGCGTTCGCTTTATATGAAATTAATTGTACAAGTTTAATAGAAGGGTCCAATTCATTCATCACTTTAAGACTTTGAGGGCTGAATGACTGGACGAGCAGTTTATCTTTATTAATCTTATGCTTTTCAACCAGGCGCAGCAGTTCCTTTTCCATGCCAGGGTAAACATCCGGTGATTTTGTTTCAATGTAATAGCTGTTATTTTTTCCAAACTTCTTGAAAACCTCTTCAAGTGTCGGCACCTTTAAGTCTTCGTAATCCGCTTTTGCTGCATACGGGTACTTTTCGTTAAACCAGCTTCCTGCATCAAGCTGCTTTATTTCGTTTAAAGTATAATCCTTTACGGATCCTGTTCCATCTGTCGTCCGGTCCAGCGTCACGTCGTGCATCGCAATGAGATGCCCATCCTTTGTCATCTGCAAATCCACTTCAATATAATCCCCATGCATTTTCTCGCCCATTTCATATGCAGCGATTGTATGCTCAGGTGCATAAGCAGAAGCCCCGCGATGTGACACATTTACAATGTCCTTATGCATGTCTTTAGCCAGAGCCGCACCTCCTCCAAACGCATTTAGCCCAATAACTGCCGCACTAATAACCGAAATCATTTTCTTCTTCAATGTCTCCGTCCCCTATCTATAATGGTTTACACATTAAGAATAGTGACGAAATATTAACCCTGTTCTAATATTATGTAAAACCTGGGAGAATAATAGATTACAGGAATATTAATACAAGCCTTTCTGAATGGGTCACATTCACCATTGTAGAAACTTGTAATCTTTTTATAAGTTTTGTCGAATCTGTTTATTTGCCGGTTAATTTGTCGATAATAGAATATAATATTTCATCCCCGGATTAGGAGCCGAATCAATGAACACACCTTCGACTGCTATAAAAAAACTTCACAACGACATCGATGTCCTGCGCAAAAAGATGATTTCTGTTGGAAAAAACAAGGGATTGTCACACCCTGAAACGCTCATGTACTCAGAAGAGCTCGATAAGCTCATCTATAAAGTGCAGCGAAGCAAGCTCATCCATTAGAACAACCCTCAATATTTCAAAAAAACGCACACTCTTGTAAAAAGGAGTGTGTTTGTTTTATGATTAAACGCTCAATCGTGCATTTTTATTGAGAAAAACGAAAAAGTCCGCCATAATGAAAAGATAATAACTACAAGAAATGGAGATCATATGAAGAAAAAGTTCATGTTCCTATTAGCAATCGTACTTCTTGTTCTGACAGCCTGCGGTAAAGATCAGGCACAGGAACCGATTACTTTAAAGGACCAAAGCGGCAATGAAGTTGCCTTCCCGCAGGACAAGCCAAGTGTCTTCTTCTTTATCACAACATACACCTGAGGACTCTGTCAGCAACAGCTGGTCGAGCTGCATCAGAATATGGATAAATTAGAAGATCTGGATGCCAATATGTACATCGTCAGCAATGATCAGCCTGAGCAGCAGCTTGAGCTTTATCAGGCTCTGGAGGAAAAGATGGGTCAAAGCCTCCCTTTTATTTCTGATCCGGATATGAAGCTCATTGAACAGGCTGGTATGAAAAATGGCGACACTGCCTACAGAGGCTATGCAATTATGGATGCAAAAGGCAAAATTGTGCTCAATAAGGTCAATGACCATTGGGGAGAAGAAATCGATACAACTGCAGAAGACATAAAGAAGGAGCTTTCAAATTAAGAAAAGCGGAAGCGCCTTGCCCACGAAGGAACGCAGACTGAGAACGCCACGTCCTCCCAAAAGCTGTCGCTTTTGGTCGTGCGATGATTATGCTGACGAAGCCTTCCTTGTCCTGCGGGCCTCAGGGATAAGACGGTTCCTATAAGCAGCCGTTTCCTTCTGGAACGAAACGGCTTATGACCCCGAGTTCCTTGGAGCCGAAACAAGACAAACCGAAATGTGGAGGCGACTGCTTAGGGACGACAAGCATAAGACGAGCCCTGCAAGAAGGTGTTCTTTCCTTCTGGAAGGGATTGGCTTATGTCTCGAGTCCCTAGGAGCCGAAACTGGACAGGCTTGTGACCTCGAGGGGGCAGTCACTGGAGCTAGACACTTCTCGAAGTTAAAATTTTCCTTTCTTATCTCTAAAAAAAACACGCTCGCGAGCGTGTTCATGAATTCCTGTCTCTATCTGTGAACTGGAGCATGGCGATAACAAACATACCGAAACTGATCATCAAAGACAACACTTCAAAGGTACCCATTTATACATCGCCTCCTTACCTTCAGCCTTCCCGGAAGCAAACTTGTCCTATACTCAGGATAAGTGCCTAATTAAAAATCCGTTCAAAAGGCCTAAAAAGCCAGCCACATTGCAAAATTGCATGTGACTGGCTCTTTTTTTAAGAAATTATAAACTTTCCTTCACTCGGAATATATTTATTATCGCATAGCCTGAAATTACTTTCGTATAACTCTATTTATTTGCGTATAGCCAAATTTAACTTGCGTTTAAATCGACCTTTCCTTTCTGAATCCGGACATGTTTCCTTCTTAATGAATCAGCACTTAAATATATTTCAATAACCAATAACAATAAAATGATCCAGATGCCTGTATTCAGGATGATAGCCTGCAAAGGGCTCTCGATGAAAAAGGTAAACGTAAAGAACATTGCTAAAGTAAAAATCCGGCTCCACTGTGTCACATCGTAGTTGAAGATGCCCTCTTTTAAGCCATACATTCGAATGCGCAAAATGAGCCTTATAATTTCAATAGCCTCAACAACCATAAAGACCAGGAAAACAACCAGCCAAAACCACATGGCAATCGAACCTGCAGCGATGCCCGACTTGAACATGGCAAGTCCGCTGATCGATAAAGCACCGTGAAAAATGCAATTGGTATTATTCCAGTCCTTCGCTAAATTCCATCCGCGAACAGCATAACGCTTCAGAATAAACCAGGCACTGATAAAATAAAAGAGAAACCCAGTAAAAATAAGAGCAGCATTCAGAAAGCCGGGCACCTCTTTAAAGACAGTATTAAAAAGGAGCACGAGAGATTGAGTGCTGACCGTGGTCAGCAGAAGAACACCATGTGCCTGCCGGCCAATAGGTGCAGCTCCCAGTTCCTTGAAACCTCTTATGCTGATCCAAATATAAATTATCCATAAGCCCGCATTCAGAATCGCCAGCGCCTGGGCTTCCGCACCTGCTCCAAACTGCCTGAAGAACATAATGCCGCAAATCGAAGTACCGGCCACCCAGGTTCCAATGCCAAAACGATTAATGGGATTAGAGTAATGCAGCTCCTTGAACTCTCCTTTGGAAATGGTTATTCCAATAGAGACGAGGAATGCCAGCCATAACGCTAAATCTGCTATACTGAGAATCTTGCCCAAGCTTCCCAAAAAGAAAGGCATTCCAAAATAATTGAGCAAAACGCCATGTGTCACAATGCCAAATGCCATCACAGCCGCCATTGCAGCCGTATTGATATTAATTTGTTTCAGTATGATAAATACAACAGCCCCTATAAAAAGAAAGCCGAGCAAAAGAAAATATAACACTATAATCACCGTAATTAATTTATTTACTATAATTATAACATTCTATGCAAGTGGCACTTTTGCTGCGGATAAAAAAGGCAGTGCATTTTACATGCACTGCAGCTCTCTAAATCAGAACGTTTTTTCTATTTTCATTGCCTTCTACATTAGCCCCCTCAAATGGAAGTTCAATTTCCATCTTCGTGCCTTCCCCAACTTTGCTTTCGATGGTTAAGCGGCCATTATGGTTTTCGATAATTTTATAGCAAATCATCAGACCCAGCCCGGTTCCTTTTTCCTTTGTTGTATAGAAGGGTTCCCCGAGGCTTGGAATCCGGTCTTCCGAAATGCCTACCCCTTGATCTAGGAATTGAACGGAAATGGTATTGCCGGTCTTTTTCATGACTTTAATAGTTAATTGGCCGCCGTCTGGCATGGCTTCTATCGCATTCTTAATGATATTCAGGAATACCTGCTTCAATTGGTTTTTTTCACAATGAATCATTGGGGAATGAAGATTATTTTCTACTTTTATTTCCACGTTATTTAAAATGGACTGTGTATTGCTCAGGAGAATTACTTCGCTGATTAATTTTGTCAGGTCCTGCTTTTCAAAAATGTCTGCAGTCGGCTTGGCCAGCACCAAAAATTCACCGACGATTCCATTAATGCGATCCAATTCCGAAAGCACAATATCAAAATACTCTTCTTTTTGGCTGCTGGATTTAAAAAGCTGAACAAACCCTTTGATTGATGTAAGCGGGTTCCGGATTTCATGCGCGATGCCGGCTGCCATTTGCCCCAGAAGTGCAAGCTTCTCCGATTTTTGCAGAAGCTGTTCCTGTTCCTTTTTTTTATCAGAAATATCTGTTCCGATCGAGAGCACTGCCTCTTTTCCTTCAAATTCCACATAAAGTGATGAAACTTCAAAATACCTCCTGGCTCCATCCAAACGTTTTACCTGATATTCTATATTGTTTATAAGCTGCTTTTCTGCCTTTATGTATTGATATCGCTCCTGCAATCGGCCCTTATAGTCCATTTCGATAAAGTCAAGAAGCGACCTGCCAATTAGTGCACCTTTATCTGATGCCGACAATCCGCTGACGGCAGAGGAGTTTGCGTACAAAATTTCAAAATCCTTATGTATGAGCACGGAAACCGGAAGTGATTCCAGAAGCATTTTATAGCTTTCCTCGCTGGCCCGCGCCTTATCTGCATAGTACCTGCTTTTGTCAAACTGCCAGCCTACAAACCAGGCAATACCTGTAAATAGAAAAAAATCAAAAGTAAAAAACGTTTCATGCGAGAAAATGGTTTGATAAGAGGTAAATAGAACCGAAATAATCACAAGTGAAATTTGACCTGTCCGTTTACTCATATAGTCCTCATTTTTGTGTTTTTCTATTATTTTAGCATTAAGCGGGAGGGTAACGATATCAATTTTTATAATTTATTAATAATAGAATCAGCGTTATTCGATTAAAAAAACCTGCCCAAGGAAGCCTGATAATCCCCGGGCAGGTTAAATTAAGCCTATTTATTCTTTGGAGCAAGCTCTACTGCCTGACGCATTGCCTCCATTAAGCTTTTCTCGTCAGCTATGCCTTTTCCGGCAATATCAAAGGCTGTACCATGATCAACGCTTGTACGGATGATGGGAAGGCCGACTGTGATATTAACCCCGGCATCCAGCCCTAATACCTTAACTGGCCCATGCCCCTGATCATGATACATGGCTACGACAATATCAAAGTCGCCTCGCACAGCTCTGAAAAATAATGTGTCAGCCGGCAGCGGCCCTATAGCATTAATCCCCTCTGCCTGTGCTTTCTCTACTCCAGGAACGACTTTTTCTTCCTCTTCGCCATATCCGAATAATCCATTTTCGCCTGCATGAGGATTGATTCCGCAAACAGCGATTTTAGGTGATTCAATGCCGGCTTTTTTCAATGTGTCATGAGCCAGCTTCAGTACGTGATACACTCTTTCCGGGTTGATCATTTTTACTGCATCAATAATTCCGACATGTGTTGTCACGTGGATAACTCTTAAGTTTGGTGCGGATAACATCATGGAATAATCTTTCGTATTGGTCAAAACCGCTAAAATCTCTGTATGGCCTGGATACATATGGCCGCCCTTTTGTAATGCTTCCTTGTTTAAAGGTGCAGTACAGATCGCATCAATCCGATTTTCTTTTGCCATTTCGATCGCTTTGGCTAAGTATTGAAATGCTGCGTTCCCAGCCTCCGGAGACACCTGCCCAATTGGGAGGTCTTCCGGCAGAAGGTCCAAATCAAGGCAATGTACTACCCCATGCTTATATGGGATCTCGCGTAATTGCTCTGCGCTTACCGCTTCAATAACAAGCCCGCTGTTAACAAATGATTTGGCCCGCTCTAAAATTTTTTTATCACCAATGACAAGCGGGTTGCTTATTTCATACATTTCAGCATCGGCAAGGCTTTTTAAAATTATTTCCGGTCCTACCCCCGCTGCATCCCCCATTGTAATGCCTACTACTGGTTTAGTTTGACTCATTGCACTCAACCTTTCTTGTCATATAATGTATTGCATTCACCAGGGATTGCTCATTGCCGAATCCCCCTGCTTTTGTTACAGCCCAATAGCCTTTTTTCCTGCTGCGCAGCCGGCCAAAAGGGAGACCCGGCTCTATTTCTGCATAGAGCTCCATTTCCTGTATACCCAATTCTGAACAAGCAGCTTTTGCAATGTCCCCGCCTGTTAAAATCAAGCCGTCGAGTTCCGGGAACTTATTTACAAGTCTGTTTGCAATTTTCCCCAGTCCCATGGCAATCCGTTCGCCAATCTCATTCCCTGATAATCCTATTGCCTCTCCCGCTATACGGGCTGCATCCCGATTCTGATCGGAAGAATCTACATAAACAACAAAATGGGTATTATCCTGATTTTGTCCAATTTTCTCAATGACTTCTTCAAAATCTATTGACTGATCAACCAATTGGATAGGATTGATTTCTGCGAAATAAGATTGATCAATTTCTCTAATCCGGGAAAGCTGTTTTCTTGTAACCTGTGACAGACTCCCTGAAACTGTGAGTGTTTTCCTGATGTTATTTTCCTCATGAGCATTTTCATTATGAGATTTAAGCTTTAATGCTTCGGGTAAATATTCAACTAGAGCACCAGAACCAGTCCAAACCGTTTTTTTCTGAAGGCTTGTGAAAATCTCGGCAATTACCTGCAGATCCTCTTCTCTTTCACTGTCGCATACAATCCAGTTCTTACCCGCCGCTAAAACTTCTTCAATGAATTTAAGGAGTTTTGCTTTGTCCCCGCGGATCAAAGCCAGATCAAGCAATGCAATATCCATTCCTGCATCCTTTTTTAACATGTGAGGAAGAAAGCTTTCCGTTACAGGTGTCTTTGGATCCCTTCCAAACTCTGTTTCTGTGATCAGTTCACCATTTACATAATGATGTCCAGATACCGTTGTACGATTCATTTTGGGAAATGCTGGGGCAATAACAACGATTTCCGGCTGATATACCTTTTCAAGCGCTGCCAGTTCAGCTGATATATTTCCTCTCAAAGTTGAATCCACTTTTTTATAGACATGAGCATAGCCTTTTTCAAAAAGAAGAGAAGCAGCTTTTTCTACTGCTTCATATGCTTCTTCTTGTGTTTTTGCACGGCTGTCCGTATCCACAATTAAGACATCAGGGTCAGATTGAATGTTTTTCCCGGTAAGATCCATCATAACAGTGGCAGTCAGCCCTTTTTTCGCCAGCTGCACTCCTGAATCATTAGCGCCAGTCAAATCATCCGCGATAATGCCAAATTTTTCAGACACAAGAACCACATCCTTAACCATTAACTTTCTTCAGTTTTCCTTCATTAAACTCATAACCTTTTCTCTCTAGACGCTTAACCAAAAACGCTATATAGAGCGGAAGCAGAATTGCGGTTGTCACAGTAGATGCAGCAACCTGAACTGTCGCCAATTCAGCATACTGTGCAAACCCGGCGCTTGCGGCTGCAATGGCAGCTGGTGTTGCTACAGCATTTCCGGCCGTTGAACCTTCAGCAGCACCTACAATTGGATTCCACTTAAAGGCTTTGAACACTAGATACCCAGCTGTACCCGTTACGAATACTGTTAACAGGCCAAGGATAATACCTGATAGACCACCTTCTACAATGGCACCGAAGTCAATCCCCATTCCAAGGGCGAAAGCGAAAAATGGAATGAGCATGGAGCTTCCATTATCAAGGAATCCGCGCATTTCTTCATCCAGGTTACCCAATACCATACCAACCAGGATTGGAAGCAGTACGGCAATGAAGGATTGCAGTGAGAACATGCCATCAACAAAGCCCATAGCACCAAATATGGATAGGGCCACCATTGTTAGAAACGGACCGTCATTTAGTGCCAGCAATGAATAAGCTGCACGGTCTTCCTTGCTCCCATACTGGCCGACAAGTGCGACGAATAGGCCGCCATTACTGTTCGTCATAGCTGCAATAATTGCAATTGGAGCCAAACCCAGCCAAAGGCCATTTTCACCTGCAAACATGTAAGCGATTAACCCGAATGCCGCACCTACTACCCACTTCGTAGCTAAAAGGGTTGCCCCTTTTCCTATTGAAACACCAAATGATTTTACGTTAATTTGAGCACCTGTACATAGCAGGAATAAAGCGATTAAAGCTGATGCACCGTCAACAAACAATGCTTGAGTAAAATTTCCGATACGGAGCAAGTCAGGTGCAAAAGTATTAAGTATTGCTGCAATTAGCAACGGAACTACCATCATTCCGCCTGGAATTCGTTCAAGAGTTGCTTTGATCTTCATAATTTTAACATCCCCTTTATATATGTTTCAATTTTAAACATTATTGAAAACGATTACAGCTTTATATTAAACGCTTTCAATGCAAAATTCAACACTTTTCACAGAAATATAGTTTGGTATTTTCTAGATTTATATTATTTGTTGCAATTTTAAACACTTATTAAACAAAAAAAAGAAGCTGAATACTACTGCTTCAGCTTCCTCCACAATGTCGACCGATTAATGCCCAACCGTTTTGACACCTTTGTTTGATTTTGGTTTTCTTCTTCCATAACTGCTTCGATAATTCGTTTTTCAATCTGATCCAACGTTCCATTTAACAGACTGTCTTCAATTTGAACTGGCCTGTGCTTCAGATTCAGCTGTCTTGAAACAGTCTCTTTACTGATGGTATAACCTTTCTCAGCTGCTAAGACATCAAAAAGGAATGCTTTCAGCTCAGCCGTATTGCCAGGCCATTTATATTGCTCCAGCAGCTCCATCGCATCCTCCCTGATTTTTACAGCGGAGGTTCCATACTGCTGATGAAAATGGGCAATAAAGTAAGCTGTTAAAGCTCTTATATCATCCTTGCGTTCTAATAAAGAGGGGATATAGATGCGAACGGCTTCTTCATTATAAAGAAGGGAATAGAACTCCTGCATTTCACTGGGCATGGACAGAATTACTTCTTTCCCTGATTCTGCCCAGCTTTGACACTGCTTTAACAAATGGGGCTTCTCTTCTGCTGATATGTCCTCAGCGCCGTAAACATATATAGATCGGACGTCGTCATCAAAGGGATCCATACCTCTTCTTGTTTCCTTTGCATGTATAGAAAGCAGCAACCCGGCCCCCTGATGCTTTAAGTAATGGATATAGCGCGCTAATAATCCTTTTCCAGTGCCGGCAGCACCAATTAAAAGCCATAAATTTCGGTTTATTCCTGCAGAAATAGCAGCCAGACAATCTTTCATTGCGTCACTCTCATTGATGATCATCGGCAGCTGCGACACTGATTCCACGTTAAGATCTTCTGAAGAACTCTTCATATGATTAAGCTCTTTAATAATGAATTGAGTATAGATTTCATTCGCAATTTCAAGGTTTGAAACCTGAACTTTAAGCATGTCTCCCTTAATACCTTCTATCATTTCAACAGACTCTGCATTTCCCTTCCGGTGTACAAGAGTCTGTATATCACTTACGAGAATGGGAGGAGAGGAAAAAGTATTCCATTGTTCAAAGACACATTCAGCATTACTGTCCAAAATGATAATATTATCAGTATTCTTCTTTATGATTGCCCGAAGCAGGTCGTTTTCCTGCTGTTTTCTGCGAAAAGAATGATACACCGATTTCACTTTTTGGAACGAATCAAAGATTGCTTCACGGCCGGATTGTATCAGGATTCCCTCGAGACCTGCTTTAGCAGCAGCTTCCATCGTTACAACGTCACCCATGATCAATTCAAAACCCTTGAATTTCAGTTCCAGAACAAGGGTTTCTACTTCCTCTTCCTTTTGAATCGTAAAAACCTCTATACCAATATCCAATATGTCAGTAATCGTTTTGGCACCAAGCGTTATGTTGGAAAAGCCCACAATCGCTTTCTTACCTGGAAAATCATTGGCAAGGGTTAACACCCGAAGCATATCATACCCGGATACCTGAATATCGATAACAGGGATATTTGTTTCCTGTTGGATCAGCTTTGCGGTTCCACCTCTGCTGATGATCATATCAATACCTTCAGATTCGGCATTATACACATGGGGGAGTGCCTGCCCCAGATTTCCAGTTGCTATTTTAATGTCCAGTTCTTTTTCCTCTTTCCTGCATTCCTCAATTAATGGAAGCATAGCAGGATAAGGAGCAATAAATAATGTCTTTATTTTCATCGCATTCACCTAAATGTATCTTACCATTCATTTCTAAGAGGCACCAATAAATAGGAAAATAGGTCAAGAGTTTTAAAAAGTTATGGCAGCTTATTTCTTCACCTGCCCATTCCCTTTCACAATATATTTCGTCGATGTCAGTGCCGGCAGCCCCATCGGACCACGGGCATGGAGCTTTTGGGTGCTGATGCCGATTTCAGCTCCGAACCCAAACTCGAAGCCATCTGTGAAACGGGTGGATGCATTATGGTAAACTGCCGCTGCATCGACTTCATTCAGGAATTTTTGCACATTTTCCGGGTGTGATGAAATAATCGCTTCAGAATGTTTTGTCCCAAAGCGGTTGATATGAGTAATGGCCTCGTCCACGCTTTCCGTCACTTTCATTGCGACTTCCAAGCCTAGGTATTCAGCGGCCCAATTCTCTTCCACGGCCGGGATGATTCCTTCCCCGCTGACACCTTCACCGCCATGAATCACAACCCCTTTTTCCTTTAGCGCATTAACAAGATCGTTCAGCCCCTGCCAATCTCTGTGAACAAGGATCGTTTCGCAGGCATTGCAAACGGACGGACGCTGTGTTTTGGCATTAACCGCTATGCTAATCGCCATTTCCTTAGCAGCACTTTCATCAATATAGATATGGCAATTGCCGGCACCAGTTTCAAGCACCGGGACTGTGGACTGTTCAACAACTGTCTGGATCAGCTTTGCTCCTCCCCGCGGAATCAGGACATCCAGGTAATCGTTCAGCCTGAACATAGCTGATGCAGTTTCCCGGCTTGTATCTTCAATAAGCTGAACCGCTTCACGCGGCAGGTCACTCTTATCCAAAGCATGATGAATCACTTGCACAATCGCTTTATTGGAATGAATGGCAGTTGAACTTCCTCGCAGCATAACAGCATTGCCTGTCTTCAAGCATAAGCTGGATGCATCGACCGTTACATTGGGACGCGCTTCATAGATCATGCCGACAACTCCAAGCGGGACCCGGACCTGTGTTATCTCAAGCCCGTTCGGGCGTTCCCAATCGGAAATAATCTCCCCAACTGGATCTTCCAGCCGGACAAGCTGGAGAAGTGCGTCTGCCATATCCTCAATGCGGGCTTCATTTAACCTCAGACGGTCCAATAAAGCATCGCTCATTCCATTTTTCCTTCCTTCGTCCAGGTCCTTATCATTTTCTGTTAAAATAAAATTCTTTTCCTGCATCAGCTGTCCTGAGATCAGTTCGAGCGCACGATTTTTTTGCTGTGTCGTCTTTTTCGCCAGCTCTGCCGCTGCCTTTTTCGCTTTTTGGCCTTTATGAATTAACTCCATGAACTTTTCTCCTTTCTTTTCTGGGTTACCCAGTGATCCCGGTGAATGACAACCCGGCTGTCACTCCCGGCCAGCTGCATGGCTTCCGCACTGGATAGCCCTTTAATAGCCCGAAGCTCATCGGATGAGAAGTTAACCTGCCCCTTGCCGATCAAATCTCCTTTTGGGCCAATCACTTCCACTACATCCTGAATATGAAAATGGCCTGTTATGCTGGTCACACCTGCAGGCAGAAGGCTTTTTCCCTGAGTTACTATGGCCTGTGCAGCACCGTGATCCACTTCTATTTTCCCATTCGGAACAGAATGCAGCGCAAGCCACTGCTTGGAGGTTTTGACACTCGGCTGTGACCCCGTGCCAATACAAGTCCCATCCCCTTTGCCTTCAAGGATCTCAATCAGCTTTTCCTCACCATGCCCGACACCTATGAAAACCTGCACACCCAGTGCCAGAGCTGTCCTTGCCGCCGCAAGCTTTGTCACCATTCCGCCGGTTCCCACCTTTGAGCCTGACCCTGCAGCAGCATTCATCAATTCCTCGGTTATTTCTGAAATAAAATTGAACTTTTTTGCTTCTGAATTTGTGCGGGGATTGGAATCATAAATTCCATTCACATCTGTCAGGATGATCAGGCGGTGTGCCTGTACCAGCCCGCAGACAAGTGCTGACAGCATATCGTTATCACCAAAGGCCAGCTCCTCAATTGATACAGAATCATTTTCGTTAATGATCGGAAGTACATTCCGCTTCAATAGTTCAGACAATGTGGCATGTGCATTTTGATATTGCTCCTTATGAAGGAAGTTTTGCCTAGTCAGCAGCAACTGCGCTGCAACGATGCCATGCTTTTTGAATGCTTCCGTATATCCCTGCATTAATAACCCCTGGCCCACTGCGGCGGCTGCCTGTTTTCCGGCTATGGTCACCGGGCGTGAAGGATAGCCAAGATCCGCAAACCCTGCAGCAACGGCTCCGGATGAAATTAAAATAACTTCATGCCCCTTCTCCTTCAGCCGTGAAAGGGCAGCTGCATGCCCCTCCAGCTTTTCCATGCACAATCCGCCATTGTTATTAGTCAGCGAACTGCTTCCTATTTTCACAACAATCCGTTCCTTCTTCACTAAGACACCACCCTTAAGTTAAAAAACGTTCGCCCGCTTCATGAAGCGGAATAAAAAAAGCCCTCCCATCCCTAAAAAAAGGACGGAAGAGCTTTGTCTTTCGCGGTACCACCTTCATTGGCACTCCACACTGCAAGTGCCCGCTTTAAAAATCCTATAACGCCGGAAATTCGGCCAGGTTTGCCTGGCAGCTCAAGGGCTAGGTTCAATAGCTTTGCAGGCTGCAGGACCTTTCAGCCGGTGAATCCCGCTCTCTTCTTGCCTGAGTTCTATTTACTGATTCCCTGTCAATGCTGTTGGTATTTTCATAAGATTAGAATTATTATGCATGCTTCAGTATTTTATGTCAATGATTAATTTGCTGATTTAAAGGGGTAAAATTCTTATTTTGCCGTTAAGGTGCAATCCCATGATAATGCACGCCCATTCGGGAATGCTAAGAAAAAAGACTAACGGGAGGATGTACATATGGAGTCAATCGGAAAGCAGTTATCCCTCTTTTCTCTTGGCGGCATCAATGAAATTGGCAAAAACATGTATGTGATTCAATATGATGACGATATTATCGTGATAGACGCCGGGGGGAAATTTCCTGATGAGACATTACTGGGGATTGATCTGATCATCCCGGATATCACTTACCTTGAGGAAAACAGGGAAAAAATACGAGGCCTGATTGTCACTCATGGACACGAGGATCATATCGGCGGAGTTGCCTATCTTCTGAAAAAAATTAATATGCCTGTGTATGCCACGCGATTTACACTGGGCCTCATTGAATTAAAGCTAACGGAGCATCGCCTGCTTGGTGACTCCGAGCTGATCACCATTGATTCTGATACTAAACTTGATTTTGGTGAGATAGCCGTCAGCTTCTTCAAAGTGAATCACAGCATACCGGACTGTCTGGGAATTGTGTTTAAAACACCAGAAGGAAATGTCGTCCATACCGGTGATTTTAAATTTGATTTGACACCTGTAAATCAGGAGCATGCTGATATCCACAGGATGGCTGAGATCGGGCGGGAAGGAGTCCTCGCACTTCTCTCAGAAAGCACAAACGCAGAGCGGTCCGGCTTTTCGCCTACCGAGCATATTGTCGGGGAGAACATTGAGGAAGCATTTATGAAAGCACCCCGCAAAATCATCATCTCCACATTCGCCTCCAATGTGAGCCGTGTCCAGCAGGTGGTCGCTGCGGCCATTAAAGCAAACCGGAAGCTTGTCCTGCTTGGCCGAAGCATGGTGAATGTGGTGGATGTAGCCATTGAACGAGGGTATCTGACCGTACCAGAGGGAATGATCATCAACCCAAAAGAGGCCATGAATCTCGCTCCTGAAAAGGTTTGCATACTTTGTACCGGCAGCCAGGGTGAGCCGATGGCTGCCCTCTCACGCCTTTCTTCCGGAAATTATCGTGACGCTGAAATTCATCCTGAAGATACGGTGATTCTGGCTGCCTCCCCAATCCCAGGGAACGAACGGGATGTTTCTAAAATCATTGACAACCTGTTTAAACTGGGAGCAAGAGTGATTTACGGTTCAGGCAGCTCCACAGGAATGCATGTGTCCGGGCATGGCTACCAGGAGGATTTAAAGCTCATGCTCACATTGATGAAGCCGAAATATTTTATTCCTATTCACGGTGAATACAGAATGCTTCATCATCATAAATTGCTTGCTGAATCAATCGGTGTTGAAAAGGGGAACACTTTTATCATTAAAAATGGGGATGTCGTTGATATTGAAAACGGGGAAGCACGTCAGACAAGGCGGGTCCCTGCAGGTGATACTTATGTGGATGGAGTGGGTGTCGGTGATATTGGCAGCATTGTGCTCCGCGACAGGAAGCAGCTTTCCGAAGATGGCATGCTTGTGATCGTGCTGACCATGAGCAAGAGTGAACGTAAAATGATATCAAGGCCGGATACCATCTCCCGGGGCTTTATTTATGCACGGGAATCCGAAGACCTGCTGAGAGACATAAACCGGATTGCCGAAAAGACCGTCAACGAGCTTCCTGAACAGGATAAAAGCCAGTGGAATGTCATCAAGCAGAGCATCAAAAAATCACTTGGACAGTTTTTATTTGAAAAAACAAAGCGTAAACCAATGATCCTGCCGATCATTATTGAAATTTAAAGAACAAAAGCGCAAGCGCCTTGCTCACGAATGAACGCAGACTAAGAACGCCACGTCCTGTGGCAACGT
>NZ_NJQY01000043.1:0-316 GCF_010628845.1 Bacillus sp. 22-7 | reverse complement strand
AAGCCTTCCTTGTCCTGGGGGACTCAAGCACAAGACGAGCTGCCCGGAAAGGTGTCCTTTACCTTTCTGGGCTGATTGCCCGAAATGTGGAGGCGACTGTCCTTTCAAGGAACGCAGACTAAGAGCGCCACGTCCTGTGGCAACGTCTGCATGACCCGCATCCTCCCAAAAGCTGTCGCTTTCGGTCGTGCGATGTTTATGCTGACGAAGCCTTCCTTGTCCTGCGGGCCTCAGGCATAAGACGGTTCCTGTAAGAAGGCGTTTTTCCTTCTGGAAGGAAACGGCTTATGATCCCGAGTCCCTAGGAGCCGAAACA
>NZ_NJQY01000042.1:0-23312 GCF_010628845.1 Bacillus sp. 22-7 | reverse complement strand
GATGCCGCAGATGCCGCACCAGATGCCACAGGTGCAGGGAGCAATGATGCCGCAGATGCCGCACCAGATGCCACAGGTGCAGGGAGCAATGATGCCGCAGATGCCGCACCAGATGCCACCGGGTGTGATGGGGGCAGAAGACATGGGAATGCAAATCCCGCATCAGATGCCACAGGTGCAGGGAATGGAAGAATCCCCAGGCATGTCTCAAAAGCCATTAATGCCTGGCTCGGTGATGGGAGCTTCCAATGATTGCGGCTGTGGAGGACCGCAATTTGCTCCTGGAGGCTTCGGACCAGGATTTGGTCCAGGGCAGGGGTATGGACCGGGATTCGGCTATGGACCGGGACCTGGTTTCGGTCAAGGTTTTGGCCCAATGGGCGGAGAGCCTTTCGGAATGCCAAGAAACATAGACGAAAGCAGTGAATACGACGGTTAATAATGGAGGAGACGATTTAGTTCAAAATCGTCTCCTCTCCTATTTGCAGGATCAGCTGCCATTTAAAATTGAAGAATTAAAGCCAATCCGAAAGAAGGTTTATTTACTGAGGACACAGGAAAGATCCTTTATACTAAAAGGGTTTTCATCCTATCACCGTCTAAAGCTTCAGGAAGCATTCACCTCTTCATTAATGAAAGAAGGATTTTCAAAAACATATATCTTTTACGAAGTTGCCAAGGAACCGCCTTTGTTTTTTGACAGGACTTATTACGGCTGTATGGAGTATTTACCGCCTTCGAAAGAAGTTTTTACTTATTACCTGAAGACAGATCGTTTAGAAGGGCTGGAGCTGCTGAAGAAATTCCACGTTACTACAGAGAGGCTGGTCGGCCGCTATCAAACGGTTGTGCCGGCATATAGGCAGGCGGACAAGTGGAGAGAAAGAGCAACCCTTTTCCTTAATAATCTCCCTGTAGTAAGATATTTTGTCCAAAAAGAAATTATTAATGAGCTATTAGCCTGGGCAGATTGGTCCTTAAAAGGCATTGAAGACGAAGCCTGGCTTTTTCAGTCTGGGAAGCAGGTAATTCTGCACGGTGATGTAGCACATCATAATTTTCTCAGAGCAAAAGATCAATCCTTATATTTGCTCGATTTTGACCTGGTAGCAATAGGGGCTCCTCATTCTGATTATCTGCAGTATGCAAATCGCATCCTTCCTTATATGAATTGGTCCTTTGAAGATTTGAGTAAATACCCCATCTTAAAATCCAATCTTGAAGAAAAGGGCTTTCTTCATGCTTTGGCATTTCCTACTGATATATTCAGGGAATGGAATCGTGTAATAAGGGATAGATCGTATCTTGATTCTGTGAAAATTCGTCCTGTTCTGGACTTAACTGTAGGCCAGTTTGCTGAAAGACAGCGTTTTATTAAAGCTCTTAAATATGCTGCCAATGACAAAAACAAATAATGCCCATTAAAAAATTGGACGTAAATGGACAGAATGAAAGCCCCTCTTCGCTCACAAGCTAAATAAGAGCAGAAATGCTCAGGGCTTGTAATATTAGCGAGGGGGGTTTTTCGCTTGCACAAGAAACTGCTTGCAGTGCCGATGGCTGCTATTTTATCAATGGGATTGACAGGATGCGGAACGAACGAAGATGCAGGTGTTAAACGGAACAATGAAATTGGTCAGCCCATGGGGTATTACTCGAATGAGAATCACGGAAACCGCGGCGGCAATGCCCGGGTGGAAGATGGTTCCGATAATGATGGGCCTCTGACAGAAATGATGGATCATACGCTTGGAGGCGAGGGGGAAAACAATCGCCATAACCAAGTAAACAATAATGCCAGAAGAGTCCGGAACGAAAATACCGGAAACCCTACTATTCCTATTGCGGACAGAGATCGCAGCTTTTTCATGAAAGATAATCGTTTTAGCCATAGTGATGCAAATTATCACGGGCATCTCGATGATAATACGCGACAAGCTAAAAATTCCTATTATCAGGCTTATGAAGGTGAGCTTGCTGAAAAAATCGGCGACGTTGCAGCATCTGTTCCAAACGTTGAGGATGTCCGTTCCGTGACCTATGGAAGCAATGTTTTGATTGCTGTGGATTTGGCTGATTACAGCAAGGAGGAAGAGACTAAATCAGCGATTCACGAAGCTGTTCAGCCATATCTGCGTGGAAGATCGACCACTGTTGTTACGGATGAAGGGACATTTAGCCGCTTAAGAAACATTGATAACAATCTTCGCGATGGCGGGCCAAGGGAGCAAATTGACTGGGATTTAAAGAGTCTGTTCCGTTAGTTGATGTCTTTAAAGGGCAAAGTACTGCTTTGCCCTTTTTCAAATTTAATAAAAGTAAGGAGAGTATTTTACATAAAAAGTAATTGTGGTCTTACTCATGCAGCTTTATATTTACATGACACTAAAGCAGAAACCAAACATAATAAAGAAAACACCCTCTCCATGCAGCACACAGCCAGGAAAAAAAGTGTTTTATGGTTATTTAATTAATGTCATAAAGAATTCAGCAATAAGTTGTTTATCTTTCTTATAATAGGCTATTTTCAAGTCATTTATATCTGATGGAACGTTTATGCTGTCGAAGAAATTATTTTCATTCACGACTGAAAATGCAGTATTCCATAAAGCTAAATAATACTCATTTTCAAGCTGTTTCCCCAAAAGATTTATCCAATCAGAAAATTCCATCCAAAAGGATTTATTACTCGTATTTAATTGAATGGATGAAGAATCATTCATTGTCAGAAAAATGATTTTTTCAGCATTTAATAAAGCGATTTCGAAATACTTCTTCAATGTACGATAATCAGCACTCTGCTTTATAAGCCGATATGGAATAATAAATGGAGAAGGAATTGAAACGAATGTGCCTCCGCCCTGGCGTGATTCAAGGTAATTTAACAATTCCAGTATCCGGATGCCTTCCCGAATAGAAGACCTGCTTACCCCGAGAAGTTCACTTAATGTCCTTTCTGGCGGAAGTTTTGCGCCATGGGTCAGCTCTTCTTCTTGTATATAATTTATAATGGAGCGGGTAACTTCTTCGAACATCCTGGGAACTGAACGGATTTGATAATTATTTTCCATTAATATTACCTCTTTTAAAGTCTTTTAATTAAATTCTAACAAAAAGGATAATGAAAGAATAGCAAATTTCTCTTGACTAAAAAGTCTAAATTAACTAAAATTTTAGTTAAGCAACTATTTATCTGATGATTTTGGTCAGACCATAATAAAAAATACCTCAAAGAAAAGACAATAGGAAATGCTGGTGATTATATGGCATTAAAGCCAATAAAGAAAAAAAAACTATTCGAAGAAATAATTAGTGCAATTGAGGAGTATATTCAGGCAGAAGGAATAGCACCTGGTGAAAAACTCCCATCTGAAAATGAACTATCTTCTTTGTTCCAGGTCAGCAAAACAGCAGTAAGAGAGGCTATGAGTGTTTTACAGGCTAATGGGATTATTGAAAAAAGGTCAGGGGCAGGTATTTTCCTGAAAGACCTTATGGGAGAAACCATAGGATTCAGGGTAAGCAACAATCTTCTTAATAAGAAAGAGATTCAGGAAATACTTGAATTTCGGAGGGGAATAGAAACTGAAGCTGTGGCACTTGCTGCAGAAAGGGCCACAGAAAAGGATATGAGAAGAATTGCCCTTGCACACGATAATTTAATAGAAGCCCATAAAGCAGGACGATTAGGTGTAGAAGAGGACTTCCAATTCCATTATTCAATTATTCTGGCATCAAATAATTCTATTTATAAAGAAGTGTTTGAGACAATTGCCGAGAAGTTTGAAGAAGGAATGCGTTTAAGCAAAATGCAGTCTTCCAATGTTCCTGGCCGCTTTGAAGCTGTTTCACAAGAGCATAAGAGTATTTTGGAATCCATTCAAAATAAAAATTCCAAGGATGCAGCAGCGGCTATGAGGAACCACCTTATTCAGAATGAAAGAAAAATCCTGACAAACATAAAAAAGTAGCAAAAAAGAATCGTATTTTCGATTCTTTAAGTATAATGGTCTGACCATAATATTTTATTATTATATTAATAAAAGGAGGCGATAGAATGAGTAATGTAGGTTTTCGAATTAGAAAGGATTTTGAAAGGGCCCCTTCAGAAGTACTAAAAGGGTATGAAGGGATAGCGACACCTAACATAGGGGATGTAATGGGAAGACTAAGTGCAATGGATTACAGGATAAAGCCTGTAAATAAACAAGGTATACACATTGTTGGAAGCGCTTTAACAGTCAGGACACATCCATCAGATAATCTGATGGTACACAAAGCGATGGACCTGGCTAAACCAGGTGATATTATCGTCATAGACGCATGTGGGGATATGGGAAATGCAATTTTGGGAGAATTAATGTGTCATTATGCTAAGGTGAAGGGGATTAAAGGTTATATAGTAGACGGTCCTGTCAGGGATCTAACCGGAATTGCCCAAATGGGTTTCCCTGTCTTTTCGAAAGGGGGATCACCTAGAGGTCCATATAAAGAAGGCCCTGGAGAAATCAATACTACTATTAGCTGTGGAAATGTGCCTGTTTCCCCAGGTGATGTTATAGTCGGAGATGATGACGGAATAATTGTAATTCCTAAACAAGATGCCTCTGCAGTATTGGAAAAAGCAAAAGCCTTAGCGAGTAAAGAGAAGGAAATTATTCAATCCATTTACGATGGTAAATGGGACCGGACATGGGTTGACGAAGTACTGCTGCAGAAAGGCTGTGAGATTATTGATTAACAATACTGAGCGATTTGAAAGGAAAAGGCTTGAGTTATTTATAAAAGAAGTTTTTTTAGGAGCCGGCCTGGATGATGGGCAGGCAGAAGTGATTGCAAGGCATCTTGTGCTGGCCAATTTAAGGGGAGTTGACTCACATGGCATAAGCCGTGTCGAAATATACACAAAGCGATTGGAAAAAGGACTGGTGAACAAGAAATTTAATCCTGTGCACAGCTATGAAACACCTGTTAGTGCTCTTATTGACGCCCAAAACACTTCGGGAATACCTATTGCTACATATGGAATTGAATTAGCAATCAAAAAAGCGAAAAATTCCGGAATTGGCATTGTAGGCATAAATAATTCAAACCATTGTGGCATGCTTGCAGATTATGTAGCAAAAGCGGCAGAAGAAGATTGCATAGCAATTGCTGCAACTAATGCCCCAGCTAATATGCCTCCTTGGGGTGGAAAAGAGAGATTCTTTGGTACAAACCCAATTGCCTACGGAGTTCCAGCAGGAAAAGAAATGGATATCATATTTGATATGGCAACTAGCAAAGTGGCACGAGGAAAAATTATATTAGCACAAAAAAATAAACAGAAAATTCCTCTTGGATGGGCTCTTTCACCTGCAGGAGCACCTACAGAGGATCCAGAAGAAGCCTTAGATGGAGTTGTACTGCCTGTTGGAGGACATAAAGGATACGGGATTGCCTTTTTAGTTGAAACTCTATCTGCATTATTTACCGGTGCAGCGTTTGGCCCTTATATCGGGGACCTATATAAGGATATGGAAAATGCACAAAATACTGGTCAATTTTTTTTAGTAATGCGTGCAGATTTATTTCAGCCGCTGGAGATTTTTAAAAAGAGAGTGGATCAAATGATTGGAGAAATTCGAACACTGCCTTTAATGGAAGGAGCAGATAAAATCTTTCTGCCTGGCGAAATGGAAATAAAAAAATTAGAAGACCGTACAAAAAATGGCATCCCTATATCTAAAGAAGTCATCAGCGAACTATTAAGGGTTGCCAATCATTATAAAATCAGAACAGAAATTTTTAATAGCTTAGTATAAAAAATAAACATAGAGGAGAGATTTTAATGCGCTTAGCAACTATTCAAATCAACGGTAAGGAACAGACTGCAGTTATTACAAAAAATGGGGCAATTCCAATTGAGTCAATTAACAAAAATTACAATCAAAACTTTGAAATTGATTTTTTAAATATTCTATCAAATGGTCAATTAGAAGATTTGAAATTATGGGTTGAGACAAATTCTCAGGAGTTAGATGCTTCTGAACTGGCGGTTAAGAACAATGAATTAAAATATAGCCCTTTGTACAGACATCCACGTAAAATCTGGGGAATAGGTTTAAACTATGCTGAACACGCATCTGATTTAAGTGAAAAAGCCCCTAACACAGAACCTGCCAGCTTCATGAAGCCTGATACATCTATTATAGGTCCGGATGATACCATTTCCATTCCCTTGCAATCCGAAAGAACTACTGCTGAAGCAGAACTAGGCATAATTATTGGAAAAGAATGCAAGAATGTTGCGGAAAAGGATGCACCTTCAGTTGTGGCAGGTTTTACCACAATTATCGATATGACAGCTGAAGATATTCTGCAGCGAAATCCACGGTACTTAACTCGTTCAAAGAGTTTTGATTCATTTTTTAGCTTTGGCCCTCAATTTGTATCAACAGATGAAGTTGAGAATGTGTTGGAGCTTAATGTTTCAACTGTTATTAATGGGAAAATTCACCGAAAAAACACAGTAGCAAATATGACTTTCCGTCCATGGGACTTAGTATCATTTCATTCCAAGGTTATGACTCTTCTCCCTGGAGATATTATCTCCACTGGTACACCTGGTGCGGTAGTTATTCGGAATGGAGATATCGTTGAGTGTCATATTGACGGATTTGAACCTCTTGTTAATCCTGTTAAGGACTTGAAAGTTAAAAGCAAAACGGAAGAACAACAATTTGCCTAAGGATATAAGTTATTGGGCACTGTAAATTACTTTATAAAAGGCGCACAGTTCCTATTGTGCGCCTTTTCTCATATACATTATTAAAGGGACGAAAAGCCCCTTAGGAGTGTTTACAAACCCCATTTTCACAAAAACATTGAAACCTATGGCGAAAATCCTCATATGTTTGTGGTCCCAGAAAAAGGGGCTGTCGAATATGTCGGCAGCCTGAAAATTCCCCTGTATTTAATGATTTGTAATCTATTTTTCTGTTTTTTCTTTAACTGGTGCAAGCAGGAAATCGAAGTCACAGCCCTTGTCAGCCTGAAGAACATGCTGCTGAAACAATCTTGTATAGCCCCTCTCATGATATATGGGGGGAACCCAATCAGCTTTCCGTCTTTCAAGTTCCTTTTCAGATACAAGCAATTCCAATTTTCTCTCTTCTACATCCAATTCTATAATATCCCCCGTTTTTACAAGGCCGATTGGTCCACCGACAGCAGCTTCAGGGGCTGCATGAAGTATGACAGTTCCAAATGCTGTGCCGCTCATACGGGCATCCGAAATTCTGACCATGTCTCTAATTCCCTGTTTTAAAAGCTTTTGGGGTATGGGAAGCATTCCGGCTTCCGGCATACCAGGAGCACCAACAGGACCGGTATTCTGAAGGACAAGAATATCAGTAGCCTGTATATCAAGCTCAGGATCATCAATTTTATTTTCCATATCTTTCACTGATTTGAATACTACCGCTTTTCCACGATGCTTTAGTAATGATTTGGAAGCAGCTTTTGGTTTAATGACTGCCCCGTTTGGTGCTATATTCCCCTTTAAAATGGCTATACCGCCGTCTTTATGTAGTGGTTTTTCAAAAGGTACAATAATATGCCGGTATACTTCCGACACAGTTACATCTTTTAAATTTTCTTTTAGTGTTGCACCTGTAACTGTCATTTCCTCAAGTTGCAGCAGGGACTCTATCTCTTTTAATACTGCGGGGGTTCCTCCTGCTTTATAGAAATCCTCCATTTGATATTGACCGGCTGGCCGAAGGTTGGCAATTAACGGTGTAGTCATGCTGATTTCATCAAATAAATGGAGCGGCAATTCTATGCCAAGTCTTCCCGCAATTGCAATTAAATGAATAACAGCATTTGTTGATCCTCCTACAGCCATTAGGGCTCGGATCGAATTCTCAAGTGAATTGCGTGTAATGATCTGGGACGGTGTAATATTTTTCTCAGTTAATTCAACAATTTTCCTGCCGGTTTCAATTGCATGTTTTAGACGGCGGTTTTCTGTAGCTGGGATAGCTGCACCCCCTGGAAGCATCATCCCCATCGCCTCCGCGCACACAGCCATTGTACTTGCGCTTCCCATAACCATACAATGACCTGCAGTTGGAGCCAATGCAGCATTAATTTCTTCTATTTCTTTCTCTCCCACACTGCCGCTCCGATATTCTTGCCAAAAGTACCGGCAATCTGAACAGGCTCCCAGGGTTCTGCCTTCATACTCGCCATTATTCATGGGTCCCCCGGTAATCATAATAGAAGGAATATCAGCACTTGCGGCACCCATCAGCTGAGAGGGAGTAACTTTATCACATCCCCCAATTAAAACAACACCATCAATCGGCTGAGCCCGAATCATCTCTTCGGTATCCATTGCAGCAAGGTTTCTATATAGCATTGTGGTTGGGCTTGTATTAATTTCACCGAGAGAAATAGTAGGAAAATCCAAAGGAATACCGCCGGCCATTAATACCCCTTTTTTTATCGCCTCAATTAGCGGCTCTATATGTGAGTGGCAGCGGTTGATTTCACTTTTGGTATTGCAGATCCCGATGACTGGCTTGTTAAAATCTTCAGGATCAAAACCAAGGTGGCGGTTAAACGCCTGTCGGATAAAACGGCTGAAGCCAGGATCTCCATAGGAGGTAAGTTTTTTATTATTGGTTGACAAAATAATCGCTCCTTTTCAAATTTTTAATTTAATATTATGGTATGACCATATTATTCATTATTTAAATTATATTATCATATGTATTAGTAGAATTGAATAATTTTTCTGAAAATTAATGATAATAACTTCTTTATAAACCTAAAAGTGAAGGATAAGACAAAACGATTGAGAAAAAACCAAAATAACGTTGACAAAATTTTCAGATTTATTTAAACTAGCAATAAATAAAGCTAAATTTTAGATAAAGATCCTTTTGTTATCAATAAAATGGTCTGACCATATTAAATTACTAATATATTGAAGAAAAATACCTTAGGAGGGGAATAATTGATTGAGTTGATAGAAATACATCAAAAATTCACAGATTCAAAGCTTCAGAGAATTGAAGAAGCGGTTTCTGCAGAAATCGAAAAGCATTTACTCACCAGCGATCTTCCCAAGAATGCCCAGGTGGCAATTACTGCCGGCAGCAGAGGAATTTCTAATATTGTGATCATTTTACGGACTATCGTAAAAACATTAAAAGCAAAAGGGTTAGTGCCTTTTTTGGTACCTGCGATGGGCAGCCATGGAGGGGCTACTGCAGAAGGGCAAATTGAGGTATTGCACCATCTTGGTATTACCGAAGAATCTGTGGGCGCTCCTATAATATCTTCTATGGAAGTTGAACACATTGGGGATACAGTGGAAGGTACTCCGGTATATATGGATCGCCATGCCTATTCTGCAGACGGGATTATTGTAGTAAACAGGGTAAAGGCCCACACTGCCTTCCGCGGGAGAGTAGAAAGCGGTTTGAGCAAAATGATTGCAATTGGCTTGGGCAAGATAAAAGGAGCTGCTTTTATTCACAGGGATGGTGCTATGAAAATGGCCAGCAATATTGAAAGTGTCTCCCGGGTTGCTCTTGAGAAAAGTCCAATTCTTTTTGGGTTAGCCATTGTTGAAAATGGATTTGATGAAACTGCTTTAATAGAAGGAATAGAAAAAAAAGAATGGCATAAAAAGGAAGCTGGACTTCTGAAAAAATCAAAATTAATGATGCCTAGCCTTCCTGTCGAAAGTGCAGATTTGCTGATCATTGAGGAAATGGGGAAGTGTTTTAGCGGAACGGGAATGGATCCGAATATTATAGGCCGGTGGCGCATTTCAGGAGTGGAGGAACCGGAAAGTCCCCGGATTAATCGTATCGTTGTCCTGGACCTGGCCGAGAAATCATTTGGAAATGCACAAGGAATCGGGCTTGCTGATTTTACTACCGATCGCTTATTTAATAAAATCGATCGGAAATCGACCTACACAAATGCTCTAACCAGTACATATTTGCAGAGAGCTATGCTGCCTTTAATCTATCAATCTGAGAAAGATGCAATTGAAACAGCTTTGCAAAGCCTGGGACCCGTGATTGAAAAATCTGCACTGAAAATTATCCAGATACCGAACACTCTGCACTTAGGAAAGGTTTTAGTTTCTAATCCAGTAATAAACGAATTAGAACAATCTGGAAATGCTTGTGAAAAGGGCATTATTTCTGCTTTGGAATTTAATGAGAAAGGTGACCTTATAAGAAAAATTACTGAATGATAAAAGGAGGAAATTAATGAAGTCATTAGCAGCAAAACAAAAATCAGCACTGGTTATTGATTCAAAAGACAATGTAGCTGTAGCTCTAACTGATTTGATAAAAGAGGATATATGTTCAGTTAGGATAGGTGAAAACGCAATCATAATTGAGGTTTTGGAAGATATCCCTTTTGGACATAAAATTGCCGTTAAAGATCTGGATGCTGATGAAGAGGTGTTGAAGTATGGCGAGGAAATAGGAAGAATGCACGCTCCTATAAAAAAAGGCGGATGGGTACACAACCATAATATGTTTTGTGAAAGGGGGAAAAAAAGTGGCTGATACATTTTGGGGATACAGCAGAAAAAGCGGAAAAGTAGGGATTAGGAACCAAATCGCTATTATTCCATCTGTATTTTGCTCAGCAAAGGTAGCCGAAAGAATTGCATACCAAGTGCCTGGAACCGTCTATTTTCGCCATCCTGTTGGGTGCAGCCAAGTAGGTGAAGACCTGGAGGTAACGGCAAAAACGTTAATAGCCATTGGCAATAACCCTAATTTTGCAGGTGTAGTAGTAGTTGGTCTTGGATGTGAGCGTTTTTCGCCTTATGAATTGGCAGAAGGTATTGCTCCTTCCCAAAAAATGCTTGAAACAGTTGTTATTCAAAAAGAAGGGGACAGCATTGCTGCCATCCAAAAAGGGGTCAAGGCTGCAAGAGAAATGGTACAAATGGCTTCTAGGCAAAGCCGGGAGGAATTCCCTGTAAGTGAATTAATGATTGGTTTGAATTGCGGAGGATCTGATATGACTTCAGGTTTAATAGCTAATCCGGCTCTCGGTTATGCCTCAGACAAGCTTGTAGCTCAGGGAGGGTCTTCTATCCTAAGTGAAATAACAGAATTAATTGGAACGGAAGAAATTCTCGCAAGAAGAGCAATAAATAATGAAGTAGCAGAGTTGATTCGCAAAACCATTGATCGTACTGAAGAAAAGCTAAGGAAACAGACCCAGCAATCAAGCAATCAGGAGAGAACTCATTTAATCTCAAAAGGCAACTATGATGGCGGTTTATCAAGTGTTGTAGAAAAATCACTCGGGAGCATGAAGAAATCTGGAAATGCACCTTTTAGCGGGGTCATATCTTATGGGCATCAGCCAAATAAAAAAGGATTATTTCTGTTGGATTCACCTGGCCATGACGGTGAGGTTTCTACCGGTGAAGCCGCTGCGGGGGCGCACATGATTCTTTTTCCAACTGGACGGGGCACTCCAACAGGGTTCCCTGGAGTACCTGTCATTAAGATTACAGGAAACCCGAAAACCTATGAAAAAATGAAGGAGAATATCGATATTAATGCCGGAACTGTTTTGGAGGGAAGGAAAACTCTGGAACGGGCAGGTGAGGAAATCTATCAGGAAATAATAGAAGTTGCTTCAGGCAAGCAGGTCAAAGCTGAAGTTTTAGGGCATGATGAACAATTCTGTGTGACAAGGCTGCCTTAGAAGCTTAGTCAATTTTATGTAAGCGCTTCACACCGCAATGCTAAATTGAAAGGAGGGAAAGGACAGTTAATCTTTAGCACGAAATCATTAATAAATTATTTTAAAAATCAAGGGGGAATAAAAATGAAGAAGGCTTTTTCTGTGATAATTGGACTTGTACTTTTAATTGCTTTAGCCGGCTGCAGCGGAAAGACATCAGGTGATACAGGAGGTTCATCCAAAGGGGCTGATTACCCTAAGAAGAATATTAATGTAATCGTTGCATATGAAGCCGGAGGAGGAACTGATGTTGGAGCAAGAATCCTTATTCCCTATGTTGAAAAAGAACTTGGAGTAACTATGAATATACTTAATAAGCCAGGCGGCGGAGGCTGGGTCGGCTGGGGTGAATTGGCAAATGCGAAGCCCGACGGCTATACCATTGGTTATATAAACACACCAAACCTAATGACAGGATACTTAGATCCCAAATTAAACCGTAAGCAAAATCTAGAAAGCTTTGAACCTATTGCAAACCATGTGATTGACCCGGGTGCCATTGCAATCCGGACAGATGAAGACCGTTTTACAAATATTGAGGAACTAATTGAATATGCAAAGAATAACGAACTTACTGCGACATCTACTGGTGTTGGAAGTGATGATCATTATGCATCATTAAAAATCAATGATAAGTACGGAACGAAATTCAAGCCTGTTCATAATAAGGGGGCAGCTGACAGCCGTGCTTCAGTACTTGGAGGGCATGTGGATGTTTTATTTGCTAATGTTGGAGAACTGGCAAGCCTCCACAAAGATGGTGAAATAAAAATCATAGGGGTAATGGGGGAAGAAAAGTCACCATTCCTTCCGGAAGTTCCAACTTTATTAGAGAAAGGCTATGAAGTTACTTCATGGTCTGCAAGAGGATTAGCAGCTCCTGCCGGAATAGACCCTGAAATCCTTGAAGTGCTGAGAGCAGCATTTGAGAAGGGCATAAAAAATGAAGAACAAATAGAAAAAATGGGAGATATGGGATTACAGGTTGATTACAGTGATGGTGATGAGTACAAACAGCTGTTAAAAGATGATGAAGATGGTGTAAAAGCATTAAGTGATTTAATGGGCTGGTAAATAATATGGGCAGCCGGGATTAGCTCCCGGCCTGTCTTGAAAGGGGAGCAGTATTCATGAGGAAAAAGATTCATCAGGACATTTATATCAGTCTTGTAATGTTTATTATATCTGTCTTACTTTATATTCAAACTTTTAAAATGATAGAAGAAGCAGCGTTATTCCCAAGAATACTTCTATTACTGTTTGCCGCTTTTGGAGTTTTTATTTTAATTGGCGGAATAAAAAAAACCAAGGCTTTACGCAATGGGCAAGCAGAAACCTATGAAGGCGATGAAGAAGCGCTTGATTTGCGCATTTTGAAAGCTCCGATTACTACATTGATAATTGTGGGTATTTATGTATTTCTAATGAATTTCATTGGATTTTTCCCGGCAACAATATTGTTTATGGCATCCTTTTTAGCATATATGAAAGTGAAAAGCTGGAAGGGATATGTTTTTACAATTGGCGGATTAAATCTATTTGTGTATTTGGTGTTTGTAATCCAGTTAAATGTACAGCTGCCTGCAGGAATTTTCTTTGAATAAGGGGGTGCGGTAACTATGAATGCAGATATTATGAGTCAAGTCCTGCAAAATTTAATATCATTTGAGGTGATGGCTGCTCTCATTATGGGAGTTGTCGGTGGCATCGTTATCGGTGCGCTGCCCGGTCTTAGTGCCACAATGGCAGTAGCATTATTAATTCCGATTACTTTTGCAATGTCACCTGTTGCCGGCTTAACAATGCTTACAGCGATCTATACTGCTGCGATGTATGGCGGATCGATTTCAGCCATTTTAATTCATACTCCAGGTACTCCGGCATCTGCTGCAACCAGTTTGGATGGATACCAAATGACTAAAAAGGGAAAGGGAGCAAAAGCTATTGGCATATCTACCATTTCTTCTATGATTGGCGGATTTATAAGTGCACTTGCTCTTCTTTTTTTAGCGCCGCCTCTCTCAAAAATTTCCTTAGCCTTTAGTGCTCCTGAATATTTTTTAATTGCGGTTTTTGGTTTGACCATCATTGGCGGACTTGCTGCAAAATCTATGGTGAAAGGCTTAACAGCTGGTGTAATTGGACTTCTTATAGGGTCTGTTGGAGTGGATATTCTAACAGGTTATCCCAGATTTACATTTGGCAGTGTCACGCTGGAATCGGGAGTTGCTCTTGTGCCAGCTATGATTGGTCTTTTTTCACTCTCACAAGTCATGATCCAAGCTGAAAAGAGAGGTAAGGGAAAACAGCAAAAAATATCTAAGGATGCATTATCGGGAAGTGTAATCCCTACAAAAAAAGAGTTCAAGAGTATATTTGTCACGATCATTCGTTCATCAGGACTCGGAACCTTTGTCGGGATGCTGCCGGGTGCTGGGGGAGATATCGGTTCTTGGGTAGCTTATAATGAAGCGAAGCGTTTCTCTAAAGATAAGGATAAATTCGGAAAAGGTTGTATAGAAGGGGTGGCAGCACCTGAAGCAGCAAATAATGCTGTAACCGGCGGAGCGTTAATACCGCTTATGACTCTTGGGATCCCTGGCAGTGCAACAACAGCTGTTCTTTTAGGCGGTTTAATGATACAAGGACTTGTTCCCGGTCACGAACTTTTTACAACCCATGCTGGCGTAACATATTCAGTTATTTTTGGATTTATTATAGCAAATGTTTTATTAGGTATTGTTGGATTGGCTGGTGCCAGGTTTTTTGTGAAGGTATCAAGTGTCCCTGAAAATATCTTAGGAGCAGTAATAATTGGGCTTTGTGCAGTTGGATCTTACGCTATCAATAATAATATTTTTGACGTATGGATCATGGTGGTATTTGGTGTAATCGGTTACTTTATGAGGAAAACAGGTTTTCACCCAGCACCTGTTGTTCTAGGCATGATCCTTGGGCCAATTGCTGAAAATGGAATGCGGCAATCCATGTTGATGGCAAAAGGCGACCTGCTTGCCTATTACATGGGACGGCCTATTTGTTTGGTTTTAATCCTCCTTATTATCCTGACACTCTTATCTCCTGTTTATATGAATTGGAGAAAAAAGAAAGGCACTCGAAACACTGATAATGATGGCAAAATAGAAGCCATCTAACTAATTGTGAAGGGGTCTGACCAAAGTGAATAAAAGAATAATTTATTTTGATAGAGTATTTGATGACTTCAAAAAAATCCTTATTGAACACAAGCCTGTGGAATTCGATTTGCTTTTCTGGCATGAAATGAATCATAGTGAACGTGAGAAAATACTTCCTGAGGCTGATTATTTGCTTGTTGCGACAGAGAAAATAGGTGATGAGGTGTTTTCAAAAGCAACAAAAGCCAGGTTTCTGCAGAAAACTGGGATTGGTGTAGATAACATTGATTTATCAGCAGCCAATACACACGGGCTACCTGTCTCCAATACTCCAGGAGCAAACGCAACGGGTGTAGCGGAACTGACGGTTTTGCTAATATTAGCACTCTATCGGAAATTGCCAATTCTTAATAAGGAAACCAAAAATGGAAAGTGGCTAATGTGGGAATTTCGGCCGTCTTCTTTTGAGATGGAAGGAAAAACACATGGATTTATAGGGTTTGGCAATATTGGCCGTGAAACGGCAAAAAGGTCTAAGGCATTTGGTACAAACATTATTTACTATGATAAATATCGTGTATCCGAAGATCAGGAAAAAGAACTGGATGCTCAATATTTATCACTAGAAGAAGTGCTTAAAAATTCTGATATTATTAGTCTTCATATTCCGCTTATGCCTGAAACAGAGGGGCTTATTGGCGAATATGAATTAAACCTTATGAAAAAAAATGCAGTTCTCATTAATGTATCGAGGGGAGGGATTGTTCAGGAGGATGCTTTATATCATACACTTTGTGATGGCACTATCGCAGGAGCTGGAGTTGATGTGTGGGCAAGCGAACCTGTCAGCCCGGAACACCCTCTGCTCACATTGGATAATGTAATTGCTTCCCCGCATATCGGAGCAGGAACACGTGATACTCTAAATAGAGTCCTTAAAATGGCCTTTCAAAATATAAAGAGGGTTAATGATGGAGAAAAGCCGGAATATGTGGTTAATAATGGTGCCCTGAAAGAATTAAAGCTATAAAAATAAACAAATTCAAAGCAGAGGGGATTTTATTATGGATTTTGGATTAGAGGGTAAAACAGCATTGGTTATTGCATCAAGTCAGGGGCTTGGAAAAGCTATTGCAGCTCAGTTAGTAAATGAAGGTGCCAACGTAATGCTGACAAGCCGTGATGAAGAAAAACTGCTTAAAGTAAAAGAACAGCTCCAGCAAGAGGGTAAAGGGAATGTGTCATTTTTCCGATGCGACATCACTAAGCCAGGGGACATCAAGGCGCTAGTACAGAAGACAAGAGATGACTTTGGGGGAATTGATATATTAATTAACAATGCCGGGGGACCTCCAGGGGGGACATTTGATGCATTTGATGACGAGGATTGGCAGAAAGCCTTTGAGTTGAATCTATTAAGTTATATTCGGTTAATCAGAGAGGTTCTCCCTGACTTGAAAAAAGCAGGAGGCAGAATTATTAATATCGCATCTTCATCAATTAAACAGCCGATTCCAGGACTCATCTTGTCAAACACATTTCGCCTGGGGGTGGTAGGATTGGCAAAGAGCCTTGCTGAGGAACTGGCCCCTTATAATATTCTTGTAAATACAGTAGCGCCAGGAAGGGTAGCTACTGACAGAGTCGCGTTCCTGGATCAATTAAAAGCAGATAAACAGGGGGTGTCAAAGGAAGAAGTAGAGAAAGCATCCAAAAAGCAAATCCCGCTGGGAAGATACGGAGATCCAGAAGAGTTTGCGAAAGTAGTGACATTTTTAGCTTCTGATGCAAGCTCTTATGTAACGGGAAGTTCATTGCTGGTAGATGGCGGCATGGTGAAATCAATATAATTGATGAAATCTGAACAAATGAAACAGTATGGCCAATACGTACGATAGGCAAATAAAAAGATTCGAGACTGGTATGATACTGGGCTTATGTCTTTTAATTTGCCTTTTTTGGCTTTTAAAGAATTCACTTTGATTTTCGTTCAAAATATTAATGATTTCCTCTCCATGCGATTTACTTAATCGACATGCTGTAATGAATCATTTGACGGTGCAAGCCTTGCTGCAAGATAAAATTTCATCGAAGCTAAACTATACATTAGGGATGAATATGGAAATATTGGTCATAATAACATTAGGAATTATAGTAATGATTAATAATCAATGCTTCAAGTTATAAATTAGAGGTGATCGATATTGAAATCCATATGGGGCATTCTTATTATTGCAGTTGCTTCTTTGTTTTTCTCTTTTAGTGCAGACGCAAGCAGCATTATAAATGAAAAGAGCAACTCTGTTCATGAAGTGGAATCTAACAGAGAGGAAAAAAACATTGAAGGTCCGCTTATGATAAAGGTCATTTTGGAGAGAGAATATCTGGATGGGGAAGTGAGCCAGGAAACGATAGAGGAAACCATATGGACTCTTGAAGATTTCTGGGCTAAATATGAACAATGGCAGCTTGTTGATATGGATATAGATTATATGGTATTTCGCAGGAAAATGGATGATATTTCACCGTTATTAAAAGCAAATGGTTATTTCGGTGTAACGGAGGACGGAACCCTTACCATTTTTAATGGAAAGCCGCAAAAAACGAATATTATTCAGTCGTTCTTTCAAATCGATTTAGGAAAATTAGAAAGCACAAAATGTGAAGAATTAAAAAAAGGAATACCTATTGTTTCGAAGGATCGATATGTGGAAGTTCTGGAAACCTTTAAAAGCTATACTGCCGGTGAAAAGCAGGAGAATTGAAAAAGCAGTGAAACATGCAAGGGAATGTGCTTCTCTTGCATGTTTCTGTTTTTAAAACAGTAAGATATTCTTATTTTTAAATATTGAAAACTGTCTAGCTCCAGTCCATTCCTTCTCAAGTTATCAAGGGTGAACAAGGCGTTTTTTCTTTTCTTAAAAACTGCATCCAATCATTGTAATGTTACTTATTTTTTGATAGCTTATACTTATGTAACATTAGTTGCAGGAGGGAATCTTGTGGAATATGTTGATCCTATTAAGGACATCAAAAGTATAAATAAAATTAAAGAGATATTAAGGCAGCAGTCACAGCGCGATCTTTTGCTTTTTGTATTAGGGATTAATACGGGCATAAGGGTCAGTGATTTGCTATCTCTGAAAATCAGTGATGTTTGGGATGGGACGGAGATAAAAGAGTTTATTTATTTAACAAATATAAATAGCAATGAGAATAAAGCATTTTACTTAAATAATAGCGTGAAAAAAGAACTGAAAAAGTATTTTACTCAGCATGATTTCTCTGAATGTGATTATCTCTTCAAATCGAAAAAGAACAACCAGCCCATTACCCGTCAGCAAGCTTACCGGATCATTAATAATGCTGCAAAAGAAGCTGGAATTTCAGGGAGGATCGGCACACATACACTTCGAAAAACATTTGGCTATCATGCATATAGAAAAGGGATTGCTATTTCTATCATTATGTCCATCTATAATCACCATTCTTCCGCTGAAACTTTGCGTTATCTCGGTATTGAAAGAGGCGGGAAGCAATTGGTAAAAGTCGATGTTAATCTATAGAATGAGTTCAATGCATTGGCTGAAAATAGAGCGTCGTGTGTATCATATGGATTTAGGCCAACAGGTAATGTATCTATCCCCAGCCTGTTCAGCATATTATTCTTCGTGCCAAAATAGTTTATGGTACAATGAGGTACAGTTGAATCAGAGGAGAGAAAGCATTGTTTGAATTTGTAAGAGGCAGGCTCGATTATATTGGACCTGAATATGTAGTTGTTGAAAACAATGGAATTGGATACCAGATATTAACGCCTAATCCATTTAGCTATACACCGGAGTTCGGGCAGGAAGTCAGGATATTCACGTATCATTATGTACGGGAAGATATCATGGCATTGTACGGCTTTCAGACTCGTGAGGAGAAGACGCTGTTTACCAGACTGCTCAATGTTACCGGCATTGGGCCGAAAGGAGCTCTTGCGATTCTTGCTTCTGGTGAACCTGAACAGGTAGTGCAGGCGATTGAAAATGAAGATGAAGCATTCCTCGTTAAGTTTCCTGGAGTCGGAAAGAAAACAGCCAGACAAATGATTCTTGATCTGAAAGGGAAGCTTCCGGATATTGTCCCTGACTTTTTCCCTAATCTGTTTTCAGCGGAAAAACTTCAGGCTGAGAGCGGGCCTGCGGGAGATTTTGAAGAAGCCTTGCTTGCATTAAAAGCACTGGGCTACTCGGATAAGGAACTGAAAAAGATTACACCGGAGTTGAAAAAGGAAAAGCTGACAACGGACCAATACATAAAGAAGGCCCTGCAAAAGCTTTTAAAATTATAATTTATTGGAAAAGGCCGTTTCGTTTTATGCTGAATTAAGAAGGTGATTAAGTATGGAAGAGCGGATAATATCCGGTGAGGCTGATCTTCAGGATATTTCATTTGAACAGAGTCTGCGCCCGCAGACATTAAAGCAGTATATTGGTCAGGATAAAGTAAAGGAGAACCTCGAGATCTTTATTAAAGCCGCTAGAATTCGCGAGGAGACCTTGGATCATGTCCTTCTATATGGGCCGCCGGGTTTGGGTAAGACCACTTTGGCTGCTATTATTGCCAATGAAATGGGTGTAAATATCAGAACTACTGCAGGCCCTGCAATTGAAAGGCCAGGTGATTTGGCGGCGATCCTGACTGCATTGGAACCGGGTGACGTCCTGTTTATTGATGAAATTCATCGCTTGCCGCGGTCTATAGAAGAAGTTCTTTACCCCGCTATGGAAGACTTCTGTCTGGATATTGTTATCGGCAAAGGGCCAAGTGCGAGATCAGTAAGGCTGGACTTGCCCCCTTTTACACTGGTTGGCGCGACAACAAGGGCAGGGTCGCTATCGGCTCCGTTAAGAGACCGGTTTGGCGTGCTAAGCAGGCTTGAATACTACACAGAAGAGCAGCTGACGAGTATTGTTGTGCGTACAGCTGAGGTGCTGGATACAGGCATAGATCAAAAAGCAGCCATTGAAGTGGCGAGAAGGTCAAGAGGCACACCCAGAATTGCAAACAGGCTCCTCCGGAGAGTCAGGGATTTTGCCCAGGTCAAAGCAGATGGCCAAATTGATGAAACACTGGCCAAGGAGGCTCTTGAGCTTTTGCAGGTTGACCGTTTAGGCCTTGATCATATTGACCATAAATTATTAAGAGGGATAATCGAAAAATTCCGCGGCGGACCTGTAGGCCTTGAAACCATTGCAGCGACCATTGGGGAAGAAGCGCATACGATTGAAGATGTTTATGAACCCTATTTGTTGCAGATTGGGTTTCTTCAGCGGACACCAAGAGGAAGAATTGTAACAGACCTGGTGTACCGCCATTTTCAAATGGAGGTGCCTGCTGATTGAGCGGCATATCAAAGTGGCTGATGGTCATTGGTGCGATCATTTTTGCCATAGGATTTATAAGCCAGTTTATTAATATTGGCAAGCTGCCTGGAGATATAGTGATCAGGAAAGGCAATACGACTTTTTATTTTCCAGTCGTTACGTCGATTTTGCTGAGCATTATTCTATCTGCCATCTTTTATTTTATTGGCAGGTTCCGGTAGTCTATATGAATAACAGAAGGGTGACATCATGAAAGTAGATTGGTTTGATTTTCATTTGCCTGAAGAATTAATTGCACAGACGCCTTTGGCTGATCGGACTAGCAGCAGGCTGATGATCCTTGATAAAAAAACCGGGGATATTCAGCATAGTGTTTTTAAAAATATTAAGAATTACCTTCAAGCAGGAGATTGTCTTGTATTAAATGACACAAAGGTTCTTCCTGCGAGGCTGTTTGGAGAAAAGACGGGCACTGGTGCGAAAATAGAGGTGCTTCTTCTCAAACAGCTTGAAGGGGATTCCTGGGAAACACTGGTTAAACCAGCCAAAAGAGTAAAAGAAGGAACTGTGATAACTTTTGGAGACGGCAAATTGACAGCTGTCTGCACTGGGACCTCAGAACATGGCGGCAGGGTACTTGAGTTCAGGTACGACGGGATATTCTATGAGGTGCTTGAACAATTGGGAGAAATGCCTTTGCCTCCTTATATTAAAGAGCAGCTTGATGATCGGGACCGTTATCAGACGGTGTTTGCCCGTGAGCGCGGTTCTGCTGCAGCTCCGACAGCAGGATTGCATTTTACTGAACAGCTTCTTGAAGAAATAAGAGAAATGGGTGTGCATATTGCTTTTATTACTCTGCATGTCGGTCTTGGAACCTTCAGGCCTGTTAGTGTGGAGGATTTAAATGAGCATGAAATGCATGCTGAATTTTACCAGGTAACTGAAGGAACTGCACGGCTTTTAAATGAAGTGCGTGAACAGGGAGGAAGAATCATCAGTGTGGGGACTACTTCCACGAGGACTTTAGAAACCATTGCTTCTGCGCATAATGGCCGTTTTGAGGAAGCAAGCGGCTGGACTGATATTTTCATTTACCCTGGCTATGATTTTAAAGCGATTGATGGCATGATTACGAATTTTCACCTGCCTAAATCAACTTTAATTATGCTTGTGAGTGCACTGGCAGGCCGTGAGAACGTTCTGAATGCCTATAATCAGGCAGTTGAAGAGCGTTACCGGTTCTTCAGCTTTGGAGATGCTATGCTCATTTTGTAATATTATTTTGCCTTTCCCTGGAGGAATAATGTGCTTTTAAATGGAAGGAGAACTGCAACTTGACTGCAATTCGTTATGAATTAATAAAAACATGTAAGCAAACAGGTGCCCGTCTGGGACGGGTACATACGCCGCATGGTTCTTTTGAAACCCCTGTGTTCATGCCCGTTGGAACACTCGCTACAGTAAAAACCATGTCCCCGGAAGAATTGGTGGAAATGGGAGCGGGCATCATTCTGAGCAATACTTATCATCTCTGGCTCCGGCCGGGTCAGGAAATCGTGGAAGAAGCGGGCGGCCTGCATAAATTTATGAATTGGGACAGGGCCATTCTGACAGATTCCGGCGGATTTCAGGTGTTCAGCCTTAGCGAATTCCGCAAAATTGAAGAAGAAGGCGTTCATTTCAGGAACCATTTGAATGGTGATAAACTGTTTTTATCTCCTGAAAAAGCAATGGATATTCAAAATTCGCTTGGATCTGATATTATGATGGCATTTGATGAGTGCCCGCCTTATCCAGCTTCTTTTGAATATATGAAGAAGTCAGTTGAAAGGACTTCCCGATGGGCTGAACGCTGCTTAAAAGCTCACAAGCGCCCGAATGATCAGGGGCTCTTTGGTATTATACAGGGCGGGGAATATGAGGAGCTGCGCAAACAGAGCGCGAGAGACTTAACATCTCTTGATTTCCCGGGGTATGCTGTGGGCGGATTATCGGTAGGCGAGCCGAAGGATGTAATGAACCGCGTGCTTGAATTTACAACTCCGCTAATGCCGTCTGATAAGCCAAGATACCTTATGGGAGTGGGATCCCCGGATTCTTTGATTGATGGTTCGATCAGAGGAATCGATATGTTTGACTGTGTTCTTCCTACCAGGATTGCGAGGAACGGAACATTGATGACAAGTAATGGCCGGCTGGTTGTTAAAAATGCAAAATTTGCAAGAGATTTTGGCCCTATAGACGAGAATTGCGATTGCTACACATGCCGAAACTACAGCCGTGCTTACATCAGGCATTTGATCCGCTGTGATGAAACATTTGGAATCAGGCTTACAACTTACCATAATCTTTATTTTCTGTTAAAATTAATGGAGCAGGTAAGACAGGCTATTAGGGAAGATCGCTTGGGAGACTTTAGAGAAGAGTTTTTCGAAAGGTATGGATTTAATAAGCCTAACGCGAAGAACTTTTAATCATAAAAAATTGAGTTCATTTTAGGGGCTTTTTCCTTTAATCGGGCTGATCTTTGAAAGGGGGGAAAACTATGGAGCTTTTAGGAACATTAGGACCATTATTGCTGATGTTTGTTTTATTCTATTTCCTGTTAATTCGTCCGCAGCAGAAACGCCAAAAGGCAGTTCAGCAAATGCAGAGTGATTTGAAAAAGGGAGATAAGGTTGTTACAATCGGCGGCCTTCATGGATTCGTTGATGCTATCGACGAAGACAAAGTGGTTATTAAATGTGGTGACGGAAGCCGTCTTACATACGATCGTGCAGCGATCCGCGAAGTAACGCAGGCAACTGGCGATGCATTAGCAAAATCTTAATATCAAAAAAGAAGGTCCTGAGCTGCAGGACCTTCTTTTTTATCGCAGTCTAACGGGCAGTAAGACCCCCACTTCAAGACTCAGAAATCCAAGGAGGATAAGCGGGGGTCAAACTGCCCGTAAAGGCCCGATTGGTGAGATACAGTGAAACTTGCCGACGCGCAGGCAGAGGCTTAGTTGAAC
>NZ_NJQY01000041.1:0-43067 GCF_010628845.1 Bacillus sp. 22-7 | reverse complement strand
GAGTAGGACGCTGCCGGGCAATTGAAAGAGCACCTGATGGGTGCTCTTTTTTGTGTGTAATTATAGATATCTGAATCAACTGGCCTCTTCCTTTTATTGAAAAATGCAGATATGCGTCACTTTTTTCTGGTTATGCTTCACTTTGATACGTATTTGCATTACTTTTAGGCATATATACGTCAGGCTCAATTTTTATGCGCCACTCCTTATTCCGCCGACTGTTTTACAAGTTAAATCTGTTCTCTTCAAAGACAAATTACCCAAATGTAAGATAAACTTCACGATATGTTAGATAAAAATGAAAACTTGTTAGATAAAAGTCCATACATGCTAGATAATCTCCAAAACCTGCTAGATAAACCTGTTACGAACCTCTCTCCTTCATATAGCCTCAATAAGATCCATAAACAGATAAGCCGTTTCATTCCACTCGAAAAAGGATAACCTATACACAAAGAATCAATTTTTGAAAAAAGGTTATCAAAAGCCAATTTCTTTTGTACAATAGTGACTTAATGGGGAGAGGACACTCATTTGCCTCTTAATTCCCTATGAAGGAGGACTTGCATTGCTGGAAAACAGTTTTATTATGGTCGCTATTATTCTGATCATTAATATCGTATATGTATCATTTTTTACCATCAGGATGATTCTGACGCTTAAGGGGCAGCGTTACCTAGCAGCTTTTATAAGCACCATCGAAGTTGTTATCTATGTCATTGGACTGGGGCTGGTTCTGGATAACCTGAATGAAATACAAAATCTGATTGCTTATGCAGTCGGTTATGGAATCGGCGTTATTGTTGGCATGAAAATTGAAGAGAAGCTGGCTCTTGGCTATATTACCGTAAATGTAATTACAAAGGAATATGACAGAGACCTGCCAAAAGCTTTAAGAGATAAAGGGTATGGCGTCACAAACTGGGCTGCCAATGGACTTGAAGGCGATCGGATGGCCCTGCAGATCCTGACACCAAGAAAATATGAATTAAAGCTTTATCAGACGATTAAAGAACTGGATCCTAAGGCCTTCATCATCGCTTATGAGCCAAAAACAATTCATGGCGGCTTCTGGGTGAAATCTGTTAAGAGAGGAAAGTTATCTCAATGAGCAAAGGCAAGAACAAAATGTCATTCGAAGTTCAGGGGAATGAAACGATTGACCAGTGCCTGGAAAGAATTAAAAAGGCAGGATATATACCTGTTAGAAGGACTGAGAAGCCTATTTTTAAAGAAGTTAAGACAGGCGGAAAGGTCGATTATGAGCCGGCTGGCCGGCAGATTGTTTTTGAAGCAAAACTAGTAAAAGATTAAAACACGAACATTAATTGTCTGACTTTTAGTATTGTTCGATTTTTCAATTGACAGAGTATCAGGTATGTTGTTAATATGGTGGTAGTTAATAAAACGTGAATAAACCCCTCGTATAATAATGGGAATAGGGCCCATAAGTTTCTACCCGGCAACCGTAAATTGCTGGACTATGAGGGAAAGCTGATATGCCCGGCATGTAGAAGGAATGGTTCCTGCCGTTTGCAGGTGTCTTCCTTACGGTTCTTTTTAGCCCGGACAGATTACTTTCTCTCATATTAAGAGAAGGGTCTGTGCGGGTTTTTTATATTGGACGATTTGGAGGAGAAGGAATGAGCGCACAAGCAGCAGTCATAATGGGAAGCAAGTCAGATTGGGAGACAATGAAGCACGCTTGCGGAATTCTGGAAGAACTTGAAATCCCGTTTGAAAAGAAAGTTGTTTCAGCCCATCGGACTCCAGATCTTATGTTTGAATATGCTGAGCAGGCAAGGAACAGAGGCATTAAGGTTATTATTGCGGGTGCAGGCGGAGCGGCGCATCTGCCTGGAATGGTAGCAGCGAAAACAACACTTCCTGTCATTGGAGTACCAGTGCAATCAAAGGCTCTAAACGGACTGGATTCATTGCTGTCCATTGTTCAGATGCCTGGCGGTGTCCCGGTTGCAACGGTTGCGATTGGAAAAGCCGGAGCTACTAACGCCGGCTTGCTGGCAGCACAAATACTTGGCGCTTTTGATACAGCCATTGCAGAACGTCTTCAGTCAAAAAGAGATAAAACAAAACAGGAAGTACTAGAAAGCAGTGATGAACTTGTCTAATAAAACCATTTTACCAGGACAAACAATTGGAATTATTGGCGGGGGACAGCTTGGGAGAATGATGGCACTGGCAGCAAAAGCTAATGGCTTCAGGATTGCCGTTTTGGATCCGGCAGAAGACTCTCCTTGCGGTCAGGTTGCGGATATTAAAATCATTGGCGAATACGGTCATTTAGATTCTATAAAAGAGTTAGCTGACGTCAGTGACGTTGTGACATATGAATTTGAAAACATCAGTGCGGAAGCTCTTGAGTGGCTATGTGCAAATGCGCATGTCCCACAGGGAAGCGAGGTGCTGGAGATTACCCAGGACCGGACAAAGGAAAAAGCAGCCATTCAAAAAGCTGGCTGCGAGGTAGCGCCATATGCGGTCATTACGACTGAAAAAGACATTTATGATAATATAGAAAAGCTTGGCTATCCAGCCGTATTAAAGACTTCCAGAGGCGGATATGATGGAAAAGGGCAAGTTGTGATAAAGAGCGGGCAGGATATTAAGAAAGCTGCACAGCTCCTTGAGAATGGCGAGTGTGTCCTAGAAAAATGGATCGTTTTCGAAAAGGAAATATCGGTTATTATCTGCCGGAATATTTCGGGTGAAAAAGCGGTATTCCCAGTCGGGGAAAATGTCCATAAAGAAAACATTCTGCACCAGACCATTGTGCCGGCCATGATCACAGCTGATGCTGAGGAACGGGCAGTAAAGGCAGCAAACCGGCTGGCAGAAGCTTTAAGCCTTGTCGGTACACTGGCAGTCGAAATGTTTCTGACAAAAGACGGACAGATTTATATTAACGAACTTGCGCCTCGTCCGCATAACTCAGGCCATTATTCGATTGAAGCTTGCGAAACCTCCCAGTTTGAACAGCACATCCGTGCGGTTTGCAATTGGCCGCTTGGCAGTACGGAGCTATTAAAACCGGCTGTTATGGTAAACATACTAGGAGAGCACCAGGAGCCTTTAATTAAGAAAATTCCTGAATTGGATGACTGGAAGATACACTTGTACGGAAAAAAGGATGCCAAATATAAACGCAAGATGGGCCATGTCACGCTTTTGCGGAACTCAGCCGAAGAGGCAATTGAAGAAGCAGAAAAAAGCGGCATTTGGACCCCTGTGAAGGAAAAGATCGGAGGATAAAACATGATTGAACGTTATACGAGACCGGAAATGGGAGCTATCTGGACAGAAGAGAACCGCTTTCAGGCTTGGCTTGAGGTGGAAATTCTTGCCTGTGAAGCTTGGGCGGAATTAGGAGATATTCCGAAAGAAGATGTTCAGAAAATCCGTGAGAATGCTTCTTTTAATATTGACCGCATTAAAGAAATCGAAGAGGAAACACGACATGATGTTGTCGCTTTTACTCGCGCGGTATCTGAATCTCTTGGCGAGGAGCGCAAATGGGTTCATTACGGGCTTACTTCCACAGATGTGGTTGATACGGCGCTTTCCTACTTAATCAAGCAGGCGAATGATATTCTTCTAAAAGATATTGAACGCTTTGTGGAAATCCTGAAAAACAAAGCACAGGAACATAAGCATACAGTGATGATGGGCCGTACGCATGGTGTTCATGCAGAACCGACTACATTCGGTTTAAAGCTTGCACTATGGTATGAAGAAATGAAACGTAATCTTGACCGCTTTAAAGAAGCAGCCGCTGGTGTGGAATTCGGTAAAATCTCTGGTGCCGTCGGAACATATGCAAACATCGATCCGTTCGTTGAAAAATATGTGTGTGAAAAGCTGGGCATCCAGCCAGCGCCAATTTCTACACAAACACTTCAGCGTGACCGTCATGCACATTATATGGGTGCGCTTGCGCTTGTGGCCACTTCAATTGAAAAATTTGCGACGGAGATCCGCGGCCTGCAAAAAAGCGAAACGCGAGAAGTGGAAGAGTTTTTCGCCAAAGGCCAAAAGGGATCTTCAGCAATGCCGCATAAACGCAATCCAATTGGTTCAGAAAATATGACGGGTATGGCAAGAGTGATCCGCGGCTATATGATGACTGCGTATGAAAATGTAGCATTATGGCATGAGCGCGATATTTCCCACTCATCAGCTGAAAGAATCATCCTGCCTGATGCAACGATTGCGCTGAACTATATGCTGAATCGTTTTGGAAATATTGTTAAGAACTTAACCGTTTTCCCTGAAAACATGAAACGCAATATGGACCGTACACTGGGGCTGATTTACTCTCAGCGTGTTCTTCTTGCCTTGATTGACAAGGGTATGACTCGTGAAGAGGCATATGACACTGTTCAGCCGCGGGCCATGGAGGCATGGGAAAAGCAGGTACAGTTCCGCAGCCTGATCGAGCAGGACGAGACCATTACATCAAAGCTATCCGAAGCAGAAATAGATGACTGCTTTGACTATAACTACCACATCAAGCATGTGGATACCATTTTTGACCGTCTGGGTTTATAAAAAAATAAAGAGGTAAAGAGCAGTCTTTACCTCTTTATTAACGGGAAAATTCCCAATCTTCTTAAATTAAGTCCGGTATCTAAATAAGGGAGGCTCTCCGCAATGGAAAAAGGAGCATTGTTATACGAAGGCAAAGCCAAAAAGGTATATCAGACAAACGATGAAAATATTGTCTGGATTGAATATAAAGATTCTGCAACAGCCTTTAATGGGGAGAAAAAAGCGAGCATCAGCGGCAAGGGCCGGCTGAATAATGAGATTACCAGTTTGCTATTTTCAAAGCTTCAGGAGCTGGGGATTGATTCTCATTTTATTAAAAAGCTTTCGGAGACAGAACAGCTTGTGAAAAAAGTGGATATCATTCCGCTTGAAACAGTGGTCCGTAATGTTGCGGCGGGGAGCTTTTCTAAGAGATTGGGAGTTGAAGAAGGGAAAGAATTATCAAGACCGATTGTTGAGTTCTACTACAAAGATGATGAGCTTGGTGATCCGCTGCTGACAGAAGATCATATTGAAGTTCTTCAACTGGCTGATAAGCAGGAAGTAGAGCTTTTACAAGAAAAAGCACTACAAGTTAATGCCGTTTTAAAAGACTTTTTCAAAGACCTGGGCATTAAACTAGTAGATTTCAAGCTGGAGTTTGGTAAAGATGAATCAGGCCAAATTTTTCTGGCTGATGAGATTTCGCCAGATACCTGCAGGCTATGGGATATTGAAACAAATGAAAAGCTGGATAAAGATGTTTTTCGCAGGGACCTTGGAAATTTAACTGATGCATATGAAAATATTTTAGCGAGACTGGGAGGCCAAACAGTATGTACAAAGTAAAAGTTTTCGTCACATTAAGAGAAAGTGTTCTAGATCCTCAAGGAACAGTTGTAAAAAACTCTCTGCATTCCATGAACTACAGCGAAGTGTCTGATGTTCGCATTGGAAAATACATGGAGCTGACAGTGGAAAAAAGCGACCGTCCTGTTGAAGAAGCTGTAAAGGAAATGTGTGAGCGCTTATTGGCTAATGTTGTGATTGAAGATTATCGCTTTGAAATTGAGGAGGCTGTTGCTCAGTGAAGTTTGCTGTGATCGTATTTCCAGGGTCGAATTGTGACATCGATATGTATCATGCAGTAAAGGATGAGCTTGGAGCGGAAGCCGAATATGTCTGGCACGACGCGGAGAGCTTAGACGAATATGACGGAATTCTTCTTCCCGGCGGTTTCTCTTACGGAGATTATCTCCGTTCGGGTGCTGTTGCACGCTTCAGCAATGTCATGAGAGAAGTAGTGAAGGCCGCAGAAGCAGGCAAGCCAGTATTGGGGGTCTGCAATGGATTTCAAATTCTGCTTGAAGCTGGCCTTTTGCCTGGGGCAATGAGAAGAAACGACAGCCTGAAATTCATTTGCCGCACGGTCGAATTGAAGGTTGAAAACAATGGAACGATGTTTTCATCCTCATACGAAAAAGGCGAGGTAATCAATATCCCAATCGCCCATGGCGAAGGTAACTATTATTGTGACGAAGCAACTTTAGAGGCTTTAAAGGCAAATAATCAGATTGTCTTTACTTATAACGAAACAAACCCAAATGGCAGCCTGGAAAACATCGCAGGCATTGTCAATGAAAAGGGAAATGTACTCGGCATGATGCCGCACCCTGAAAGAGCCGTTGATGAGCTTTTAGGGGGAGCAGATGGTCTGAAACTTTTTCAATCAATCGTAAAACAATGGAGGGAAGCACATGTCGTTAATGCTTGAGCCAAGTCCGGAACAGTTAAAGGCACAGAAGGTATACAAAGAGATGGGATTGTCTGATGACGAATTTGCGATGATTGAAAAGATTATCGGGCGTTTGCCAAATTACACAGAAATCGGTTTGTTTTCGGTTATGTGGTCAGAGCATTGCAGCTACAAAAACTCAAAGCCCGTTTTAAGCAAGTTCCCGACAACAGGAGAGAAAGTACTTCAGGGACCAGGGGAAGGAGCTGGAATTGTTGATATCGGCGATGGGCAAGCAGTTGTTTTTAAAATCGAAAGCCATAACCATCCGTCTGCAATCGAGCCTTACCAGGGGGCAGCAACAGGTGTCGGCGGGATTATCCGCGATGTATTTTCAATGGGAGCAAGACCGGTCGCGCTCCTCAACTCTTTACGCTTTGGAGAATTGGATACTCCTCGTGTACGGTACCTTTTTAAAGAAGTAGTCGCAGGCATTGCGGGATACGGAAACTGCATCGGCATCCCAACTGTTGGGGGAGAAGTGCAGTTTGATTCTTCCTATGAAGGAAATCCGCTTGTAAACGCGATGTGTGTCGGCTTAATCGACCATAAGGATATCAAAAAAGGCCAGGCCCACGGAGTAGGCAACACAGTCATGTATGTTGGTGCAAAAACGGGCCGTGACGGTATCCATGGTGCTACTTTTGCATCTGAAGAATTAACAGACCAATCAGAATCAAAACGCCCGGCTGTCCAGGTTGGCGATCCATTCATGGAAAAGCTTCTGCTTGAAGCATGTCTTGAACTGGTCCAGTCTGACGCACTTGTCGGCATTCAGGATATGGGAGCTGCAGGCCTGACAAGCTCTTCTGCTGAAATGGCGAGCAAAGCGGGATCCGGAATTGAAATGAATCTTGACCTTGTTCCTCAAAGGGAAACAGGCATGACTGCATATGAAATGATGCTTTCCGAGTCTCAGGAGAGAATGCTGATTGTCGTGAAAAAAGGACGCGAGCAGGAGATCGTTGATTTATTTTCCAAATATGATCTGGAAGCCGTTTCTGTCGGTAAGGTAACCGATGATAAAATGCTCCGCCTGACTCATCAGGGAGAAGTGGTGGCAGAGCTGCCGGTAGATGCGCTTGCAGAGGATGCGCCGGTATATCATAAGCCATCAAGCGAGCCGGAATATTACCGTGAGTTCCAGGCAATGGAAAATGAAATTCCTGGGGTTGAAGATTATAAAGAAACATTAGTAAAGCTCCTCCAGCAGCCGACAATCGCCAGCAAGGAATGGGTTTATGACCAGTACGACTATATGGTCCGCACGAATACAGTAGTGGCACCTGGATCAGATGCTGCAGTCATCCGCATCCGCGGCACCCGCAAAGGATTGGCCATGACGACAGACTGTAATTCACGTTATATGTATCTTGATCCTGAAACAGGCGGAAAAATTGCTGTGGCTGAAGCAGCAAGAAATATCATTTGCTCCGGCGGTCAGCCTTTGGCAATCACAGATAATCTGAACTTCGGAAATCCGGAGAAGCCTGAAATCTTCTGGCAGATCGAAAAAGCGGCAGACGGAATCAGTGAAGCATGCCGCACATTAAATACACCAGTTATCGGCGGAAACGTCTCTTTATATAACGAAACAAACGGAACAGCTATTTACCCAACGCCTGTCATTGGAATGGTCGGGCTTGTAGATGACATTGATCATGTGACAACACAATCTTTTAAAGCAGCTGGGGACTTAATTTATCTGGTTGGCGAAACAAAGGACGAATTCGGCGGCAGTGAGCTGCAGAAGATGACATACGGCAGGATTTTCGGAAAAGCGCCTGAACTGGATCTTGAAAAAGAAGAAAAGGCACAGGAACAAATTTTAAATGCCATTCGTTCGGGAATTGTTGCATCTGCCCATGATGTGGCAGAAGGCGGGCTGGCTGTAGCTGCTGCGGAAAGCCTTATCGGATCAACAGGTCTGGGAGCGGATATCAAAGTATCAGGAAATGCGACTTCAGCTTTATTCAGTGAATCACAATCCCGTTTCTTGCTATCTGTTAAGAAAGAAAATCAGGAAGCTTTTGAAAGTTTAGTAGATGCGACACTAATTGGTGAAGTAACAGATGCACCTGTACTATATCTCTCCAACGAAGAGGGCCTATTGCTTGCCGAACAGGTTGATGTTCTGAAGCAGGCCTGGAAAGGAGCTATTCCATGCTTGCTGAAATAAGAGGACTGAACGAAGAGTGCGGTGTTTTTGGAATCTGGGGGCATCAGGATGCCTCCCAGATCACGTATTACGGGCTTCACAGTCTGCAGCACCGCGGCCAGGAAGGCACCGGGATGGTTGTTACGGATGGAAAGAAGCTGAAAGGCATGAAAGGTGAAGGCCTTGTTACGGAAATTTTCACATCAGATGCCATGAAGGAGATGGACGGGAAGGCGGCAATCGGACATGTACGCTATGCGACTGCCGGAGGGGGCGGATATGAAAATGTCCAGCCTCTCTTGTTCAACTCACAAAGCGGCAGTCTTGCTCTTTGCCATAACGGAAACCTGGTGAATGCGACTGCATTGAAGCATCAGCTTGAAGGGCAGGGCAGCATTTTTCAAACGAGCTCGGACACAGAGGTGCTGGCTCACTTGATTAAGCGTGCAGGGTTTTCATCCCTAAAGGACCGTGTCAAAAATGCGTTATCCATGATTAAAGGAGCTTATGCTTTTCTGATTATGACCGAGACAGAACTGATGGTTGCACTTGACCCGAACGGCATGAGGCCGCTCTCACTTGGCAAGATCGGCGATGCTTATGCAGTTGCATCTGAAACCTGTGCTTTTGATGTGGTCGGGGCAGAGTTTATCCGCGACATTCTGCCGGGAGAGCTGCTGATTATTGATGATAATGGATTCCGATCCGAAATGTTTGCCATGGCCTCTAATATTGCCATGTGTACGATGGAATATGTTTATTTCTCCCGTCCGGACAGCAATATCAACGGGATCAATGTGCATACTGCCCGGAAAAATCTTGGGAAGCAGCTGGCTCTTGAAGTGCCGATTGAAGGTGATGTTGTAACGGGTGTGCCGGATTCCAGCATTTCCGTTGCGATTGGATATGCTGAAGCGTCTGGCATTCCATACGAGATGGGGCTGATTAAAAATCGCTATGTGGGACGCACATTTATCCAGCCATCCCAGTCGCTGCGTGAGCAGGGTGTGAAAATGAAGCTGTCTCCGGTACGCGGTGTGGTAGAAGGCAAGAGAGTCATCATGGTGGATGACTCGATCGTCCGCGGAACAACAAGCAGACGGATCGTTACCATGCTGAAGGAAGCTGGTGCGACTGAGGTGCATGTGCTGATCAGCTCTCCGCCGATTAAGAATCCATGCTTCTATGGGATCGATACATCGACAAAGGAAGAATTGATCGCCGGCAATCATTCTGTTGAGGAAATTAGAGAAATCATTGGTGCAGATACCCTTACCTTCTTAAGTACAGAGGGAATGGTCAAAGCAATTGGACGAAAAGACGGACAATGCCTGGCATGCTTTACAGGACAGTATCCGACGGAGATTTATCCGAGTACATTGCATCCTTATGAAAAGGTATAGATATGAAACTTGGCCGGTATTTTGCTCTTTTTGTCCGGTAAATCATCATTTTTGACCGGTAAAAGCACAGTGTTGGCCGATAAAATACAAAATCGGCCTTTATTTTTCCAACCAAGAGGTGAAAAGGAATGGCAAATGCATATAAACAGGCCGGAGTAGATATTGAAGCTGGCTATGAAGCAGTTTCCCGCATGAAAAAACACGTACAGAAGACGATGCGTCCTGGTGTGCTTGGCGGTTTAGGCGGATTTGGCGGCATGTTCGATCTTTCAGAACTGAACCTGAAGGAACCGGTTTTAGTTTCGGGTACAGATGGTGTCGGTACGAAGCTGATGCTCGCTTTTATGATGGATAAGCATGACACGATTGGGGTTGATGCGGTCGCCATGTGTGTAAATGATATTGTCGTACAGGGAGCAGAGCCTCTTTACTTCCTGGATTATATCGCATGCGGAAAAGCAGCGCCTGAACGGATTGAAGCGATTGTGAAAGGCATTGCAGCTGGTTGCGAACAGGCTGGGTGTGCCCTCGTAGGCGGTGAAACAGCCGAAATGCCTGGCATGTACAGTGTGGAAGAATATGATCTTGCCGGCTTTGCTGTCGGTGCCTGTGAAAAATCGAACCTGATTAATGGTGCGGACATCAAGGCAGGAGATGTGCTGATCGGTCTTGCATCCAGCGGGATTCACAGCAATGGCTACTCACTTGTCAGAAAGCTGTTTTTTGAAAAAGCGAATATGTCCTTAACAGATCATGTAGAAGAATTAGGCTGTACTTTAGGGGAAGAGCTGCTTCGCCCGACAAAAATTTACGTAAAGCCGCTTCTGTCAGCTATGAAGCAGTTCAAGCTGAAGGGTATGGCACATATTACAGGCGGCGGATTTATTGAAAATATCCCGCGCATGCTGCCTGAAGGTCTTGGCGCCCAGCTTACTGAAAGCAATTGGGAAGTGCCGCCGGTATTTACGGTGATGGAGAAGATCGGTGGACTTGAGCGCAAGGAAATGTACAACATTTTTAATATGGGAACAGGCATGGTGATTGCAGCGGACAAAGATAATGCTGATGAACTGATCGCCTATTTTAATGAAATTGGTGAAACAGCCTATCTGATGGGGACAGTAACGGATCAGGAAGGAATTGAAATTCTGTAACTTGGAGGAAGTCATGAAAAAAATCGCAGTGTTTGCTTCCGGAAGCGGAACGAACTTTCAGGCTATTGCCGATGCTGTAAAAAAAGGTGATTTGCAGACTGAGATTGTCTTGTTCGTCTGTGATCGGCCAGGTGCATACAGCATTGAACGTGCAAAAAACGAGCAAGTTCCGCAGTTTGTTTTTTCAGCAAAAGACTATGCTGGCAAAGCAGAGTACGAAAGAGCGATTTTGCAAAGGCTGCAGGAGAGCGGTGCCGAGTATATTATTCTCGCAGGTTATATGAGGCTGATTGGCCCGACGCTTTTGAAACAGTTTGAAGGCAGGATCATTAATATCCATCCTTCTCTTCTTCCCGCTTTTCCAGGTAAGGATGCAATTGGCCAGGCGTTATCTGCCAATGTGAAGGTAAGCGGTGTGACGGTTCATTTTGTCGATGAAGGGATGGATACTGGGCCGATTATTGCTCAGGCGCCAGTTGAAATAAATGCGGGTGAATCGCTGGAAAGCCTTCAAAAGAAGATACATGAAGTCGAGCACAAACTATATCCGCAGGTTTTGCAAAATCTTTTCTATGCTAAAATGGTAGAGAGTTAAAGTATATCACTCAACAGAGTCAGGGGGAGCGAACATGAAGAAACGTGCATTAATCAGTGTTTCCGACAAAAATGGCATAACAGAATTTGCTCAGCAGTTAAGTGAACTGGGTTTTGAAATTATCTCAACTGGCGGTACAAAAAAAGCACTTGAAGAGAGTGGAGTCCCTGTTATCGGCGTAAGTGATGTGACAGGCTTTCCGGAAATTTTGGAAGGGCGTGTAAAAACATTAAATCCAATGATTCATGGCGGGCTGCTGGCTAAGCATGGCGAAACAGGCCATAAACAGCAGCTTGAGGAACATGGGATCCAGCCTATCCAGGTTGTGTGCGTGAATTTGTATCCGTTCCAGCAAACCATAGCTAAACCGGATGTGACAGTGGAGGATGCGATAGAGAATATTGATATCGGCGGCCCGGCCATGCTGCGTGCTTCCGCCAAGAATCATGAATATGTAACGGTGGTGGTGGATCCAGTCGATTATGAAACAGTTCTTTCACAGCTGAAAGAAACCGGAGAGGTTCAAAAGGAAATCCGCCGCAGACTTGCTGCAAAGGTATTCCGCCACACAGCTGCCTATGATGCGATGATCGCTGAATATATGACAGATTTGGCAAATGAAGAAACGCCTGAAAAATTAACGGTTACGTATGAACTAAAGCAAACCTTGAGATATGGGGAGAATCCGCATCAAAAGGCTGCTTTTTACCGTAAACCGCTTGGTTCTGAATTTTCGATTGCGAACGCTGAACAGCTTCACGGCAAGGAGTTGTCTTACAACAATATCAACGATGCAGATGCAGCTCTCCAAATCGTAAAGGAATTCTCAGAGCCGGCAGCAGTTGCTGTTAAGCATATGAATCCTTGTGGAGTGGGAACCGGAGAAAATGTTTTTGATGCTTTTTCAAAAGCTTTCGCAGCTGACCCTGTTTCAATTTTCGGCGGAATCATTGCCTTAAACAGAGAAGTGGATGCAGAAACAGCTAAAAAGCTTTATGAGATCTTCCTTGAGATCATTATTGCGCCATCCTTCTCAGAGGAAGCGCTTGAAATTTTAAAAGGGAAAAAGAATCTGCGCCTGCTGACCATTCCTTTTGAAGGCAAAAAGAAAGCGGAGATGAGATTGTCCGCTATTGAAGGCGGCTTGCTGACGCAGGAGTATGATCTATTCACTCTTAAAGATGCCGAAGTAAAAGTAGCAACAAAGAGGGAGCCGACAGAAGAAGAGTGGAAAGCACTGAAGCTGGGCTGGAAAGTCGTCAAGCATGTGAAATCCAATGCGATAGTCGTCAATGATTCAAACATGACACTTGGAGTTGGTGCCGGGCAGATGAACCGCGTAGGCTCTGCCAAAATTGCGCTTGAACAGGCAGGAGACAAAGCGAACGGAGCTGTAATGGCATCGGATGCCTTTTTCCCAATGAACGATACCGTTGAAGTCGCAGCCAAAGCAGGCATTACAGCCATCATTCAACCGGGGGGCTCCATCCGTGATGAAGACTCCATCAAAAAGGCCGACGAGTACGGAATTGCCATGGTCTTTACAGGCGTACGGCATTTTAAGCATTAAACGAAAAGCGGAAGCGCCTCGACAGGAAGGCGCTGAGCTAAACATTACGAAAAGCGGAAGCTGACATTTTACGGAGGTGGGCGTAATGAAGGTATTGGTTATTGGAAGAGGCGGACGTGAACATGCAATTTGCTGGAAGATGAATCAAAGCCCTTCAGTTGAACAGGTTTTTGCGGCTCCGGGAAATCCGGGAATGGAAGATTCAGCACAGCTGGCTGCCATCCAGGAAAACGATCAGGAAAAGCTTGTGCAATTTGCTCAGGAAAATGAAATTGACTTGACTGTAATCGGTCCGGAAGTGCCGCTGCTAGAGGGACTGGCAGACCGATTTGAAGAAGTCGGCTTAAAGGTATTTGGACCAAAAAAAGCTGCAGCTGAAATAGAAGGCAGTAAGTCTTTTGCCAAAGAGCTTATGAAGAAATATGCTATCCCTACTGCCGAATATGGAGTATTCAGCAACTATGAAGAAGCGAAAGCCTATATAGAAGCAAAGGGCGCTCCCATTGTTCTGAAAGCAGATGGGCTAGCAGCCGGAAAAGGCGTAATAGTGGCCATGACTATGCAGGAAGCATTGTCCGGGATTGAGGAGCTATTATTAAATGAGAAGTTTGGCCAGGCTTCTTCTACAGTTGTAATTGAAGAATTCCTTGAAGGGGAAGAATTCTCTTTAATGGCCTTCGTGAACGGAGAAACCGTCGTTCCGCTGGAAATTGCCCAGGATCACAAGCGCGCTTTTGATGGAGATCAGGGCCCGAATACAGGCGGAATGGGTGCTTATTCACCCGTACCGCATATTGGTGATGAAACAATTGCAAAGGCTGTTGAACAAGTTTTGAAGCCGGCAGCGAAAGCAATGGTTCAGGAAGGCCGAAGTTTTACCGGAATTTTATATGCAGGTCTGATTAAAACAACAGCAGGCCCGAAGGTAATCGAATTTAATGCCCGCTTTGGAGATCCTGAAACACAGGTGATTTTACCGCGCATGAATTCGGATCTGGCGGGGGTAATGCTGGCAGTCCTAAATGGGGAGCAGCCTGAAATCGAGTGGGGTGAGGAAGCAATCGTCGGAGTGGTTGCTGCTTCAAAGGGCTACCCTGAAGCATACGAAAAAGGAGCTGTTCTTCATGGACTGCATTCGCTTAAAGATGTTTTTGTCTTCCATGCCGGCACTGATCGAAACAGCTCAGGTGAGTATGTGACAAATGGAGGCCGCGTGCTGCTGGCAGGCGCCAAAGCGTCTACACTGAAAGAAGCGCAGCAAAAAGTATACTCTGAAATGGAAAACCTTCACTGCGAAGGTGTCTTCTACCGCAAGGATATTGCCGATAAAGCTATCGCGCACGTCCTTTCTTAGTCTTCCGGATATACACAAACAGAAGTGCTACAATGCTTCCGATTATGGCAGCCAGCACAAATGTCATATCCATTACGTATTCCCAGAACATATAGTCAGCTCCTTTCTATAGTACAGCCCCCAAATAGGGGGCTGAATTTTTTATAACATTGAATTTATATCTTTGCACTTCGAGAACTGTCTAGCTCCAGCGCCTACCCCCTCGAGGTCACAAGCCACTCCTCCCAAAAAGGCAAAGGACGCCTTTCCGGGAGGATCGTCTTGTGCTTGTCGGGGGTGGGCAAGGCGCTTCCGCTTTTCTTAAGACGGGTTATAAGGCAGTATCTCCTCAACAGCCTCATCATTATTATTGTGATTTACTCTCTTTTCCTGAACCATGTCCTGGCCTCTTTCAAAAAGTGCTGTCAATGGGCAAAAGCGGACAATCCCCTCAGCCACTTTCATGCCTCCCAGCATGGCCATTACAAGATAAGAGTCCCGCCAAGGTCTCTTTACAAGCTTTGAGGTGCTCCAGGCCAGTACGGTTAATCCGACTGTTATGCGTATTAAGGCATTTACAATGCCGATATTTGATTTTACATGCATAGGTCCCACCACTTTCACGAAATTTTTACAATCTTTTACTGATTCTTTAATGCGTTAAACAGTGAAATATGTTACTATAGTAAAACAAGAGAAAATGAAAGGGCTTTCTTTATTGATATAAAGCCATTTAACTCATTGTGTTCATACTAAAAACAGAATCTTTATATATAGATATAGATATCAACAAGGGAGGGAGTATAGTGCTGGAACAGCGTTACCGTTGGAAAAACAGGCACTTGCGTGAACATGTTTCCGTATTGGACGGAAAACTTTCACCGACGATATTACTTAAGAACGCGCGTTATCTGAATCAGGCGCTTCGCAAATGGATAACAGCAAATATATGGATTCATGGCGACCGTATTGTTTATGTGGGCGAAAAGCTGCCGGAAAAAACAGATCAGTGTGAGGTCATTGATTGTACAGGACTTACGCTCGTACCCGGATATATTGAGCCGCATGCCCATCCATTTCAATTATATAATCCCCATTCCCTGGCGAGCTATGCATCGCAGTTTGGGACAACAACCCTGATTAATGATAATATGGTGCTTGCTTTACAGCAGGATAAAAAGAAAGCGTTTTCTTTTTTGAAGGAAATGAGAAACATGCCTGCAACAACCTATTGGTGGTGCCGATTTGATGCACAAACAGAAATTCAGCACGAAGAATCTGTTTTTTCCCATGGAAACGTTAAATCGTGGCTGGAACATGATGCGGTGCTTCAGGGAGGTGAGCTGACAGGCTGGCCGAAGCTATTGGATGGCGACGATATGATGCTCCATTGGATTCAGGAAACAAAGCGGATGAGGAAAAAGATTGAAGGCCATTTTCCGGGTGCATCCGAAAAGACGCTGGCAAAGCTTATGCTGCTTGGTGCTGATTGTGACCATGAGTCAATGACAGGTAAAGATGTCTATAATCGCCTTTTACAGGGATATACTGTATCTCTCAGATATTCTTCCATCCGTCCGGATCTGCCAGTTTTATTGGAGGAAATGCATGAAATGGGCATTGATCAATATGATCGGATGGTCTTCACTACAGACGGTTCCTTTTCTTCCTTTTATGAGCAGGGAATTATTGACCATATGATCCGCATTGCCATAGATAAAGGAGTGCCGGTAATTGATGCGTATAATATGGCAACCATTAATGCGGCCCGTCATTATGGAATCGATTATTTACATGGCTCCATCGCGACAGGAAGGGTTGCCAATATCAATTTCCTCTCAGATGAAAACGAACCAACTCCTATATCCGTTATTGCCAAAGGGGAATGGGTGAAGAGAGACGGTGAAAACCAGCATGCCTATAAGCCTGTAGCATGGGAAGATTACGGCTTTGAACCACTGGAGATTGATTGGGAGCTGACGGCAGATGATATGCAATTCTCCATGCCTTTCGGGATAAAACTCGAGAATGCTGTTATTACGAAGCCATACTCCATCACGATTGACGTATCATCCGAAGAGCTGGAGAAAGATCATGATGAATGTTTCTTCATGCTTGTTGACCGGAATGGAAAATGGCGAATAAATACCATTCTTAAAGGCTTCTCGCAAAGCCTGGATGGAATGGCAAGTTCATTTTCCAATACCGGTGACATCATCTTAATCGGCAAAAGCAAACAGGAAATGCTGAATGCTTTTAACCGGCTGAAAGAAATTGGCGGAGGCATTGTCATATCTGAAGGGGGAAGGATTGTCCAGGAGATGGAGCTCCGCTTAAAAGGTGTAATGTCCCATAAAAATGTGGAGGAATTAATGCAGGAAGAGAAACAGCTTGTGCATTATTTGCGTGATCAAGGATACAGACATGAAGATCCAATGTACACGCTGCTCTTTTTCTCTTCAACCCATCTGCCTTATATCAGGATTACCCAGCAGGGAATGTATGATGTCATGAATAAAACGGTACTCTTTCCAACGATAATGCGTTAAAATATGAAAGAGGTGTAATAGATAGAGATTAAAACTGCTCAAGGGAGCTAACATAGAATCCGCATCAAAAGCTAAAATCACACGGGGTGAAAAATGTTAAAAAGATGGATAGCTGTATCAGCAGCGGCAATGCTTCTCGTTTCTGGATGCAGTAAAGAAAAAGCAGAGGAGCCGGCAAAGCAGGAGGCGGAAGAAGCCACAAAAGGTGTCAGCTCTGAAAAAGAACTTCCATTTCAATATCCGCTCACAGGCTCCGGATCGGAAACCGAAGTAAATGGAAGAGCTGTAGCGGTGATGATTAATAATCATCCAAAAGCCCGTCCGCAATCAGGGCTTAACCAGGCTGATGTCGTCTATGAAATGCTGGCAGAAGGGGACGTGACTCGTTTTCTTGCTATTTTTCAAAGTGAGCGGCCCGAAATGATAGGGCCTGTCAGAAGTTCCAGGGATTATTATATTGAGCTGGCCAAAGGCTATGACAGCCTCTACATTGCCCACGGCTACAGTCCGGAGGCCAAAGAATTGCTCGATCAGGGGTATGTTGATAACCTGAACGGAATGCAGTATGACGGTACATTGTTTAAAAGGGAAAGCTTCAGACAGGCTCCGCATAATTCCTATATTTCTTTTGACAATGTGCTGAAAGGGGCAAAGGAAAAAAATTATGCGATGGAGGATGAGCCGAAATCTCTTGAATTCCTTACGAAGGAAGAGGTGAAGGCAATTCAGGGAGAGAAAGCAGACTCTGCCATGATCTCCTACCTGGACAATGAATTATTCAATGTCATCTATGAATATGATGCAGGACTTGAGAAATACAAAAGATATTCCAATGGCGGGCTTACAGCTGACTACAAATCAGGGGAACCTGTATTACTCGATAACATTTTCATTGCAGAAGCAGACCATCAAGTGGTTGACAGCGCAGGCCGCCGTGATATTAACTTAACTTCTGGAGGAAAAGGATATCTCCTTCAAAAAGGAAAAGTGACAGAATTGCAGTGGGAAAATATTGACGGGCGAATTCTTCCTGTCTTGAATGGCCAGCAGGCTGGCCTGGTTCCGGGGAAAACATGGATCAACATCGTTCCATCAAACCCGGGCCTGGAGCAAACGGTTTCCTTTGAAGCGAAACAATAATGATTGAAAATACTATTTAAACAAAGGGGTATGCAAATATATGCAAATTGATAAGCTAAGAGGCAAAGAACTGGATCAGTTATTTAAGTCTGTTTTATCTTTAAATGACCTGGAAGAGTGCTACCGATTCTTTGACGACTTATGTACAGTGAATGAAATTCAATCCCTGGCACAGCGCCTTGAAGTGGCACGCATGCTTCGTGAAGGAAAAACGTATCATAAAATCGAAACAGATACGGGTGCCAGCACGGCAACCATTTCACGTGTAAAACGCTGCCTCAACTATGGAAATGATGCCTATGAAATGGCTTTGGAAAGAATCAAAGAAGAAGAAGCTGAAAAGGCGTAAATATTCGTTTTGCTTAAACCGATGGGGCTGGATCCCGCGGTTTTTTTCTTTGTCTTCTATTAATTTTTCCCACCCAATAAAACATCCTTTATTTATTTTATCCAGATTCAGCGCCCAGCCCCTCCCGGTCGCTTCAGGCCAGTTGCTGAAGTCAAAAAAACGACTTCATTCACTGGCCTTCCGACGCACAGGATGTACTAGTGCCGACGTTGCCACAGGACGTGGCGTTTTTAGTCGGCCAACGCTTGTCGGACTTGTACAGGACGTGCTTGCGTCAACGTTCGCCACAGGGCGTGGGCGGCTTTTAGTTGATGTTCATCCCTTCAAAAGGCGCTTCAGCTTTTATTTTTTATTCCCAATCTTAAATGATATAATGATGAAATGGAATGATAGAATGGAGGCATTTTTGCATGTATGATGTTCGCGAATGGAGCCATGTATTCAAGCTCGATCCGGATAAAAATATATCAGATGAAGACCTGGAGAAAATTTGCGAGTCTGGGACCGATGCGATTATTGTGGGCGGAACAGACGGGGTCACATTGGAGAAAGTGCTGGATTTAATGGCCCGCATCCGCAGATACACGGTTCCCTGTGTGCTGGAGGTTTCGTCCATTGATTCAGTTACACCGGGCTTTGACCTGTATTTTATCCCGACAGTCCTTAACAGCCGGGATGTAAAGTGGGTTACAGGCCTTCATCAGGAAGCTGTAAAAGAATATGGGGATATTATGAATTGGGAAGAAATCCTTGTTCAGGGCTATTGCATTCTGAATGAAGAATGTAAAGCCGCGCAAGTCACCAATTCACGCACAAATCTATCTCTTGATGAGGTTAGGGCATATGCAATGATGGCCGAGAAAATGTTCCGCCTGCCAATCTTCTATCTCGAATACAGCGGAAAGTACGGAGATCCAGAAGTGGTTGCAGAGGTGAAAAATACGCTTGAAGATACCGTATTATTTTACGGAGGCGGCATCCTGAGTGCAGACCAGGCAAAAGAAATGGCTGAGCATGCAGACGTCATTGTGGTCGGAAATGTTATTTATGATGATCTGCAGGCTGCATTGGCCACAGTCGAAGCTGCTCGTGCTTAATTCAGGTTGCTGATGGTTAGAAAACAAGATAAGATAGAATATAAGAACATACGTTTCTATGGTGGTGAAGAGAAGGAATGCAATTTTTAACAGATAAATTATTGAACGGACTAAATCCGCAGCAGCAAAATGCGGTAAAAGCAACTGACGGACCACTTCTTATAATGGCAGGAGCGGGAAGCGGAAAGACAAGAGTTCTTACGCACAGAATTGCTTACTTAATGGTAGAAAAGGGTGTGAACCCCTACAATATTCTGGCAATCACTTTTACAAACAAAGCCGCCCGTGAAATGCGTGACCGTATCCATAACATGATGGGCGGAGCAGCAGATGATATCTGGATTTCTACGTTCCACTCGATGTGTGTGCGGATCTTAAGAAGAGATATTGACCGGATTGGCTATAACCGCAATTTCACGATTCTGGATTCAACGGACCAGCAATCAGTTATTAAATCGATCCTAAAGGATAAAAATCTGGATCCCAAGAAATTTGACCCACGTGCAATTTTGGGTTCAATCAGCTCGGCAAAGAATGAATTGATCACTCCTGAAGAGTATGCGAAAACAGCTGGAGATTATATTCAGCAGGTTGCCAGTGATGTATATACAGAATACCAAAAGAGATTAAGACGCAATCAGGCGCTTGATTTCGATGATCTTATTATGATCACGATTCAGCTGTTCCAGCGGGTTCCGGAAGTGCTGGAATATTATCAGAGAAAATTCCAATATATTCATGTGGATGAGTATCAGGACACAAACAGAGCCCAGTATATGCTTGTAAAGCTAATGGCAAGCCGATTTAAGAATCTTTGTGTAGTCGGTGACTCGGACCAGTCCATTTATAAATGGCGCGGTGCGGACATTGCCAACATTCTTTCCTTTGAAAAGGATTATCCTAATGCGCAAACCATCATGCTTGAACAAAATTACCGCTCAACAAAAAGGATCCTGCTGGCTGCGAACGAAGTCATCAGCAAGAACCTGAACAGAAAGCCGAAAAATCTTTGGACCGAAAACGCAGAAGGCAATAAGATTTTCTACTATCGTGCCGATAGCGAACAGGGAGAAGCTCAGTTTGTTGCAGGTAAAATCAAGGAATACATCAGCACCGGCAAGCGAAGCGCTTCGGATATTGCGATCCTGTACCGCACCAATGCACAATCCCGTGTAATGGAGGAAGTGCTGTTAAAGTCGAACATAGAATATTCCATTGTCGGCGGCATCAAGTTCTACGACCGCAAAGAAATCAAGGACATCCTTGCTTATCTGCGCCTGATTGCCAATCCGGATGATGATATCAGTCTTCAGCGTGTAATTAATGTGCCAAAGCGAGGAATCGGCTCCGGTTCGGTTGATAAGATCGCCAACTTTGCACAGCTTCATGAAATGAGCATGTTTGAAGCACTTGAGTCCATTGAACTGATTGGCTTGAGCCCGAAAATTACAAAAGGGGCCATTGAATTCAGGGACCTGGTTAAAAACTATACACAAATGCAGGAATACCTTTCTGTGACAGAACTTGTGGAAGAGCTTTTGGAGAAATCAGGCTACCGTGATATGCTGATTGCCGAGAAATCCATTGAAGCACAGAGCCGTCTGGAAAACATTGATGAATTCCTGTCCGTTACCAAAAACTTTGAAGAAGCAAGCGAAGACAAAACGCTTATCGCATTTTTGACTGATTTGGCTCTTGTAGCTGACATTGATAAGTTGGATGATGATGGAGAAAAAGCCGAATCTGTTGTTCTTATGACACTTCACTCAGCAAAAGGCCTTGAATTCCCTGTTGTCTTTTTACTGGGTCTTGAGGAAGGTGTATTCCCGCACAGCCGTTCTTTAATGGAAGAGTCTGAAATGGAAGAGGAGCGGCGCCTTGCTTATGTGGGAATCACGAGGGCAGAAGAGGAGCTTTTCATTACGAATGCTCAAATGCGTACTTTATTCGGACGCACGAATATGAATCCGCCATCCAGGTTTATTAAAGAAATACCTGCTGATTTGCTGGACGGCCTTGAACCTGCTAAAAAACCGTCACCATTTGGATCATCACCATTTGGTTCTCCGTCTGCTTCAAGAGGAGCACAGCCTCAGCGGAAAGCGGTGATTCGTCCATCTGCATCGAACACAGGAGGAGACGATATAGCCTGGAAGGTCGGCGACAAAGCCCAGCACGGAAAATGGGGAACAGGTACTGTTGTTAGTGTGAAAGGATCCGGCGAAGGAACAGAGCTGGATATTGCGTTCCCAAAACCAGTTGGCATTAAGCGTCTGCTGGCCAAATTTGCACCGATTACAAAGGCATAACCCGCTGCATTTTCAATGGATTATAGAAAGGGTTGAATGTATGGACCTTCAATTGGCAGAAAAAAAGGTGAAAGATCTGCACAACCTTTTGAATCAGTATAATTATGAGTATCATGTTCTTGATCAGCCTTCTGTTCCAGATGCTGAATATGATAGGCTGATGAGGGACCTTATTGAGCTTGAAGAACAATTCCCTGAACTGAAAACAGAGGATTCTCCCACACAGAGGGTAGGAGGGGAAATTCTTGATATGTTTGAAAAAGTGGAGCATCAGTCGCAGATGCTCAGTTTGGGAAATGCCTTCAACGAACAGGATTTAAGAGACTTTGACCGCCGTGTCCGCCAGGGTGCCGGAGAAAATGTTTCTTATGTATGTGAATTGAAAATTGATGGGCTGGCTGTCTCCCTCCGCTATGAGAATGGATTATTTATTCTCGGTGCCACACGCGGCGACGGCTCCATTGGCGAGAATATCACTGCTAATCTAAAGACTATCCGTTCGATACCTCTCCGGCTGAAAGAGAACGTCACGATGGAAGTCCGGGGTGAGGCCTTCATGCCAAGACGCTCTTTTGAGAAATTGAATAAAGCAAAAGAAGAGAATGGGGAGGAGCCGTTTGCTAATCCAAGGAATGCCGCAGCAGGTTCCTTAAGGCAGCTGGATCCGCGCCTTGCAGCAAAGCGCAATCTCGATATTTTTGTCTATGGCATAGCGAATGCGGGGAATACAGGGATTGTATCCCATAGTGAAGGTCTGGATTTTCTGGATAGCCTCGGATTTAAAACAAATAAAGAACGCAAAAGATGTGAAAGCATTGAGGAAGTAATTGAATATGTACAGGGATGGACCGACAAACGTCCGGATCTGTCCTATGACATTGATGGTATTGTAATCAAAGTCGATTCACTGGAGGAGCAGGAGCAGCTGGGCGCTACGGCGAAAAGCCCACGCTGGGCTATAGCTTATAAATTCCCTGCAGAAGAGGTTGTTACCACACTAAGGGATATAGAATTGAGCGTTGGGCGAACGGGCGTAGTTACGCCAACTGCGCTTCTGGAGCCTGTCCGTGTTGCCGGGACGACTGTCCAGAGGGCTTCACTTCATAACGAAGATTTGATCCGCGAAAAAGATATTAAGATTGGCGATCAGGTGGTTGTGAAAAAAGCGGGAGATATTATCCCCGAAGTTGTGAATGTACTGGCAGACAGGAGAACGGGTGAGGAGCAGGATTTTAATATGCCGACCCATTGTCCGGAATGTGAGAGCGAACTGGTCCGTCTTGATGGTGAAGTGGCTTTGCGCTGCATCAATCCAAAGTGCCCGGCACAAATCAGGGAAGGCCTTATTCATTTTGTTTCCCGCAACGCCATGAACATTGATGGCCTTGGTGAAAAGGTGATCAGCCAATTATTTGCCGAAAATCTAATTAAAGATGTGGCAGATATCTACAAATTAAATTATGAACAGCTTATCCAGCTCGAACGGATGGGTGAAAAATCTGTAAACAATCTTCTTCAGGCGATTCAAAACTCCAAAGGGAATTCTCTTGAAAAGTTGTTATTTGGCCTGGGAATCCGCCATGTGGGAGCGAAGGCAGCCAAAACGCTTGCCCAGGAGTTTAGCCATATGGAGGCACTTGAAAAAGCATCCCGGGACGATTTAACAGCAATAAATGAAATTGGTGAAAAAATGGCGGACTCCATTGTTTCCTTCTTTGAACAAGAGGAAGCCCATGAACTGATTGCCGAGCTGAAAGCAGCCGGAGTCAACATGGCTTATAATGGGCCAAAGCCAGTTTCTGCCGAAAGCTCAGATAGCTTTTTTGCAGGGAAAACGGTCGTTCTGACAGGAAAGCTTGAAATCATGAGCCGAAATGAAGCAAAAGATAAAATAGAGGCGCTTGGCGGCAAAGTATCCGGAAGCGTCAGCAAGAAAACTGATGTTGTAATCGCCGGAGAAGAAGCCGGATCTAAACTGACGAAGGCCCAGGAGCTGGGTGTAGAGGTTTGGAACGAGGAGAGACTGGTTGAAGAATTAAATAAGTAAGAAGGTGTAAGCTCCGTGAAAAAACTCTTAATGCTTGCTTTTACCTTAACCCTTCTGCTTGCAGGCTGTGCGCCTAATTTTAATAAGCAGGAGGAAGTCGTTCAGGAAGACAAGAACGAAAAGGATAAGGCAATCATTCCGAACTATAAAATTTCAGACAAGTATTATCGAACGCTGCTGCCATTTGAACCAAGTGAGTCCAGAGGTCTTGTGGTCAACAATATTAGCACTAAATATGACATTAATGAATTTGAGACCGGATTAATGCGTGTGGCACAAAACTCATTTGATCCGGATAAATACTTATTCCAGGAAGGCCAGTATTTAAAAAGAGGAACAGTCCAGGCCTGGCTTAACCGCAAATTTACTGACGATCAGCTGAAGGAACGCGAGCTGAAAGCCGAAGACAACATTGGCTTAAATCCAATGATTGCAGATGGCGGAGATATTGATAAAAATAATGAAAAAAGCCCGATATACCTGGCACATATACTTGAGCACAACTATCTGCTGAAAAACGATGATGGAAAAGTGGGTCTTGGCGGAGTTGTGATAGGTCTTGCCATGAACTCTGTTCATTATTATCAGAAAGAACAATATGGCGCGACTTTTGAAACCGATATTAAACGGGATGTTCTTGAACGGGAAGGCAAAAAGATGGCTGAAGAAGTCCTTCAGAGAATACGGCAAATCAAGGGTCTGAAGGATGTGCCGGTAACCATTGCTTTGTTTGAACAGCAGGCAAGAACTTCGGTTGTGCCGGGAAGCTTTTTTGCATATGCTAAGGCAGACAAAGGAAGCAATAAGCTGGGCGGATGGGAAGAGATCAGCGAGAAATATGTCCTGTTCCCTTCAGGCGCAGCTGAAAAAAATCATCGTGATGATTTAACCGCTTTTCTTAACTTTAAACAGGATGTGGAAACATACTTCCCTAACTTTAATGGAGTTATCGGGAAAGCTTTCTATGCCCAAGACCAATTGCAGGAAATCAACATTGATATCCCAATCCAATTCTATGGGAAAGCAGAAGGTATTGGATTTACCCAATATGTAACAGGTCTTGTTGTCAAGCACTTCCCTGAATACATCTCAGTCCAGGTAAACATCTCATCAGTCAACGGCCCGGAAGCGGTTGTAGTCCGGAAAGCAGACCAAAGCGAGCCTTTTGTCCATATTTATCATTAGAACAAGGTACCCAGAAGTGCATGAGAAGCACCTTCTGGGTTTTTTTGTTTTGAGAGCGATGGCTTTGTTGTGATGAAAAATATGTATTATGCCCAATACAGTACTAAAAAAAATATATAACAGTTTTATCCAACCCTGCCCAATAGGGCTTCAACTCCTTATCCTTCTAAGTGAAACCGCAACTCTGCCCTGTAGATGTTAATATATAACATCTAGGGAGAATGTTTGAAGATAATGTTATTTTCGTGTTAATATAGTCTTTGGATGAAAACGTTTTAAGAGAATAGCAGACCTTGTTCCAGCATGTACAGAGCGGGGCGCTAGTATCTGACGTTTGATATTTGTACACTCAGGAGGCGGTAAAAATGGTACAACCTTATAAGCATGAGCCATTCACGAATTTTAAAGAAGAAGAACATCGTGAAGCATATTTAAAGGGTTTACAAACTGTAGAAAGCTATTTGGGCCAGGATTATGATCTATTAATTGGCGGAGAGCGCATTTCTACTGAAGATAAAATTGTATCAATCAATCCTTCTAATAAAGAAGAAGTCGTTGGCCGTGTTTCAAAGGCAAACCGCGATCATGCGGAAAAAGCGATGCAGGCTGCTGTTGAAGCATTCAAAACATGGAGAAAAGTAAAGCCGGAAACACGCGCAGATGTTTTATTCAAAGCTGCTGCGATTATCCGCCGCCGCAAGCATGAGTTCTCTGCTCTTTTAACAAAAGAAGCAGGAAAGCCTTGGAACGAGGCAGATGCTGATACTGCGGAAGCGATTGACTTCCTTGAGTACTATGCACGCCAAATCTTAGAAATCAAAGACGGAGTTCCAGTCAACAGCCGTCCGAATGAATATAACCGTTATGACTACATTCCATTGGGAGTGGGCATCATCATCTCTCCTTGGAACTTCCCGCTGGCGATCATGGCCGGCACAACTGTTGCTGCGATCGTAGCAGGGAACACAGTTCTATTAAAACCAGCTTCTACAACACCGGTTGTGGCTGCGAAATTTGTTGAAGTAATGGAAGAAGCAGGCCTTCCAAAGGGCGTTCTAAACTTCGTGCCGGGAAGCGGTGCAGAAGTGGGCGACTACCTGGTTGACCATAAAGACACCCGCTTTATTTCCTTCACAGGTTCACGTGATGTTGGTCTTCGCATCAACGAGCGTGCATCTAAATTAAACGAAGGCCAAATCTGGCTGAAGCGTGTCATCGCTGAAATGGGCGGTAAGGACACAATCGTTGTCGACAAAGAAGCAGACCTTGAATTGGCGGCGACTTCCATCGTGGCTTCTGCATTCGGATTCTCCGGCCAGAAGTGTTCAGCATGTTCACGTGCGGTTATCGTAGAAGATGTATACGATCAGGTTCTGAACCGTGTGGTTGAACTGACTAACGAATTAACGCAGGGCAACCCTGAAGACCAAAGCAATTACATGGGTCCAGTCATCGACCAGGGTGCATTTGACAAGATTATGAGCTACATTGAAATCGGCAAAGAAGAAGGCAAGCTGATGACAGGCGGAGAAGGGGACAATTCTAAGGGTTTCTTTATCAAACCGACTGTATTCGCTGACCTTGCACCAGACGCGCGCTTAATGCAGGAAGAAATCTTTGGGCCTGTCGTTGGTTTCACAAAGGCAAAAGATTTTGACCATGCGCTTGAAATTGCCAACAACACGGAGTACGGCTTAACAGGAGCAGTGATCACACAGAACCGTGAGCACATCCAAAAAGCGCGTGAAGATTTCCATGTTGGAAACCTATACTTCAACCGCGGCTGTACAGGTGCGATTGTTGGATACCAGCCATTCGGCGGATTTAACATGTCAGGAACTGACTCCAAAGCGGGCGGCCCTGACTACATTCTTCTGCACATGCAGGCGAAGACTACTTCTGAAATGTACTAATAGATCTCCACTCGGAGGCGGGGACAGCAACTTGGTTGCTGTTCCTTTTTTAGTTGGATATTCAGTCCGCTGAGGTATATGATGAAAGAAGAACTGCAGATTGGAGTGATGAAAAAATGTCAATTAAAGCCCTGATCAATATTGATTACACAAATGATTTTGTTGCTGAAGACGGTGCCCTGACATGCGGCGGGCCTGGACAGCTATTGGAAAAGAAAATCTCAGAGCTCACACAAGAGTATATCGCTAGCGGGCATTACACTGTTTTTGCCATTGATGTTCATGATAAAGGAGACATCCATCACCCGGAAACAAATTTATTCCCGCCACATAATATCAGAAACACGGAAGGAAGAAATCTTTATGGCTCATTGCAGGAGGTTTATGAAACGAACAAGGAAGCTGAAAATGTTTATTTCATGAACAAAACCAGGTATTCTGCATTTGCAGGAACCGACCTGGAGATAAAATTGAGAGAACGTGGTATAGAGGAAGTGCACCTGGTAGGTGTATGTACGGACATATGCGTCCTGCATACAGCTGTTGATGCTTATAATAAGGGCTTTAGAATTGTGGTTTATAAAGATGCTGTCGCTTCCTTTGACCAGGAGGGACATGAGTGGGCTTTAAGGCATTTTGAAAAGACCCTTGGAGCGGAAGTAATTTAAATATGCTTTCTTTATAATTATGGGAAAATACAAAAAACCCTCTCCACATAGGAAGAGGGTTTTTGCAATTATTTTTTAAGGACTGATTTATATCGATCGTACTGTTCCTGAACTACTGCTGATGGTGCCTTATCCAGAAGACTGACAACGATAATCGCCAGAGCTGCAAATAGGAAGCCGGGCGCTAACTCATAAAGATCAAATAGTCCGCCGGTAAGCTGTGCCCAAACAATTACTGTTACAGCACCAACAATAATACCGGCTAGAGCGCCATTACGAGTCATGCGCTTCCAGAACAGGCTCAGGATGATGACAGGTCCAAAGGCTGCACCAAATCCGGCCCATGCATAACTGACAAGTTCCAATACCTTGCTTTCGGGGTTATACCCTAAGAAGATAGCGATAATGGCAATACCCAATACAGCAATTCTGCCAACAATCATTTCTTCCTTTTTGGAAGCATTTCTTCTAAAGATGGATTTATAGAAATCCTGTGCCAGCGCACTTGAAGAAACGAGCAATTGTGAGTCAACTGTGCTCATGATTGCTGAGAGAATGGCTGCTAATAGGAATCCGGCTACCCATGGATTAAAGAGTACTTGGGAAAACATAATGAACACTGTTTCAGAATTGGCAAGCGGTGCATCTGCAAAGTACGCTATTCCGGCAAAACCTACAAACAGAGCTCCGAACAGTGAAAGTACCATCCAGGTCATACCGATCAAACGGGCTTTAGGAACATCATTTGTTGATTTTAATCCCATAAAGCGGACAAGAATATGTGGCTGCCCAAAGTAGCCCAGCCCCCATGCCAGCAGGGAAACTACGCCCACAAACGTGGCTCCTGAAGCAACATCCAAATGAGTTGGATCTATTGCACTGATCTGATTTAATGTTTCATTCCATCCGCCAAGTTCCTGAATCGCGACAATTGGAATAATAATTAAAGCTAAGAACATTAGTATACCTTGGATAAAGTCAGTCCAGCTGGCTGCCAGGAACCCGCCAAATAATGTGTAGGACAAAATGACTGCAGCTCCGACCCAAAGCGCGAGTGTATAATCCATTCCAAATGAATTCTCTAATAGAATAGCACCGCCCACTAGACTTGAAGAAGTATAGAAAGTAAAAAAGATTAATGTAACAATTGCCGAAACAACACGCAATATTTTTGAAGTATCATGGAATCGGTTTTCAAAATATCCGGGTACCGTAATAGAATCATTGGCTACTTCCGTGTATACACGCAGTGGCTTGGCCACAAACTGCCAATTTAAATATGCGCCGACAGCCAATCCGATTGGAAGCCAAATTTCTCCCATACCGCCTAGATATACGGCACCAGGCAATCCGAGCATCAGCCATCCGCTCATATCGGATGCCCCTGCACTCAAGGCTGCAACACCAGGTCCCAGCCCTCGGCCGCCTAATACATAATCAGATAAATCTTTAGTCATTCTGGCTGCAAGCACGCCAATCAGCAGCATGCCGACCAGATACACAATAATCGCAATTAACGTTGGTATATTTATATCCATACTTACTTATTCTCTCCTTTCAGCAAAATATGAGATGCCTGATAGTACGATTAATAATGGCATTGGAATAAGAAGCCAAAGCCACGTCGCCATAGTGAGATCCATTTGTTCACCTCCATTTTTCTCTTAGTATCCCCATAAAATTATTCGTGGAAAAATCACCTTTTATACAGTAACATACAGTTTTGTGTTTGTTAAAAAAATAGTTTGGGGAAAGGTTCACTTCGGAAAGACGTTTATTATCATAACATAATAAAGGTTGAAGGACAAAAAATCTAAAAAACTATAAAGATACAAATGTATAAAAATTCGATATTTCGCATTAATTTGCTGTTATATCTTATATAACAACATAACTATACATCAAAATTAATAAAATTAAGTTGGTGACCTGAAGGGTTTATAAAAAAAAAGACCTAATTGTCATAGGCCCCAGTAAAATTACAGATCTAATTTTCTGAACACTTTCTCTAAAGAATTTTCCGTTGTTATATCCTTAAATTCAATTCCAAGCTGGATGGCTGTCTGTGCGACTTCAGGACGGATGCCGAGCAAGGTTGACTGAACACCGATAAGTTTTAATGAGCTGATAACCTGGAAAATTTGGTGCGCAACCATTGTGTCGACCATGATGACACCCGAAAGGTCAATGATTAAATGAGTAATCCCCAGCTTTACACTCTGCTGCAAAGTAGATTCCATAATAAACTTGGCCCGTTCTGTATCAATATCCCCAATAAGCGGCAGCAGCCCAACTTCTGAGGATAGCGGGATAACCGGCGTGCTTAGTTCTTTTATTAATATAGATTGCGCGCTTAATCGGCTCAGCAATATATCCATAAAGTTTTCGGTGAAGGTTTCCATTACATAATCCAGCGTATAATCAATAACTTCCTGCCAATGAAATATATCCCCTGCTTGAATATCCAAGTCGGCAGTTTCAGCAAAACGTTTTATATGCATCCAATAAACCTTTCGGAATATGGAAAGATTTCTCTGAACATCGACAAGGGAGGTTCTGGATTTAACCCGATCAGCGGACGTCTGCTTTGTCCAGTTGGCTATCGTTTCCTTCATTTCTTCTTCTGTCTGAAGCAGCGATTTTGCTACAGTCCTGAAATACTTTGTATTTTGCTCCTCAACTTTCCTTGCCCTTTCCAGCGGGGCATCGGCGGAATAGTCGGAACCAGCCTTTACGACCTGAAAACTTCTCCAATCCCTCGTCATATCAGGGGCTTTTTCAACTAGATAATTATATAAAGATCGATTTTTATCTTCCATAAATTCTCCTTCATCCATCAGAATGATCAAAAAAACAACTAATCTCTATATCATAACACAGAGGGTGAAGGTGAAAAGGAGCGGGGTGTTATATTCAGTAAATTTTAAATTTTTTAATTAAGGGGTTCCCATTCCGGATTAACTGTTATATAATACAAAACATAGATATTTAATTGTCTTATAACAACACAGAGTAATAATATAACAGGATTATATTTTTAGTGCTGTTATGTTACAGAGGGTTTTGCAGCCGGGATCTTGCTGAAATGATGATTTTTCTAAATTAAAAGGAGGATTTAATCAAATGGCAGATGAAAGAGTGCGTCAGTTGCAGGAAAGCTGGGAAATGGATGAACGCTGGAATGGAGTAGAAAGACCGTACACCGCTGAGGAAGTCATTAAGTTAAGAGGATCAATTGATATCGAGCATACATTAGCTCGCCGTGGTGCAGAGAAGCTATGGAAGCTTGTGAATGAAGAAGATTTCGTCAATGCATTAGGGGCGTTAACGGGAAACCAGGCTGTACAGCAGGTTAAGGCTGGGCTGAAGGCCATTTACTTAAGCGGCTGGCAGGTTGCTGCCGATGCGAATCTGTCCGGAAATATGTACCCGGACCAAAGCCTGTATCCAGCCAACAGTGTTCCGAGTGTTGTAAAAAGAATTAATCAGGCCCTTCAGCGTGCTGATCAGATTCATCATATGGAAGGGAATCATTCTATTGATTGGTTCGCTCCAATTGTAGCAGATGCTGAAGCAGGGTTCGGCGGCCAGCTTAATGTATTTGAACTTATGAAAGGCATGATTGAATCGGGTGCCGGCGGAGTACACTTCGAGGACCAGCTTTCTTCTGAGAAGAAATGCGGCCATCTTGGCGGAAAGGTATTGCTACCAACGCAGACTGCTGTTAAGAATTTAATTTCTGCAAGGCTGGCAGCAGATGTTATGGGAGTGCCGACTGTTATTGTCGCCCGGACTGATGCTAACGCAGCTGACTTGATTACCAGCGATGTAGATCCATATGATGCACCTTTTATTACAGGGGAGCGCACTCCAGAAGGATTCTTCCGGACAAAGGCAGGACTCGACCAAGCGATCGCTCGGGGATTGGCGTATGCTCCTTATGCAGATCTGGTATGGTGTGAAACATCTGAACCTGATCTTGATGAGGCCAGGCGTTTTGCTGAAGCCATTCATGAAAAATTCCCTGGCAAGCTGTTAGCGTATAACTGCTCTCCATCATTTAACTGGAAGAAAAAGCTCGATGACGAAACGATTGCAAAATTCCAGGTGGAGCTCGGCAAAATGGGCTACAAGTTCCAGTTCGTTACTTTAGCTGGATTCCATGCGCTGAACCACAGCATGTTTGAATTGGCACGAGGCTATAAAGACCGTGGCATGGCTGCGTATTCTGAACTGCAGCAGGCCGAATTTGCCAGCGAAACACATGGCTACACGGCGACAAGACATCAGCGGGAAGTAGGCACCGGCTATTTCGACCAGGTTTCCATGGTCATCACTGGCGGGACTTCCTCGACAACCGCTTTAAAGGGATCAACCGAGGAAGACCAGTTCACTGAAAAGCAGGAAGCTTAGTTTCTGCCCTATGTAACTTGATTTTTTATCTTGTATATTCTCCTAATTTACACCTCTCTTCCTTGGAAGGGAGGTATTTTTTGCTTATCAGGCAAGCACAGTACCTCTTTCGAAAACATACATATTATATAGGCTAAATTTGAAATAGGGCATAATACTGAATACAATGAAAGCACTGAGGTCAAATAAGGACGGAGGATGCACAATTGGCTGAAAATATAGATGATTATCTTCAACAGGGGATTCATGGACAGAAACAGACCAAGCCTGATGAGCGCCGCAAATTTCTTGGCTCGCTTCGGGAGAGGGTTATCATTGCCTTGAAGCAGCCGCAGATGAGGGAGGATGGAATCTATCCGCAGGTGGAAGAGGCCCTTAAAGACAACAGCAAAGCTCATCTTTATCTGAATGGAAATATGAGCTACTCCTATTTATCAAAATATATTAAACTGGCTTCAGGCTATAAGGTCGAATATACAATCGTTACCAACAAAGAACATAATTCTGAGATCGGGCTGGTTCTAGCCTATGACTATGCAATTGATAAACCGGAAATATTTGTGGATAGGAAAACAGTCAAAGCAGAAGCGAAAAAGGCGAAAAAGGGCGGCCTATTTGCCAAACTATTTAAGCGGAAATGAGCAGCGTCTGGCGCGCTGCTCTATTTTTGGGGGTAAAGCATCACAATACCGGCCGAAATGTGGAGTTTACGGGCCAAAATTAAAAAATACCGGCTAAATATAATAAAATACCGGCCAAACTTAAGCTTTTACCGGCCAATGCCAGGTTTCCGCTTTCTATTCCAATGGTTTCAGATACTTATGAGGGTCCAAATCAGGACCTTCAATCACAATTGCAGTCATGCCAAGGTAAGAACCTGATTCATGTTCCTCGCCTTCAGCCCAGTAAACAGCGGTTCCTTTTTGGACTGCAACCTGCTCACCGCCAGCTGTTTTAACCCATCCTTCGCCGTCAACGATGAGAAATAGCTGGGGACATGCTGCCGGATGCATCCCTAAAACACTATTATCGTTAAGATGGATACACCCAACTGTAGCTGTTTTGTTTCTGATAATCGGGCTGATGCTGGCATTGTGGCTGCTGAATTGACTAATTTCCCTGCTGACATCCAAATCAAATCGGAAAAATTCCATAATCTTACCTCCTGTACTTATAGTCGCATCCCCATTAATTCGGTTTTACTTTTCATATATCCTCTAGAGAAAGACACAAACACACATTTCTCCCTCAACTCATGGTAAAATAAGCAGAAGATTGCTGAAACAGCCCGCTCTCGCGTGTTGCTTTAACGCGTGAAAGTTTGGTATGATCATAATAATTGTGCATAGACAGTATTCATTTTTGGAGGTGGCATTAATGTCGAGAATTTCAATAGATCAGGTTAAGCATGTTGCGCACTTGGCGCGACTTGCCATGACTGAAGAGGAAGCTGTAGCTTATACGGAACAGCTGGACAAAATGATTTCATTTGCAGAACTTTTGAATGAGCTTGATACAGATCATGTTGAACCAACATCCCATGTTCTTGATATGAAAAATGTATTGAGAGAAGATAAGGCGAATAAAGGGCTTCCACAGGAAGAAGTTTTGAAAAATGCGCCGGAACATCAGGATGGCTATATAAAAGTGCCGTCTATCATTGAGTAGGGAGGGGAAAATGGTGAGTTTATTTGATCATAAGGTATCTGAGCTTCATCAGCTTTTACATAAAAAAGAAATAACGGTTACTGATCTTGTCAGTGAATCGTACAAGCGAATCGGTGAAGTAGAGGACAAAGTACAGGCTTTCTTGACGCTTGATGAGGAAAGAGCCCGAGAAGCAGCAAAAAAAATGGATGGCAAAATCGGAACGGACGAAGCAAAAGGCCTTTTGTTCGGAATGCCGATCGGAGTTAAGGATAACATCGTAACGAAGGGACTGCGGACCACAAGTGCCAGTAAAATACTTGAGAACTTTGACCCGATTTATGATGCAACGGCTGCATCCAAATTACATAATGCTGAGACCATTACAATCGGCAAGCTGAATATGGATGAATTTGCAATGGGATCCTCCAATGAAAACTCAGGCTTTCAGGTAACCCGCAATCCCTGGAATCTTGAAAGAGTTCCCGGGGGATCTTCTGGCGGATCTGCTGCTTCTGTAGCTGCAGGAGAAGTTTTATTTTCTCTTGGATCGGACACAGGAGGTTCAATCAGACAGCCTGCTTCATACTGCGGAGTTGTTGGTTTAAAGCCTACATATGGAAGAGTATCCCGTTTCGGACTGATTGCATTTGCCTCATCTTTGGACCAGATTGGACCAATTACCCGCACAGTTGAAGATAACGCCTATCTGCTTCAGGCTATTTCAGGTGTGGACCCAATGGATTCTACTTCAGCAAATGTAGATGTCCCAAGCTACGCTGAAAGCTTAACTGGCGATATTAAAGGGTTGAGAATCGCCGTACCAAAAGAATATTTGGCTGAAGGTGTAGATGAAGATGTACGCCAGTCAGTGCTGGAATCCCTGAAGGTGTTAGAAAAACTCGGGGCATCATGGGAGGAAGTTTCCCTGCCGCACTCCAAATATGCACTGGCAACGTATTATCTGCTGTCCTCCTCAGAGGCCTCGGCAAATCTGGCTCGCTTTGATGGCGTACGCTATGGCTATAGAACAGCAGATCCTGAGAGTTTAATCGATTTATACAAAAAGACCCGTGCAGAAGGCTTCGGGGATGAAGTAAAACGCCGTATTATGCTTGGAACATTTGCTTTAAGCTCTGGCTACTATGATGCTTACTACAAAAAGGCACAAAAGGTGCGCACACTGATTAAACAGGACTTTGAAAATGTTTTTGAAAAGTATGATGTCATCATTGGGCCAACAGCACCAACTCCTGCCTTTAAGATTGGTGAAAATATGTCTGATCCTCTGACTATGTATGCAAATGATATTCTGACAATCCCAGTTAACCTTGCCGGGGTTCCTGCAATCAGTGTACCTTGCGGATTTTCGGATGGAATGCCGCTTGGCCTTCAGATTATCGGTAAGCATTTTGATGAAGGCACTGTTTACCGCGTAGCACATGCATTTGAGCAGGCTACAGAATTTAATAAGCAAAAACCGGGACTGTAAGGGGGGAAATTCATGAAATACGAAACGGTTATCGGACTAGAAGTACATGTTGAGCTTAAAACAGATTCAAAAATATTCTCGGCAAGCCCGAACCATTTTGGGGCGGAGCCAAACTCCAACACAACAGTAGTCGATCTCGGCTACCCCGGAGTGCTGCCTGTCATTAATAAAAAAGCAGTTGAATTCGGAATGAAAGCTGCGATGGCGCTGAACTGTGAAATCGCACCAGTTACAAAATTTGACCGGAAGAATTACTTTTACCCGGATAACCCTAAAGCCTACCAGATTTCGCAATTCGATAAGCCAATTGGTGAACATGGCTGGATTGAGATCGAAGTCGATGGCTATAAGAAAAAAATCGGCATTACGCGTATTCATCTTGAAGAGGATGCAGGCAAGCTGTCTCATGCTAAAGGTTATTCTCTTGTAGACTATAATCGCCAGGGTACTCCTCTGGTCGAGATTGTTTCTGAGCCGGATATCCGCACGCCAAATGAAGCATACGCATATTTGGAGAAGCTAAAGTCCATCATCCAGTATACTGGCGTTTCTGACTGTAAAATGGAGGAAGGTTCACTTCGCTGTGATGCGAATATCTCCCTTCGTCCTGTCGGCCAGGAGGAATTTGGCACAAAGACAGAGCTGAAGAACCTGAACTCGTTTAACTTTGTCCGCAAAGGGCTTGAGTACGAGGAGAAGCGGCAGGAAGAGATTCTAAGTTCTGGCGGAACAATCCAGCAGGAAACATTGCGCTATGATGAAGCCACCAATAAAACGATCCTAATGAGGGTAAAAGAAGGTTCGGATGATTATCGTTATTTCCCAGAACCTGATTTACTTGATATCCATATTGATGAAGAGTGGAAAGAGCGTATTCGTGCAGAAATCCCTGAGCTTCCGGATCAGAGAAAGAACCGCTATATTGAAGAACTTGGGCTGCCGGCTTATGATGCAGCTGTCCTGACAGTCACAAAAGAAACTTCTGATTTCTTTGAAGCGGCTGTGAATCAAGGAGCTGATGCCAAACAGGCTTCCAACTGGGTAATGGGTGAATTGTCAGCTTACTTGAATGCTGAACAGAAGGAACTGACAGATATAGCTTTGACACCTGAAGGACTTGCCGGCATGATTAAGCTGATCGAAAACGGCACCATCTCTTCCAAAATTGCCAAAACAGTTTTCAAAGAGCTGGTTGAAAATGGCGGTGATCCGGAAACAATCGTAAAAGAAAAAGGCCTTGTCCAAATTTCGGATGAAGGAGCACTTCTTAAGATTATCGGTGAAACGCTTGATGCGAACCCGCAATCCATCGAGGATTTCAAAAATGGAAAGCAAAAAGCAATCGGCTTCCTAGTCGGCCAAATTATGAAAGCCACAAAAGGACAGGCCAACCCGCCGCTTGTTAACAAATTATTGCAGCAGGAAATACAGAAAAGATAAAAGGTGAGCTGATGGGAATCCATCAGCTTTTCTTGTAAAAAAGTATAAACTTTTGAATATCGACAACTGTCTAGCTCCAGCGCCCACCCCCTCGAGGTCACAAGCCAATCCTTCCAAAAAGGCAAAGAGCGCCTTTCCGGAAGGCTCGACTTGTGCTTGAGGTCCCCAGGATGGGGGTCATGCAGACGTTGCCACAGGACGTGGCGCTCCTAGTCTGCTTTCCTTAGTGAACAAGGCGCTTCCGCTTTTCCTGTATTCGACAAAAATAATCTCAATTTCCCAGGAAAAGATTTCGTTTTACAAAGTGCTGCAGCAAATGCAGGAATGAAAGCGGATAATAAAGAATAAACACTAAAGATATCGAAAAAAGGGAGTGGGTTTATGGAATTAATGGATTGGTTTGCGAAGGGTCTAAGTACGCAGAATTATATAGAAGCGATGCAAGTTAACAAAGAAGAGATGAAAAAAATTTATAATCTATTTTCATTATCCGATGACGAAAAAACAAAATTGGCAGAGCTTAAGGATGCTGGCATGAAAGTAATTGCCCTCACTGAGGATTGGTGCGGTGATGCGATGCTGAATAATCCGATTCTATTAAAAATCACAGAGGAAACCGGCATGGAAGTCCGTTTTGTTTTGAGGGATCAGAACCTTGAGCTTATGGACCAGTATTTGACTAACGGAACATCCAGAGCGATACCGATTTATATCTTTATAGATAAAGAAGGGGATGAATTTGCTGTTTGGGGACCGCGTGCCAAACAGATTCAGGAATTGGTGGATAGTGAAAGAAGCAAGCTTCCTGCACAGGAAGCTGAGGACTTTAAGGAAAAACAAATGAGCATGTACAGGAAACTAACCGCTTCCTATCAGGAGGATTCTAAGATTTGGCATACAGTTGCTGATAGTATAATAGATGTTCTTGTTTCGGGAAAATAAAGGGGGAAGGGTGTTTTAAATGGGCTGGAACCGAAATTCCATCACTGCGAAACTGGATATAAAATACCCTGTTTTCCAGGCTCCCATGGCTGGAGGGATGACAACGCCGCAATTAATCAGCGAGGTATCAAATTGCGGAGGGCTTGGAAATATGGGTGCCGGCTATATGAGTCCGGATGAAATAAGAGAGAGCATAAAACAGATTCGGAAATTGACTGATCGTCCGTTTGGCGTCAATCTCTTTGTTCCGGATAGTGAGGCATCGGCGGATACAGAGGACATCAGCAGCATGGGGGATGTGCTTGAACGATACAGCAGTGAGCTTGGCATGGCGGGCAAACCAGCTCTTCCGGATAAGGATTATGCTGCTTTATACAAAAAACAGCTTGATGTTTTGATGGAAGAACGTGTGCCTGCTTGCAGCTTTACGTTTGGCTTACCCGATTCGGCCATCATTTCTGAATTGAAGAAACAGGGTACGCTGATTTTTGGAACTGCAACGAATGTCAATGAGGCAGTGGAATGGGAAGAGGCGGGTGCAGATATCATTGTTGTTCAGGGGTCAGAAGCAGGGGGGCACCGCGGAACTTTTCACAAGGAAGAAAGCGGGATGATCGGTTCCATGGTTCTCATACCGCAGGCGGCAGATGCAGTAAGCTGTCCTGTGGCTGCAGCAGGGGGAATCATGGATGCCCGGGGTATAGCTGCGGCCATGATCCTTGGGGCAGAAGGAGTCCAGCTTGGAACGGCCTTTCTTACATGCAGGGAAAGCGGGGCTCACCGGTTGTATAAGCGAGCTCTATTAAATGCAGGGAATGACCAGACAGCTGTGACGAAAGCATTCTCAGGAAAGCCTGCAAGAGGGATTCGCAACAGGTTCATGGAAGAAATGAAAGGCAGGCAGGTGTTGCCTTATCCATTGCAGAATGATATGACAGCTCCTATCCGGAAGCATGCAGCAAAGCTGGAGCGGACGGAGTTTATGTCCTTATGGGCCGGACAGGGAGTGGGAATGGCTGAAGAGGTGACAGTGAAGGAACTGATGACCAGGCTTGTTAAGGGGACAGAATTATTATTGGATAAGTAAAAAGCAGTGCCAAGTGTGGCACTGCTTTTATCTTATCGCAGTCTAACGGGCAGTAAGACCCCCACTTCAAGACTCAGAGGAATCAAAGGAGGATAAGTGGGGGTCAAACTGCCCGTAAAGGCCCGATTGGTGAGATACAGTGAAACTTGCCGACGCGCAGGCAGAGGCTTAGTTGAACCAATCGGGTTCGTAGTGTCGATTGATCGAAGCGCTAGCGGAGATCTTAGCGACACTAGAACGCGACTAACAATCAGTGGGGGATAAGGAAAACCCCCACTGATTGAAGTTTCACTTTATTTGCCGGCCAATACGTTTGTAAGAGGCGGTACAATTTGCTTTTTGCGTGAAACAACGCCCTTCAATACGGCACTGTTGTTTTCAAGTGTTACATCATAAGCTTTTTCAACTGCTTCAGCTTCTTTGCCAAGAGAAATGGCAACTGAGTCGTTGTTAAGGATATCAGTTAAAACAAAAACAAAAAGATCCAGCTCTTTGTTGTTAATGTTTTCAGTAATTACAGCTTCCAATTCTTCTTGGCGGCTTAGTACGTCATTCAGGTCCACAGCATTAACCTGAGCGATTTCTGTTTTATAGCTTCCCATTTGGAATTCCTTTGCGTCAAGGGAGATTAGCTCTTTCACACTCTTCTTGCTTAAGTCTGCTCCTGCTTTCAACATTTCCAGACCATATTCTTCAGCGTTTACTCCCGCAATTTCAGCAAGTTCGCGTGCTGCTGCAACGTCCTGGTCTGTGCATGTTGGAGATTTGAACAGCAGGGAATCGGAAATGATGGCAGAAAGCATAAGGCCAGCAGTTTCCTTGCTGATTTCCACTCCGTTTTCTTTGTACATTTTGTTCAGAATGGTTGCTGTACAGCCAACAGGCTCTGCACGGTAGTAAAGCGGATCGCTTGTTTCGAAATTCGCAATGCGGTGGTGGTCAATAACCTCCAGGATTTTCACATCTCTGATATCATCAGCGCTTTGCTGGAACTCGTTGTGGTCTACAAGGATTACTTCGCCCGCTTCCTTGGATACTGCTTCAACAAGCCGGGGAGCTTCAGTCTTAAAATAATCCAGGGCATATTGTGTTTCCTCATTTACCTTGCCCAGGCGGATTGGCTCTGCATCAACACCTAATTTGTTTTTTAATTCTGCATAAGCAAGTGCTGAACAGATTGAGTCAGTGTCAGGATTTTTGTGTCCGAATACAAATACTTTTGACATAATTCCTACTCCTTCTATATGTAATGTTGGTTTTTGCATGCTGTTATTTTACCATATTTCTAATGTAATGGCGGTACGGGGAAAAATCAAATTTTGTTTTTTTCAATTGTTGGAGGAAGCTTGAGTGTTTTGGAGAAATATAAAAAAAGTAAGGAGGAGACAAACATGGGAAAAGTAGCCGTAATATCTGATATTCATGGAAATATCACAGCTCTGGAGGCTGTTCTGGACAATATCCGTGAACGCGGAATAGAGAATATTTTTTGCCTTGGTGACTTAATAGGAAAAGGACCCAATTCTCTTAAAGCTGTTGAACGGATTAAAGAGACCTGTGAAATGGTTCTCCTTGGAAATTGGGATGACTTTATGCAAAAGCCGCTGGATTTTGAAGAGGGGCAGTGGCATCAGAGACAGCTGGGTGAAGAGGCCCTGTCCTACTTAGGCACGCTTCCGTTCCATCACGATTTTTATATGAGCGGAAAATATATCAGACTCTACCATGCTTCAGCCAAAAGCATTTATCACCGGGTTGTGCCGATGAGGGATTCGTATGAAGAAAAACTGGCTATGTTCGAGAATACGGAAAATATTACTGCCGTAGAGGAAGGCAGGATTCCGGATGTTATCGGGTACGGGGATATTCATGCAGCCCTGGTTGAACCGATTCATCCGCAAAAGACACTATTCAATGCAGGAAGCGTCGGGAACTCCCTGGATATCCCTCAGGCTACCTATGCAATTTTGCATGGGGAATACTTATCAAAAGAGGCTGCGCCTTTCTCCATCGAGATTGTCAGAGTTCCATATGATATTGAGAAAGAAATCAGTATTGCCAAAGAAATGGGAATGCCGAATCTTGAGGCCTACGCGCTGGAGCTGCGCGAAGCGAAATATAGGGGGGCGCCGAAGAAAGTGCAGGCAGAGAAATAGTAGCCACCGGTCCTGAAAAATGCTGAGCGAACATAAAAATCTAAACCTCACTGAATTTACGAATGCAGCCATAAAAACAACCAAAAAAGCTGACTTACGTCCAATACGAAGTCAGCTTTTTGTATGATTAAAAGATTTTCCTGCCTTTTTTGGAAAGAGCGTAATAAATGCCGTGCTGCAGGTTTGTGAAGCAGTTAAATTTAGAGAGGTTAAAATTCGTTTCCGTAATTTTAGTGCCAAGTTCCGGAGAAATGCCAACCAGAATCGTTTCGGTGCCAATCAGATTAGCTGCAGCAGCCAATTTGCTTAAGAATTCCACCGTGTAGGCACTGATGGACTGATTTAACCCGGTCAAGTCCAGGATTAGGCAATCTGCCTGGTGCTTCGGAAGGCTATGAAGAGTTTTATCGACAAGTTCTTCAGAGCGGAATTCATCATATCTTCCCAACAGAGGGACAACAACAATTCCATCGAGGACAGGAATAACGGGTGAAGAGATTTCTTTAACAAGCTGTTTAAGTTCTAACGTGCGTACTTCCACCAATTTCTCAAGCTCGCTGATTTTTTTGGATTCTTCGCGTCTGGCTAAAGCGTGGATATTTTCCTCAACCGTAACGCTTGAAGGGAAGAAATCCAGCTCTGAATAATCCTGGCCGGCTAACTGGTCAGATACTTTTTTATACCATATGCTTGTCCCAAACACAGATGAAAAGATTCCCGCAAAATGTCCAGGCAGAAAGGTTCCGGATTCATTTTTCCCCTGTTTCCTGTTAATCTTATATTCCCAGCTGTCAATAGTTCTTACCCTGGCAGTCTTGGCAGCGGGATCTACGTTAGTGATGATGAATTTCCCCCAGCCGGCAGACGCGTAAATTCTGGGGATGATGTTAGCTACTTCGGCTACAGGCAGATTCATGTCTTTAAAAAACTTTCCTACAACTAGTCCCTGCCTGAAGCCGGCTGTCTCAAGTACAAGGCTGGAGGTTTCTTTTCCTGAAATCTCCTCAATCGTATCAAAAAAGCTTTTCATGGCTGAACTTATCCAAAATAGGACAGAGTCTTCACCTTCAAAATTAAACATACCTTTTTCCAGGTCCCAATTAAAATTAAAACCATCAATTTTTGTTTCAAGCACAAGGCCTGCTTCTTTCATACCATTACCCCCTGATATTGATATGTATAGTTTAATTAACTTTATATTTTCTGGTGTGCAACTCATATTAAATACCCTATATTTCAATCAATAAACCTGTTTTAATAAATTATCTGCGTCTGTTTATATTCAATTTCTTTGACTTTTCATTCACATAAGCGTACATAATCTCTTTCTCATTCAACTGGTTTTGTCGAAGCTGATCTAAAAGCCAATCCTTAGTCTGACCGAGCAGCTCGAGATTACGCGCTTGAATCCTGCCATCCACAATCACTGCAATCGGGAGCCCCTCATCCTGAATGGGGATCTTTAAATGCTCAACTGTTACAGGCGTATTGGCTACTTTCGGTATGATGCTCACTTCACCGATTGGCTCGAGAATAGCGTAATCAACATCCGCAATCTTGGGGTAGCCTTTGCTTCTTAGGATGGACAGCAGCTGAGACATGGAAAGATGGGACTTCTCCAGATTGTCTTCAAGGATTTCCCCATTTTTAATCAGCATTGTCGGCTCACCAAGAAAAAAACGGTTGCCAATCTGGTTTAAAGTCAGATATGAGAAGAGAATGTGAAGGCCCACAAGAATGGCCAATGCTATTAATGTTGGCAAGTATTCTGTGCTAATGAGAGGCTCAGAAGCAACTGTGCCAACGATAATAATGGCGACAAGGTCATAAGGAGTCATCTGGATAATCGTAGATTTCCCCATCAGTCTCATAATCATGATTGTAATTAAGTAAAGACTCGCTATTTTTAAGATCAAGAACATATGTAAGCTCCTTTGAACGCACTTTATCGCAGTCTAACGGGCAGTAAGACCCCCACTTCAAGACTCAGAGGAATCAAAGGAGGATAAGTGGGGGTCAAACTGCCCGTAAAGGCCCGATTGGTGAGATACAGTGAAACTTGCCGACGCGCAGGCAG
>NZ_NJQY01000040.1:0-36275 GCF_010628845.1 Bacillus sp. 22-7 | reverse complement strand
AATCGGGCCTTTACGGGCAGTTTGATCCCCACTTATCCTCCTTTGATTCCTCAGAGTCTTGAAGTGGGGGTCTTACTGCCCGTTAGACTGCGATAAAGTGAAACTTTTTATATATTATACAGAAACCAAAAAAAGAGTGTCAATATAGCGTCAGTCGGCCTTTTTTTCTTTCTTCTTTTCTTTTTCCGCATCTTCTTCAGGGAGGTTAAAGATGATTTCGTTATTGTCAGATAGGAAATAATCCTTGCGGGCAAGCTTCGCGATATACTCATCATCATTCAGCTTAACAATTTCTTCTTCGAGCATAACTTCTTTTTTCTTCAGGTCAGAAAGCTCCTGATCCAGCCTAGTTTTCTCTTCCACTTTTTCTTCCAGAGCAGCAGACTGCGAAACGAGTGTTGTGATCATAAAAAATGAAACGACGGCTGCCAGTGTGAAAAATGCTGCTAATCTGCGAAATAAAAGCTTTTTCTTCCGGCCTGCACTGATCTCTGCTGCTTCCTGCTGTTTGACATAGCTGGTTTCCATTTTGGCTACATTTTTCTTCTTGGTGGCACTCACTTCCGCACTCCCTCCTTACTCTTTAGGTTTTTTCCACTTTGCTGTCCATTTTAAAACATAATTCTTTATCCGCTGTAAATATCCTGCCAATTTATTATATAACTTCTCGACTGTTTTTTTAATCTTTTTCGGCAAAAGTTTCCATAAAAGTGACAAAATCCATTTGACAGGCAGAAAAACGATCTTCAAGATGAACCAAAAGACTCGAAGTATAACTTTTAAAAGGGAATAAAGTCCTTTTCCAAGCATGACGGCAATCGCAATTAACGCCATAATCAGACCCTGGATCGGTTTATAAATGAGCAAAGTTAAGGTCTTCACGAAAAAGCGGTATATGGAGATCGCCATTCGGATGGATATCTCCAATACCCGCAGATACATTTTCTTAAATAAACTTTGATAAGCGGCAAACCCGCACAGCAAAGCAATGAAAATATAAAACCTCAGTTCACCCTTATTCACCAGGAATAAAATATAGAAGATTGCCAGACCCTGTACGATCCAAAAAAGAATATCATTAATGAAAACAAGCCAGCTTTTCCGCTTAGTCCTTTGCAGAAAACGATTATACGTATCAAGGGCAGCCCCAAATACACTTCCCATGCCAATCATCGCCAGCATGGTCACAAATTGAGTGGTCAGTGTCATCGGAACAACTTGCTAAAGAAACCTTTAGCTTTATCTCCATTCTGATCGTCAATATAAACAAGGTCAAATACCTTCCCTTTGATGGAAACAATTCCCTTGTCCACATCCAGATTCTTCATCTGCAGATTCTGCCCTCTAATCGCAAGGAACCCCATCACCGTCTCCAGCAAAAACTCTTCATTATCAAAGCTTTCCACCTGTTTAACACCCGTAATATCAATCAGCCTTCTGCCTCTCATAATGACATCATGTTCCTGAGTATTGGTTTTGTTTGAATTTGACTCATAATATTGACTCATTATTCATCCCCCGCAATCACATAGTACAACCTTTTTGTACATGTTTATGAATGGGGGGATTAAAATAGAACAAGCCAACAAGAAAAGCGCAAGGCGCCCGCCTATCGGCGACAAGCATAAGACGAGCCGGCTGAAAGGTTGTTCTTTAACCTTTTAGACGGATTGAAAGAAATGTTGAGGCGACTGCCCAGGGACGACTAGCATAAGACGGTCCCTGTAAGAAGGTGTTTTTTCCTTCTGGAAGGGAGCGGCTTATGACCTCGAGCCGATGGCGCCTGGAGCTAGACAGTTATCGAAGTTCAATGATATAAATTCTGATAATATATGAAAAGCGGGAGCTCATACGTCTTATGCTTCTGATTCCACTTTTTCTTCCTTCACAACGGAGTACATGCCGGCCGCTTCTTCCTTGCGGGTCGTTTCCTGCAGGCGTTCAACCTTGACCGTTACCAGCTTCTGGCCGAAGCGGACTTGAAGCTCATCTCCCACTTTAACAGTGGAGCTTGCTTTTGCCTGCTGTCCGTTTATCGTGATCCTTCCCTGATCAGAGACCTCTTTTGCCAGTGTTCTTCTTTTAATAAGCCTTGATACTTTTAAAAATTTATCTAATCTCATTTCACGCCACTCCTCTATTAATAGCCTTTGGATTTTGCCTCATTCCAGAATTCATCGAGCTGTTCGAGCGTAAAGTCTTCAAATTTTCTGCCGCTCATCATTACCCGTTCTTCCACATACTTAAAACGGCGGATGAATTTTTCATTTGTTTTTCTCACAGCGTCTTCGGCATCGATTTTATAAAAACGTGCAATATTCACAAGAGCAAACAGGATATCGCCAAATTCCGGCTCCATCTCCGTGCTGAAGTCCGCGGCTTCCTTCTCGAATTCGGCAATCTCTTCTTTTACCTTCTCCCAGGCAGGCTCAACTTCCTTCCAGTCAAAGCCTGCTTTTGCTGCTTTTTTCTGAATTTCAGCCGCTCTCATTAAGTTCGGGAATGATTTAGGGACAGAATCCATCATGGATTCCTGGTTGTCGCCCTTTTCTTCCTGCTTAATGCTCTGCCAATTTTTCAGGACATCTTCTTCATTTTCAGCCTGCGCATCGCCAAAGACATGGGGATGGCGGCGGACCATTTTTTCGGAAAGGCCTTCAATCACATCATCGATGGCAAAATAGCCTTCATCCTCGCCGATTTGAGCATGAAGCATCACCTGGAGAAGGACATCGCCCAGTTCTTCCGTCATATGCTCGGTATCTTCATTATCAATCGCTTCAATCAGCTCATAGGCTTCTTCGATTAAATATTTCTTTAGTGATTCATGAGTTTGCTTTTTATCCCATGGACAGCCGTTTGGTCCGCGCAATTCAGCGATAATGCTGCGCAGCTTTGAAAAGTCTTTATAAAGGACAGTCTCATCTTTTACAGGGGGCACATATACGGAAGTTAAGTTATTCAGCTCCATATTATGATCCAATTCATGCAGCTGCACCTTTTTGATCACTTCTTCGCTGCTTCCGGCAGCTGTTACAATATAAACCTCGTAATCGTAAGGCAGTTTTTCCATCAATGTCAGCTTGACGTCACTCGCAATAAACTGATCATACACCTGTCCAATGATGACGTGCTGTACCACCTGAATTTCATCCCTTTTCAGATCGGTTCCATCCAGAAGCTGAAAACCTTCGATCGGATCGATCTTCAAAGACTGAAATAGAGGATCCAGGAAGCTTTGTCCTCCTCCAATGATAATCTCAATGCCTCTCTGCGGAGCCCGCTCTATGAGAAGCTGCACCGTACGCTCCGCAACAAGCGGATGCCCTGGAACTCCATATGTAATCTCTTTGGCAAGAGCTTCATTCAGGAGAAATTCACAAATCTCCTCATATACTTCTTCAAACTGCTCATGCTTTTCATAAATATGATCAAAAGACTGATACGTCAGCCCTTCTTGTTCGAGATCACTAAGAACCGGGTGCTCCTTAGTCCGCAGGTAAAGAGCCTCTGTATTTTTAAGCTGTCGATATACACCAAAAGGAAGCTGATTCAAATCTCCTGCTCCAAGTCCGAGAATGGTTATTTTTTTCATAAAGCGATTCATCTCCTAGTCTTTTTGGGAAGCAAGAACATGAGTTTGCTTCCAAGAGGCAGCAAAGCAAGCTCTTCCTCTTTAAAAGTATTGCCTTTAAACATGATATACAAATACGTAAAGCCTCCGAGCGCTACGCCGCTTAATGCCTGGAATCCGGCAAACGTTCTGCCCGGTTCCGGGATAGGCAGCAGTGCTGTCGCGTGCAGGTACAGCTGCAGAACAACTGACATTATTAGTGCTGCGAATCCAGCCGCTAATAGAAAGCGCAGTGAAATCAATGAAATTTTCAAATATACCTGAAGCTTTCCTACAAGAAGCATGAGGACGGCCGTAAGGGCTATGCATGAGGCCACCGCTGCACCGATTGTGCCGTATGATGGCACCAATAGCGTATTCAGGATGAGTTTTGCCGCAAATCCAAGCAGAATGGCTCCTGCCGGGAAAAAGATGAACCCAAGTCCCTGTAAAATGCCGGTAATGGTGATGATCAGGCTGCTCAGCAAAATCAGCAGACTGAGAATCGCCAGGACATCCGATCCTGATGAGTTTTCAAACAGCATAATATTTGCAGGCTTTATGATATTCCAGAGCCCAACGGTTGCCGCAGCTCCGACCAGAATGCCGATTTGAAGGGCAAGCCTGATTTTACTATGAAGGAATGCGGGCTGATTTTTCATTTTTTCTTTGGAAATGAGCGGCACCAGCGACAAGGACATGGATGTTGCCACGACAATGCCCAGCTGGACAATCGGCTGTCCGCGGTCATACACGCCTTTTAGCGCCTTGGCCTCTTCCCCTTCAATTCCGGATGCCAAGAGGAGCGAGTATAAATTAAACGAATCTGCCAGCTGAATGAAAATAAGCACCAGACTGCTGATGCAGATGGCAAATCCCTGTATGATAATCGTTTTCGCCAGCTTGCCGCCTTGTTTAAAATCAATTGAAATGGAGGACGGCAGGCTTCTTCTTTCTTTTATATAAAAAAAGGTAATTAAAATCAGGACGGCGATGACTCCGCCGGTAACAGCCCCGAACATGGCCCCGCCTCCCACCATGTAGAAGGAATTTCCTCCCTTAACCAGCAGATAAGCGGCAAGCAGGATCGTAACGACCCTGATAAGCTGTTCTCCTACCTGGGAAACCGCGGTTGGAACCATGTCCCCTTTCCCTTGAAAATATCCCCGGAAGAGAGACAGAATGGGAAAAAGAAGAAACACGGCTGCCACCACTCTTAGCAGAATTGCCAGCTGCGGATCGCCCATCCTGACAGCCAGCCAGTCCGAGCCCCAATACAGGATGGAAAACCCGATAAAACCTATTATGAATAGAACAAAGGCAGATACGGCAAATAAATTTTGAATATCCTGCTCTTTCTTTAGAGCAGCCTGTTCGGCATAAATCTTAGAAATAATGACCGGAAACCCGTATGTAGATAACACAATGATGATTCCATAGAACGGATAAACCTGCTGATATATATAAAAACCCACATCCCCGACAATATTCTGAAAGGGGACCCGGTAAATAGCGCTTAAAATTTTTGTAATCAAGGCAGCGACAGTCAGGATAAACGCACCTCTAAACAAATCGCCGGATGTCTGAACGGGCTTCAATTGCCCATCTCCTTCCAATTGAATTCGAAAGTATTATAGCACATTGGGGCTTTGTGCGGGATTTTTCGGTTGTGCACGGATGCTTCTTTGCACTGAGTTTACACGCCAAAGAAAAAAGGCAGCATTCCGCTACCCCTTTCATTAAGTATTCATTTTTATGATTCCATTTGTCTGGCCAGGAAGCCTGCTGCTGTTTCAACTGCTTTTTGTTCCACGTCGCCAAGTGAATCTTCTTTTGCAAAAATGATAACTGCACCAATTGGGTCGCCGTTTGCAATGATAGGGCCAATTGTATAAGCAGAGGAAGATTCAGTGTTCCCGTCCACCAGTGAAATATCGCCTGACTGGTTTACCAGTACTGAACTGCGTTCTTCCATTGTTTTTTCAACAAGATCGCTTATATTCTTGTTTAAATAGTCCTTTTTAGAACCGCCTGCAACAGCAATGTAAGTATCTCTGTCACAGATTAACACTGGATTTCCCAGGCTGTCATATAATGCTTCTGCATATTCTTTTGCAAAATCGCTCAGTTCACTGATTGGTGAATATTTCTTTAAGATGACTTCTCCATCACGATCTACGAAAATCTCCAGCGGGTCCCCCTCACGAATACGCAATGTTCTGCGGATTTCTTTAGGAATGACTACACGACCCAAATCATCGATACGACGAACTATACCTGTTGCTTTCATCCAACGTTGCCTCACTTTCATCTGATGATTTAATAGAAAAGCGGAAGCGCCTTGTTCAGCCCCGACAAGCATAAGACGAATCACGCAGGAAATCCTGATTTCTGGAGTGATTTGGCTTATGACTCGAGGGGCTAGGCGCTGGAGCTAGACATTCTCTTCAGCGCCAGCACTTGCTCTTTCCTCTTCTGGCTATGATCCATAATTGGGAGAAAATGAATGCATCGCCATGTTTGAACTTAGTATCTTTCATATGGAAAGTTATATACGTGCACAAAAACTTTTTCTCGTAGATGTTATTCATTCCATTTCCGGATAAACATTCCAAATGGTCTTCGTTTAAAAATACCCTTGTCAGAACGAGATAAACATTTCTAATATTTCATTTTTTTGACAGATTGATGTCCAAGAGTTACGCAGTTGGATGTTCTTGTTCCTTCTTAGCTTCCTGCATTCCCTTAATCACTTCGTAGGCAATGTTGAGCCATTCATTTGTTTTGACGCCTTTAATATGGAGGACTGCTTTCAGCTTCTTTCCATCCATGCCCAGGCCGATCATCCGCCCGTATTTGCTGGTGATCTGGAAAATCTTCTGTCCGTCTATATGTTCGCTGGCCTTTTCAGATAAAAGAATCAGCACTTCTTGTTTGGATTGCTTAACTATCTCGACTCCTGCCATTTCACCATAAGCCTTCATTTCGGCAATCTGAAATAAGTAGCCTACCTCATCCGGATATTCGCCAAAACGGTCGATCATTTCATCCTGAAGCTCTTCTACATCTTCAAGAGAGGAAATGCCGCGGAATCGCTTATACATTTCAATTTTCTGATGGCCATCAGACAAGTAGAAATCAGGAATATAGGCATCAACATCCAGATCGATTTCAATTTTAGCCGGCTTTTCTTCGATGCCATCCAGCTTATCTTTCCGTTCTTCAATCGCTTCTTTCAGCATTTGCGAATACAGATCAAAACCGACGGAGTCGATAAATCCATGCTGTTCAGCTCCAAGCAGATTGCCTGCGCCCCTGATGGATAAATCCCGCATGGCAATTTTGAAGCCTGAACCGAGCTCCGTAAATTCCTTGATGGCCTGAAGCCGCTTTTCAGCTACTTCTGTTAATACTTTATCTTTTCGATACGTAAAATACGCGTAGGCAACCCTGTTGGAACGGCCAACCCGGCCCCTGAGCTGATAAAGCTGGGACAGACCCATTTTGTCTGCATCATGGACAATCAGCGTGTTGACATTTGGAATATCAACGCCTGTTTCAATAATCGTTGTGCTGACGAGAACATCGGACTCGCCTTCAAGGAAGCTTAACATAACAGATTCTAACTCATTTTCCGTCATTTTCCCATGGGCATATGTTACCCTTGCATCTGGAACCAGCATGGATATTTCCTCGGCTTTTCGTTCTATATCCTCCACCCGGTTATATAGAAAATAGACCTGTCCATCCCGCGCCAGTTCCCTTTCAATGGCCTCACGAACCAGTGCACCATTGTATTCCATCACATAGGTTTGAACCGGGAATCGGTTTTCAGGCGGTGTTTCAATAACTGAAAGATCCCTGACGCCAAGCATTGACATATGAAGGGTTCTCGGGATTGGCGTGGCTGTCAGAGTAAGGACATCTACATTGGTCTTAAGCTGCTTGATCTTTTCTTTATGTGTCACACCAAAGCGCTGCTCTTCATCAATAATGAGCAGGCCTAAATCTCTATACTGGATATCCTTTGATAAAATCCGGTGTGTGCCGACAACTACGTCAATAGTCCCTGCCTTTAAGCCCTTTAGCGTTTCGGTCTGCTGCTTTTTTGTTCTGAATCGGCTTAATAGCCCGATTTCGATCGGGTAATCCTGGAATCGTTCTCTCATTGTTTCATAGTGCTGCTGAGCAAGGATAGTCGTCGGTACGAGGATGGCAACCTGCTTTCCATCTGCAATTGCCTTAAAGGCGGCACGAATGGCCACTTCTGTTTTCCCATAGCCCACATCTCCGCATAATAAGCGGTCCATCGGGCGCTCCCTCTCCATATCCTTCTTAATTTCATGGATGGAGCGGATCTGGTCCTCTGTTTCCTGGTAAGGGAAGGCCGCTTCAAACTCTCTTTGCATATCCCCATCCGGATTGAAGGCATAGCCTTTTGATGCCTCGCGCTCTGCATAAAGCTTGATCAGATCATCCGCAATATCCTGAACAGATGATTGAACCTTCTTCTTAACACGCTTCCAGTCGTTTCCGCCCAGCTTGTAAATTTTAGGCTCTTTTGCTTCGGAGCCGACATATTTCTGGACAAGATCAATCTGCTCCACCGGCACATACAGCTTGTCGCTGCCCTGGTAGCGGATATGGAGATAATCTTTATGGACTCCATTAATCTCAAGGGTTTCAATCCCCAGGTACTTTCCGATCCCGTGATTGACGTGAACGACATAGTCCCCAACCTTCAGTTCGGAATAGCTTTTGATTCTTTCCGCATTTGAAAGCTTTTGCCTGCGGGCCTTCTTTTTCGTGCGTTTGTTAAAAAGCTCTTCTTCCGTAATAACGGCCAGCTTTTGCCCTGGAAGCTCAAATCCGGTCTGCAGACTGCCCTCTGTAATTTGGATTTTCCCTGTTAAAACCGGGTCATTCTCATTCACAAATGCTGCTTCAATCTCGTAGTCTTCAAGCACTCTTTGCAGTTTTTTGATCCGCTCTTCATCAGGACCCAGGAATACGACCGAATATCTGCCCTTTTTCCATCTGTCCAGCTCGCTTTTCAGCACATGCATCTGTCCATGGAAATTCTGCATCTGTTTGCAGGTGACATTAATGATGTTTTGCGGGTTGGTATTCGGTACATGTCTCAGGAACAGCGACATATACGTAATCGGATGCTTGGAGCGGTGCAAAAACTCTTTTAACGTGTGTGACACCTTCACATCATGAATGATCTGGCCTTCACCTAAAAGGCTTGTATACCACTCAGCCTCTTCCTTATCCAGGGAGTCGTTCATTTCCTGAACACGGCTGATTTCATCAATGAAAATTAAGCCATTGGCAGGGAGATAGTCTACTAAACTACTTCCTTCCTCAAAGGCAAATGAAAGGTATTTGAAAAGCTGTTCAGGCTTGTTCCCCATTCGCAGCTGTTCTAATTCGTAGCCAACATTCTGGGCCAGCTGCGTTTTCGCTTTATCGTCTTTCAATTTTTTCAGGCTTGATCCCAAACCTTTTTCCAGTTTTTCAATTATGGTCTGGAAGTGCTCTGAATCAAGAGGAATTTCGGTTGCAGGTCCAATCGAAATCTCGGTTAACTTTTCTTTTGATCTCTGGTCCTCCAAAGAAAATGTCCGGATCGAATCCACTTCCGTATCAAACAGCTCAATCCTTACCGGATCCGCTTCAGTCAGTGGATAGATATCAATGATCCCGCCCCTGACACTGAATTCTCCTGGCGAAGAAACCATCTCCGAACGGACATAGCCCATCTGAACAAATTTTTTTAATTGATCATCAGTCAAATCATCGCCTATTTTTAAAGACAGCTGGTAGTTTGTCCAGTGGTTTGGAGGCGGAAGAATTTTTCTTAGCCCAGCCATCGGGACAATCATGATACCTGTCTTATGTGTACTCCAATAATTTAAAGCCTCAATCCGCTGGGCCTTTAACTCTGGACTTGCAATCCCCATTTCAGCTGCGATCAATTCATTGGCAGGATACAAAAACACTTCTGATTCTCCTGCCAGATTGACGATATCATCATATAGCTTCTGTGCCTGCAGAAGGTTGTGCGTCACAACAAGCATCGGCCTTCCCGATTGCTCATATATGGAAGACAAAAACAAGGTGCGTGCCGATCCTGATAAACCGGCAAGCATCTGCTCCCTCAGTCCTTCTTCAATGCCAGACAAGATGGAACTTACATCATCCTGCCGGCTAATAATCTCTTTAAGACCAAACATGAAAGCCCCTCCTATAACGAAAAGCGCAAGCGCCTTGATCACCCCCGACTCCTCGAGGGGGTAGGCGCTGGAGCTAGACAGTTCTCAATATTCAAAGTTTCTTTTATTTTTCAAAAGCGTAAGCGCCTTGCCCACCCCCGACAAGCACAAGACGAGCCTCACAGAAAGGCGTTCTTTGCTTTTTGGGAGGATTGGATTGTGACCTCGAGGGGGTAGGCGCTGAAGCTAGACAGTTCTCAACGTTAAAATTGTACTTTCTTATCTTTTTAGAATAGCGCAAGCGCCTTGTTTTACCCCGTTATCCTCGAGGGGCCAGGCACTTGAGCTAGGCAAAATTTCATTTCTTTTATAAAAGCGCTCCGGCAGTAAAACCACCAAAAGGCAGATGTCATTCCAGGCCCCATTGAACCGGAAAACTGACAGTCTGCAAAATCCATTTTCCTATCATTAATCTTACTAAATAAAATAAGGATCCAACAAGAAACTATAGAACGGTTTCTATTAAATTTAATGATGCCTCAAAACAGAAATAGAAAAACGCTTTGGATTGCCTCCAAAGCTTGTTAATGAATAATAAAGTCCTGCTGATGATAATCCGGATTGCGTTCAAGTGATTCCTGGCAATCCTCACAGATCGCTCTTACATGCATATCTCCTGATTGGTCATATGAGATCATCTCCTGGCGTTCCTGATCGTTTAGCTTATGGAAGCCAAGCTGCTCTGAGTAAACAGAGCTGTTCTCTATTGAACCAATCTTTGTTCCGCAATGACGGCAATGATAATGAATAGCCATGCCTGTCCCTCCCGTTAAACTGTCCATATATCCTAGTATGGACTCCGGGCAGGGAACTTATTCACGCATCCGGCGCTGCTGCCAAAGGTGAGATACATTATTCTATGAAAAGATTAATAAAATATGAAGATTATTGATTAAAATCGTTCATAACCTGTAAAAATGGTTTTCTGAACCATTCCTCACAGGCCTCTGCGCACTTTTTAGCCGTTTCGTCCATGATGGCCTGTTCTTCTTTCGTGAATCGGCCGAGCACATAGTCCGGCACCTTCATGCCGCTTGGCGGACGGTCGATCCCGACTCGGATTCTGTTAAATTCCTGTGTTCCCAGATGTGCAATTGTCGACTTGATCCCATTGTGGCCGCCTGCGCTCCCTTTTTGGCGGAGCCGGATCTTGCCCACAGGAAGATCCAGATCATCATAGATGACCACAAGTTCATCATCATTAATCTCGAAGTAATCCATAACTGCCCGGATGGACTCTCCGGATAAATTCATATATGTAAGTGGCTTAAGCAAAAAGACTTTTTCCCCATTCACATACCCTGTGCCAAATACGCCTTTCAGCTTGGCCTGATTCAGAGGAATATTCAGCCGGTCGGATAAAACATCAATCACATCAAAGCCAATATTGTGCCTGGTTTTATCATACTGCTTGCCGGGATTCCCCAGCCCTACAATTAACTTCATTTTCTCACCCCATATTAGAAAAGCGCAAGTGCGCCTGTGAATTACCTGGCGTGTCCGCTGAGTTCATCTATTCTCTTTTTTATTATAGTAGAAAGTGTGTGGTTCGGTAAGAAGATTCTGTTTGGATGATGCCGGTTTGGACTCTGCGCGCGCTTTTTTCGGTCTCTCTGTCCGAAGTTGGACGGGTTCGGACTCTGAAAACATTTTTTCCAATTACTGTGTCAGAATTTGGGCTGGGTTCGGACTATGCGTGCGTGTTTCCTGGTTTTTGTGTCCGAAGTTGAACAAAGTTCGGACTCTAACAACTCTTTTCCTGCTTTCTGTGTCCGAAGTTGGACAAAGTTCGGACTCTAACAACTCTTTTCCCGCTTTTTGTGTCCGAAGTTGAACAAAGTTCGGACTCTAACAACTCTTTTCCTGCTTTTTGTGTCCGAAGTTGAACCAGGTTCGGACTCTGACAACTCTTTTTCCGCTTCCTCTGTCCGAAGCTGCCCCAGGCTGTCCAAAGCCGAGCCAATGCAGGCTCATTTCAAACCCAAGCAAACAGGGGCTTGCCATAGTGCAAAGCCCCTGTAAGAATAGCTTCTCCGAGCTTATTCTTCGCCTGATTTATCTTCATCTGCTGTTGTTTCTCTGCCTTCTTCATTTTCAGGTGTGCCCGCTTCCTGTTCTTCACCGCTGTTGATTTCTTCTTCCTGTCTTGGAGGAAGGATGGAAGCGATAACTGTGTCTTCTTCATTGTTTATTTCATAGCCCCGATTTGCTTTGATATCGGCGACTGTCAGGGTTTCATTTACCTGGAGGTTCGTTACATCCACTTCAACAGAGGATGGAATATTATTCGGTGTCGCTGTGACTGAAACTTCATGCATGGATTGCTGCATAACGCCTCCATCTTTCACACCTGCTGCATCTCCAGTTAAGACGACGCGTACATCTGCCGTCATTTCCTTATTCATATCTACCGCAAGAAAATCCGCATGGACAATTTCATTTCTAATTGGATTGGATTGGTAGTCACTTAGCACCACTTCATGCTTGCTGCCATCTACATCTAATGAAAATACGCCGTTTCTGCCTACTTCCTTTATCGTCTTCAGAAAATCGGCTTCACTTAAGTAGATTGATTTGCTTTGCAGCTTTGAACCATACACAACGGCCGGAATATTCCCTTCCCTGCGCAGTGAGGTTAAGTTAGAGTTGCGTGAACCTTTTCTTTCTTTTGCCTGCAATACAGCTGTCATAAAAACGTCCCCTTCCTCATTTTAAAAATAGTCTTGTCTATATAAAAAAATGCCCTAAAATGAGGAAGTCTAAACGTTTTTGTTTTTTACAGATTTATTATTTTTCACAAAGAACGCAAATCAGGCTTGCTTTGCAGCAAGCCTGGGCAGTTATTTTATGACCGATCAATCAAACAGAGTGCTGACAGATTGCTCTTCATGAACGCGGATGATCGCTTCACCGATCAGCGGTGCTACGGAAAGTTCGACAATCTTGTCTGTTTTCTTCTCTTCCGGAAGAGTGATTGAGTTTGTTACAACCAATTCTTTGATGGTTGAGTTTTCAATTCTTTCGATGGCAGGTCCGGATAGAACCGGGTGTGTACAGCATGCATACACTTCTGATGCACCGTTTTCGATCAGGGCATTTGCTGCTAGTGTAATCGTTCCGGCAGTATCAATGATATCGTCGATTAAGATGGCCGTTTTTCCATCGATGTTCCCTACAATGTTCATGACTTCAGCCACATTTGGTCTTGGACGGCGCTTGTCAATGATGGCAATCGGCGCTTTTAAGCGGTCAGCCATTTTACGCGCACGTGTTACACCGCCGTGGTCAGGTGACACGATTACGATGTCGCTATCCATCATTTTGTTCTTAAAGTAATCAGAAAGGATTGGCACACCCATTAAATGATCGATAGGAATATCGAAGAATCCTTGAATTTGCGGCGCATGCAGGTCAAGTGTAATCACACGGGTTGCACCAGCAGTTTCCAAAAGGTTTGCTGCAAGCTTAGCTGTAATCGGCTCACGCGCTCTTGCTTTGCGGTCCTGGCGAGCATAGCCATAGTAAGGCATTACGATGTTGATGGTCTTGGCAGATGCACGCTTAAGAGCATCGATCATGATCAAAAGCTCCATTAAATGCTCATTGACAGGAGAGCTCGTAGACTGAATTACATACACATCGCATCCGCGGATGCTTTCTTCAATGTTAATTTGGATTTCGCCGTCGCTGAAGCGCGTTACGGAACACTTACCAAGCTCCACACCAATCACATTGGCGATTTCTGCAGCCAGCTTGCGGTTTGAATTTAAACTGAACACCTTTAAATTTGGATCTAAATACTGGTTTGACATTTTGGGCCTCCATCGATTTATTTCTTACAAATAGAAAGTTCGGTTTATTTTTTAATGTTTAAGTTTTGCGTGTAATTTTCCTTGTTCACCTGGCGTGCACGGGCAATGGAAAGGGCTTCTCCCGGCACATCTTCAGTAATTGTCGAGCCTGCTGCTACATATGCACCTTCCCCGATCGTTACCGGTGCCACGAGATTGGAGTTGCATCCAATGAATACACCGTCTTCGATTTTGGTCAGGTACTTATTTTTGCCGTCATAATTAACAGTGATTGAGCCGCAGCCCAGGTTAACATCCCTGCCTACTTCTGCGTCGCCAATATAGCTTAGGTGAGAGGCTTTGCTTCCTTTTCCGAAAACAGACTTCTTCACTTCAACAAAGTTGCCGATTTTCACTTCATCATGAATATCTGATTGCGGACGAATGTGAGCAAACGGCCCAATATTCACTTGTGAACCGATATGGCTGTCATGCGCTGCAGACTGGCGGATCACTGTGCCTTCTCCAATATGGCAATCAGAAATCTCCGTATTTGGTCCGATCACACACTCAGAACCAATGATGGTATTGCCGGAAATGATGGTTCCAGGGTAAAGAACTGTATCTGAGCCAATTTTCACATCCGCTCCAATATATGTGTTTGACGGATCGATAATGGTCACGCCGTTACGCATATGTTCTTCATTAATCCGCTGTTTCATGAATGATTCTGCCTGGGATAAGGCTACACGGTCATTGACACCCAGAGTCTCGCCAAAATCAGCTGTCTGGTAAGCCGTAACGACCTCACCTTCATTTTTCAGAATCTCAATTACATCCGGAAGGTAATATTCACCCTGCACATTATCATTTGTTACTTTGCTCAAGGCTTCAAACAAAGCCTTATTATCAAAGCAATAAGTTCCAGTATTGATTTCTTTTATTTTGCGTTCTTCCTCGGAAGCATCTTTCTGTTCAACGATTTTTTCAACCATCCCCATGTCATTGCGGATCACGCGTCCATATCCGAATGGGTTATCCGCATGAGCTGTTAAAATAGTCGCTTTGGCAGAAAGCTCTTCATGATGCTTGAAAAGCGCTTCCATCGTTTCATGTCTGATGAGCGGTGTATCTCCGCAGACAACGATGGTCACACCATCTTTGCCTTCAAGCATTTGGCGGGCCTGCATAACCGCATGTGCGGTGCCAAGCTGCTCCTCCTGAAGAGCATATTTGCTGCTTGAGCCAAGCTGCTGCTCGACCATTTCTGCTCCGTGCCCAGTAATCGTGACAATTTCTTTTATGTTAAGCTTTGTAACTTGATCAACTACATGTTGAACCATCGGTTTGCCGCATACAGGGTGAAGTACTTTGTAAAGCTTTGACTTCATTCTTGTCCCCTGGCCTGCGGCTAAAATAACCGCGTATCGATTAGACATTTACAGGCCTCCATTTTAACCTTTTTATCCATAACGAATATATCTTAAATGGGCTCTTATTTCAAGAATTGATGACAAAGTACAAATAATTGTCATTACCATAAACGGTATTTTTTGAAGAAATGGTTTATTTTTATTATAGAAAGGGTAATGGAAAGATAGAAAAAAGCCCTAAGAACCGCCATTAGCTGCAGGTCTTAGAGCTTGGATTTTTCACAGCAGAAATAAAAAAGAGCCTTACTTATGAAGTAGGCCCTTGTTGATTTATTTTCTTAGGAAGCACCGGCTTCTTCAAATTCCACTTCTAATTCACCTAAACGGTGGTACTCGGCTAATACAGCCTCCTGGATTTTACCGCGCGTTCCTGAATTGATTGGGTGCGCGATATCTCTAAACTCCCCATCCGGAGTACGTTTGCTGGGCATGGCTACAAATAATCCATTATTTCCATCAATCACACGAATATCATGAACAACAAATTCATGATCCAGCGTAATAGATGCAATCGCCCTCATACGTCCATCCGTGTTAACGCGGCGTAATCTTACGTCTGTCACTTCCATTCTGTTCACCACCTTTTCGAGAAGATATAATCCTAATTGTATAAATTCAACATATTTCCTGAATCTCCTTCTTTAATAAAAAATATTTTTTGAATATTTTGTTCAAAGCTTTTTCCAAATAAAAAACGCCCGTCACATGAACGAGCGAGTGAATTGCGGTTATTATTTATTTTACAAGGGCTACTACTTCAATTTCCACCAGGGCATCCTTTGGAAGGCGTGCCACTTCCACACAGGAACGTGCAGGCTTGTGTGTGCTGAAGTATTCTCCATACACTTCATTGATGGCTCCAAATTCGTTCATGTCCTTTATAAACACCGTTGCTTTTACCACGGTATTTAATGACGCGCCAGCTTCTTCAAGCACGGCCTGGAGGTTTTTAAATACCTGATGCGTCTGTTCTTTTACATCCCCATCCACCATAACGCCTTCTGCTGTAAGCGGAATTTGGCCTGAGCTGTAGAATAGGTTATTTACAGTGATCCCCTGAGAATAGGGTCCAATTGCGGCCGGTGCCTGATTCGTTTGAATGACTTTCATGAATTCTCCCCCTAAAAAATATGCTTATTTTTTAAAATAGTTGCCTTCACTTACATTAATTTTCTTTTCCCTCACATCAACGTCAGATAGACGCACAAGAGAAAGGTACTCATCAACCAGCCGTTCTTCTGCTTTTTCTGCCTCGACCAGGACAGCAATGCCCGCAAGGTTTGCTTTGAATTCTTCCAGCATGCTGACCATGCCATTAACCGTTCCGCCGGCTTTCATAAAATCATCAATGATTAAGACATTGGATCCCTCTGCCAGGCTTCTTTTCGAAAGAACCATGGTTTGAATCCTCTTTGCAGAGCCTGATACATAGTTAATGCTTACCGTGGATCCTTCTGTCACCTTGCTGTCTCGTCTTACGATGACAACGGGCACATTGAGATAATTTGCGGCGGCATAAGCAAGCGGAATCCCTTTTGTAGCTACCGTCATGACCACATCAACGGGTTTATCTGCAAAGGCTGAGGCAAAAAGCCTGCCTGCACGCTGGACAATTAAAGGATCTCCGAGAATGTCAGTCATATAAAGATAGCCTCCGGGAAGAAGCCTTTCGGGGCTTGCAATTAAGCTGCAAAGCTCGTCTACAAATGGCCGGGCTTCATCATCGGTTACTTTAACATGGAACTTGACGCCGCCTGCTGCTCCGGAAACGGTCTGCAGCGTGCCTATTCCTCTTTGCTCGAATGTTTCTTTGATGATGGCGAGATCTTCACTGATCGAAGACTTGGCAGAACCATACCTTTCTGAAAAGAAAGTTAAGGATACCAGCTGACGCGGATGGTTCAATAAATAATTGGTCATATCTATCAACCGTTCGCTTCTGCGAAATTTCATTGTGGAACCCCCATTTAAATCCGAATATTTTAACGATAATATACCATTAATATACGGATTTAATCAAGCTTATGTCTTTCTCCAAGCATTCTGACCGCAAAAACCTGGTCGCAAAACCCTCTAAGGCCATTATAAATCCGATGCATTCTTGAATCATGATGCACAAGCCCAAACACGGTTGGTCCGCTGCCACTCATCAGGACAGCATCTGCACCAAATCGTTTCATCTGGTCTTTTATTTGCAGGACCTCCGGGTGCATATTCAATGTGACATCCTCAAGAACATTACCCATGTTCCGACAGACATCATCATAGCAGCCCGAATTAATCGCTTCGATCATTCCTTCTGTATTTGGATGCTGCACCTGCCCTACATCCAGTCTCCTGTATACATCGGCTGTCGATACGCCGATGAACGGCTTAGCAAGTATGACCCAGCAGGTTGGAGGAGCAGGAAGCTCCTGAATTCTCTCTCCTCTTCCTGTAGCTAATGCAGTGCCTCCATATACGCAAAAAGAAACATCAGAACCGATTTCTGTCCCTATTTCAGCAAGCTCATCCAATGAAAGCCCCAAATCCCACAGCTTGTTAAGACCTCTGAGAGCCGCTGCTGCATCACTGCTGCCGCCGGCAAGTCCAGCCGCAACCGGAATCATTTTTTCTATTGTAATGGACACACCTTTTTTTACCTGAAACCGTTCTTTAAGAAGGTGTGCAGCCTGATATGCCAGATTCCGCTGATCATCCGGAACAAAACGGTTATGAGAGATAATCCTGATCTCATCTTTATCTAAAAGTGTTAATTCCAGGCGGTCTGCCAAATCAATCGTTGTCATTATCATTTCCACTTCATGATAGCCATCTTCCCGTTTATGTAAAACATCCAATGATAAATTGATCTTAGCAGGCGCCTTAACCATGACCTTCAACATTTCCACCTACTTCTTTCCTTTGAATCGGACTCCTGTCCAGCTCCACAAGCGAAGCGCTTTGCCCTGCCAGTTCATTTCGAAGAGAAAGTCATACCTTCATTCAGTATTGACTTTATTTTAATCGGCAATAAGCGGCGGCTTAATGCTTTTCTTATAGAGCATCTCCATTTTTTGTCCTATTTTACCACAAAATAAACATAAAAGCTCAGGTGGCTTGGAATATAGAGGCTATCGCTGTTTGGCCAAAAGAAATGCCGAGGCATAAGCCTCGGCAGACGCAGTGCATATTAATGCTTAAACATATTCTGTGCGAATGCTATTTGTTAAGAAGGTTCTGCTGTGCGATTTCGATGGCCCGCTTTACCATATTGCCGGCATCTTTCGCACGGATGCCGCCCCAGCCTTCCTTTTGGACCACATCATAAAAGCCAAGCTCTTTCGCAATTTCTTCTTTTAAACCATCTGACATAACGCCGCGTCTTCTGCCCAACATTAACATCCCCTTTCGCACTGCGGTATGTATAGTATGTGGAAAGGTCCCGCTATTTTATGAAAAAAGGGCAAACAAAAAGCAGTAAACAATTGTTCACCGCCTGCTGTCATATATATTATTAGCTTAAAGCAACCTGTCCTGATGTATCTTCATAGAATGTAATTTGAACCGTTTCTGTTAAAACATCCGCATAGCTGTAAGATACCCGTTCAAATGCATTTTCATCCTGATCTAACTCAATCACAAATACTGAAGGATACGTTTCGGCCAGAACTCCTGAGCGTTCAATGGTCTTTCTGCGCCCGCCATTTGCTTTTAGCAGGAGCCTTTTCCCAAGATTTGAATCAAGAGCTTTTTTAATATCTGATAATGTTTTTGCCATTCGGTCCACCTCACTATGTTAAGTATATCACACTGACACAATACTGTCAAACAAAAATATAAATTATAACAGTGTTTAAATTTAAATGTCAATATGTTTTGTTCTACTTTTTCTTCTAATTTTCAACAATTTTAGGATTGCCTTAATTGGAAAAGATTATGTATAGTTTTTAGAAAGCTTATAAGCTTGCCGTTCATTACCTGGGAAATAGACGAACGCCCCGCGCGAAATTTCTCGAAAAATGCTAAATACCCTATTACAAACAAACATAAAAAAACAAGCCGCAAATAATAATAACGGCCCGCTCATTAAGATTCATTTAATTCTTCGTCATTAAATGGCATTCCTGTTCTCAGTACTCCCCGGGTTTCGATTCCTCCAAGCCCCTTTTCACCTGTCAGTGTATTTCTTAAAATATCCCATAAATTGATTCTTTCCATAAATGGAGTAAGGCTGACTTTCGCCACAATGTATACAGGGTCAAGGGCATGAATATTCACTCTGGAAGGAGAACTGGCAAAATTGGCTCCAGCATGGATCAGTGATTCGAAATGTGACTGGCATGCTCCGGCAAAAATGACAAGCTGATCAAGATGCGGTACTTTTTTGCGCGCTTCCCTTACCGCCTGCACAAATTCCCTGGAGTGCCTGTATGCATTGATATCGGATTTTTTTCCCTTTGCCTTTGAATACGCATCATGACCTGTTACAACGAGGATATCCGGCCTGTAATGATCGATGAGCTGTCCGATTTTCATCGGCATTTCCTTTTCACTGCAATGGATCCCTGTTACGGGTATACCTATTTTTTCATACACACTCAAGCATTTTTTTAAATAAGAAGGATCACCATCCAGATGAAGCACCCTGCCTGGCATCTGAAAATAGTTTAGTGTCTTGCTGTAGCCGTCAGTCACTTCATACTCCTGCTTCTCCCTCAAGAGAGCCACGTCCTGCCTGAATAGCTGGAAGGACTGTTCTTCAAGTGACCTGAACTCCTCTTCGAACTTCATCCGCTGCGCCTGGTTAATGACGATTAAATCCTCACAGGGAGCATCCGCAACAAGACGGATATCCTCTCCGAATAATATGGCAATTTTTTTTCCGCCCTGTTCTCTAATATCAATCACGCGGAATAGAATATCACAATGATACGAAATTCTTCCGACGATATCCATCGTATTTATAGTCAATGTCGTCACTCCAATTTCCCGAGGTATACGCGGGCTGCATCTAAGCTCTTGTTTGTGATTTATTATTTATGTCATAAATTATGCATTTGACTATGAACATGTGCGTAGAAAAGGCGGTTGGGAAGATAGGCATGCGGGCGAAAAAAAAGCCCGCTGTCTACTCAGCAGGCTTGGTCTTTTATGAAAAATGGGGCAGCAGAGCATCGCTCAAACGGGCAAATTCTTCGATGGATAGAGTTTCCCCTCTTCTGCCCGGCTCGACATTCGCCTGTTCGAGAGCGGAGAGGATTTGTTCCTTCTTCTGTTTTCCTTCAGGCAGCTGGCTCGTTAAGTTATTCAGAAGCGTCTTGCGCCTTTGGGCAAAGCTTGCTTTTGTTACCTGGAAAAAGAATGGTTCACTTTTGACTGCCACTGCCGGCTGTTTACGCTTTGTCAGTTTAATGACGGCAGAATCCACATTTGGCTGCGGCACAAAAACCGTCTTCGGCACGATCATGGCCGTTTCAGCCTCTGTATAGTACTGGACAGCAATGGAAAGGGAGCCGTACTCTTTCGTGCCTGGACGGGCCGAAATTCTGTCTGCCACTTCTTTTTGCAGCATACAGACGATGCCTCTGATCGGAAGCTTGTCCTCGAGCAGTTTCATGATAATCGGGGTTGTTACATAGTAAGGAAGGTTGGCGACAACCATAATATCGTCAATGCCTTCAAACTCCCGTTCTATCGCTGTCTTTACATCTGCCTTCAATACGTCTTCATTGATGATGGATACATGGGGATATGGCGATAGAGTTTCCTCTAAGATGGGAAGCAGCCGCTGGTCAATTTCAAAAGCCAGCACCTTTTTGCTTCTCCGGGCCAGCTGTTCGGTCAGTGCCCCAATCCCCGGGCCGATTTCGATGGCGCCCGACTCTTCCGTTAAATCAGCATGATCGACGATTCTCCGGAGAATATTCGTATCAATCAAAAAGTTCTGTCCCAGGCTTTTCTTAAAAGAAAAGCCGTATTTATCCAAAATCGCCCGTGTTCTGGCTGGTGTTGCAATATCTTTATGCATTTTGTTCCTCCTTGCGAATAGCTTCTATTGCCTCAGCAAAATCCTTCTGGCTAATCTGAAACATCATTAAGCGCTTATGAAGCTGCTTGCCGTTTGTGTAACCGATTTTAAGAAGTCTGCCAAGCTTTTCTCTTCTTTCCTTGGCACCTTCCCCGCCAATCAGGCCTGCAGTGACCAGGTCTTCCTGGGTAATGGTTTCTTCATAGGTTTCCTGCATAACCTGTGCGTCCTTTAATGCCTGGCGGATCATTTCTGGCGATGCATGCTCAACACCCACTCCTCTGCCATGCTTGTGGAGGGCATCCGCTTTTTCTATAAAGGCATGCTTGCATCCGGGAACTTCATTGGTGATCGTATTCCGGATTTTTTGTCCGGGAAAGTCCGGATCTGTGAACACGATGACCCCTCTGGTCTTCTGGGCAAGCTTTATTTTTTCAATGGTTACCCCGTTAATGGCAGATCCATTTGTTTCAATTGTATCGGCATCCAGCGCCCTCTTGATCGCTGCTGTATCATCCTTGCCTTCTACAACGATAATTTCCTTGATTTTCATGGTTCCTCCTAAGAAAAGCGCAAGCGCCTTGCCCACCGCCGACAAGCACAAGACAAGCCTCACGGAAAGGCGTTTTTTGCCTTTTGGGAGGCTTGCCTGAAAAGTGAAGGCGACTGTCCAGGGATGACAAGCATAAGACGAGCCCTGCAAGAAGGTGTTCTTTCCTTCTGGAAGGGATTGGCTTATGTCTCGAATCCCCAGGAGCCGAAACAAGACAAGCTTGTGACCTCGAGGCGGTAGGTGCTGGAGCTAGACAGTATCGATGTTCAAAATTAAAAACTTCTCATTCCGTTAAAAAATATAAAAAAATTGAAAAAAACTTGAAACATTTCTGTAATGTAATTCGTCTAAATAGATGTAAGAAGAATATATTTATAAAGAATAGTTCTTATTATATATGAACCAGCTTGAAAATGAAAAATGTTATCCATTAACCTTCTCTGCAATGAAATAAAAAATGCAGGGGAAGCCCCTGCATCATAAAATTTAATTCAGTATCTTAATTTTTACCGTTTTTCTTCCCCACTTGTATGCTTCTGATTTGGAGGAGAAGAATACATCGATTTTGTTTCCTTTAATCGCGCCTCCTGTATCAGCTGCAACGGCATAGCCATAGCCTTCCACATAGACTTTCGTTCCAAGGGGAATGACACTTGGATCAACCGCTATGACCTTAGCACCCGGATTGGCACGCAGGTCCAAACCGGTAGCCGTTTTGCCTGAGCATCCGCTGCAATTAGCCGTATAGGCAGTTGACGATACATATATTTCTTTACCGCTTGCCTTGCTGCTTGTTCCGCGCGAAACGACTTGTGTTGCTGCAGCCACCTTTGTTCCGACAGCAACGACTTTATCCTGCTTTTCCTTCACTTGCTTTTCACTGATCAGCTTTCTGGAAATTTCTTTGCCATTCTCCAGGACGACTTCAAACTCTTTCGTCTTAAGGCCTTTTTTTCCAGCATTCATCACTTTTTCAGTGCCCTTAGTTAAGTTATTATCCTTCTTTGTCACAACTGCGAAATTAATTGGTTCTTCCACTACATCGGTGACTTTTTCAACTCGAATGACTTTTATTTTGTCATTGGCTTTGACTGTCTCTTCCAACTTTGGTTCAACGCGGTCTAAATCATTGATCTTGATTCCCTGCTGTGATAAAAAGTCAGCGACCGTAGTCGAAGTTGACCAAACCTGCTTCTCTTTACCGCCATTATTAAGCGTTAAAGCGAATGCTTTCTCTACTTGAATTTCCAGGTTGTTTTTAACTGTATCCTCTGGCTCTGGCTGAACCTTATCATGTTCAGTCAGTGTAATATTCTGTTCTTTTAAAACGTCCCCGACCGTCTTTGCAGCCGTCCAAATCGTTTTCTTCTCGTTATCTGTTACAACTTTCACCTGTTTAGCCGGTTCATAGACAATTTCTGTATTGTCCTTAACCTCTGTGTTTACCGAGGGAAACACATAATCTTCTGAGCGGAGTGAAATATCTAGATCATCGAATATATCTTGAATCGTTGCTGCATGCGTTTTGATGACTTTCTCTTGGCCGTCTATCGTCAGTGCTACTGTTTTCTTTGTCGTTTCATACGCAATGAAACCACAGGCAGCAGCAAAAACTACTAAACTAGCAGAAAAAATGGCCAATTTCTTTTTACTCAAAGACTTGGATAACAGGTTTTTCATGTTTTGAATCACGATGAAAAACGCCTCCTTTTCTCTCGGAGTGATTATATAGAGTATCTTGCCGACTGTCAACTCTTTCAATTTTCCAGCTTCCGAAAGGCTGGAAAAACGCAGGCATTAGGCTTTTTTGCCTGTATTCTTAGAACTGCACTCTATCTCTATGTATGAATGATAGTTCCCTTCTATGCATGCCTTCTTGCATTTACCCTGTTTTCAGTCATGCTTGCCTTGGATTTATACTTTTCAACATCCATGTGAAAAATCCTTCTTTTTTTGATTTAGGAATTTTTCACGCATCTGGAAATCATTTGTTTTCCGGCTGACCAGGCGCTCAGCAATCGGGAGTGATTTTCTGAAATCCCTCAAGACTTCAGGCTTCCAGTCCTCCAACTGTCACGCTCCCCGATCAGCAGTAAACGCCCTCCGCTCGATCAGCAGGGGTGCTAAAACAGCACCTTTTTCTAATTATCCAACTAACTTTTTCTAGTAATTGGCAAGCAGTCCCGTAAACGTATTTCCTATTATGCAAAAAAACCGGATGAAAGGAAAGAGAGACTTATCGACATGGTTATCCTATGAGAAGAAGGAGACATGTAGAACTTTTTAGAATCAGAAAAGATTTGGACAAGCTCCTACAGGCTTCGACAAATTGAGCTATCAGTTTATGCCGAATAATTTTTTTGCATTTTCTGTGGTTGCCTGTGCAACTTCTTCTGTTGAAAGTCCTTTTATTTCTGCAATCTGCTCTGCCACCAATTTGACATAGCTGGGTTCATTCCGTTTTCCTCTGTGCGGATGAGGGGTCAAATATGGGCAGTCTGTTTCAATCAACAGCTTTTCAAGCGGAATAACATCGGCTACTTCCTTTGGTTTTTTTGCGTTTTTGAAGGTCACTGGACCGCCAAGGGAAATGTAGAAGTTCATATCCACACACTCTTGGGCAATTTCCGGGCTGCCGCTGAAGCAATGCATGATTCCGCCTACTTCTCCCGCTCCTTCTTCCTTGAGGATTTCGACTATATCGGATGTGGCATCACGGTTATGGATGACGATGGGAAGCTTGACTTTCTTCGCCAGACGGATCTGTTTTCGGAAGACTTCCTTCTGAATATCCTTCGGGGACTTGTCCCAATAATAATCCAGGCCCATTTCTCCCAGTGCCACCACTTTGGGATGGCTGGAAAGCTCTTCAATCCATAGCAAATCTTCCTCTGTCATATCAATGGCATCAACCGGATGCCATCCCACACAGGCGTAGATGAATTCGTATTGCTCAGTCAGCTCCATCGCTTTTTCAATGGTTGGACGGTCAAACCCGACGACCACAATGTTGGAAATTCCTTCACTAAGGGCCCGGTCGATCACCTCTTGTAAATCTTCGTTATATTGTTCGGCATTAAGATGTGCGTGTGTGTCGAAAAACATCAAAAAACTCCTTTTCCTTCATATTATTTTTCTATTACTATTATGTCAGTGATGTAACAAAACGACATTACTGTCAAAATGGTCCCAATTAGATAAATCAACCAGAAATTACTTTCAAAGAATAATTTTTTCCAAAAATAAAAAACATAGAAATGCTTACGGTATACGCTTAACACTTCTATGTTTTTTATGTTTAACAGGAAAAATAAATAATATTATTTTACCCTTGCACCTAGTGGAAGAGATTCAGCAATTGTGGCAAGTGAAAGTTCGCCGTCTTTTCCTCCTGCTAAAATCATTCCTTCTGAAAGCTCGCCGCGAAGTTTAACAGGCTTTAAATTGGTTACACAGATGACTTTTCTGCCGACCAGTTCTTCCGGCTTATAGAACTTAGCAATTCCGGAAACGACCTGGCGCTTTTCATAGCCAAGATCCAGCTGTAATTTCAGGAGCTTATCAGCCTTTTTAACCGGTTCAGCCTCAATGACCTGGGCCACTCTTAGATCGACCTTCATAAAGTCATCGATTGAGATTTCTTCGCTATCCGGCTTTTCCTCTGCTTTTGCTTCGGGCTTCGCTCCTTCTTTAGGAGCAGCGGATCCCTGCATTTTTGTTTTAATGAACTCAACTTCTTCCGTAATATCCAGGCGAGGGAAAATCGGTTCTCCCTTTAATACCTTTGTGCCTTCAGGAATCAGGCCGAATGTCTCAAGGCTTTCCCAGGATGTTAATGCTTCTTCATTTACATTAAGCTGTGTGAAGATTTCCTTCGGCGTGCGTGTCAGGAATGGCTGCAGAAGCACCGCGATTCTGCGCAGGGATTCTGCCAGATGAACCATCACACTTGCAAGTTCTTCTCTTTTCTCTTCGTCTTTGGCCAGTGTCCAAGGCTGTGTTTCATCTATATATTTATTCGTTCTGCTGACAAGCTGCCACACGGCAGATAAGGCAACAGAGAACTCCATTTTTTCCATGGCTTCCTCGTATTTGGAAACCGTCTCACGGTTCATTTGCAGCAGCTGCTGGTCGAACTCACCTTCTGAACCTGTATATGCCGGAATAACACCGTCAAAGTATTTATTCACCATCGCAATCGTACGGTTTAGCAGGTTGCCTAAATCGTTGGCAAGATCAAAGTTGATTCTTTCCACAAAACCTTCCGGCGTAAATACACCGTCTGCGCCGAATGGCACTTCACGAAGCAGGTAATAGCGCAGTGCATCCAGGCCATAACGGTCAATAAGGGTAACAGGGTCCACTACATTTCCCTTTGATTTGGACATTTTGCCGTCCTTCATCAAAAGCCAGCCATGAGCAAATACCTTTTTCGGCAGTGGCACATCCAAAGCCATCAGCATGATTGGCCAGTAAATCGTATGGAAGCGCACAATTTCTTTTCCAACCAGGTGAACATCTGCAGGCCAGTAGTTCAGATACTTGGAATCATCATCGGTTCCATAGCCAAGTGCGGTAATGTAATTTGATAGTGCATCAATCCATACATACACCACATGCTTTGGATTATTCGGCACTTTTACTCCCCAGTCAAAGGTTGTTCTGGATACCGCCAAATCCTCAAGGCCCGGTTTAATGAAGTTATTGATCATTTCATTTTTGCGTGATTCAGGCTGTATGAAAGATGGATTTTCTTCATAATACTGCAGAAGTCTGTCAGCGTATTTGCTTACTTTAAAGAAATAAGATTCTTCCTTCACTTTATGAACGGGACGTCCGCAGTCAGGGCAGTTGCCGTCCGCAAGCTGGCGTTCTGTGTAATAAGACTCGCAAGGCGTACAATACCAGCCTTCATATTCGCCAAGATAGATATCACCCTGTTCTACAAGCTGGGCGAAGATTTTTTCAACGATCTGCTTATGTCTGTCCTGTGTCGTACGGATAAAGTCATCATAGGAAATATCAAGCTTGTTCCAGAGATCCTGAATGCCGGCAACAATTTCATCAACGTACTGCTGAGGTGTTACCCCTTTTTCTTCTGCCTTCTCCTGGATCTTCTGTCCATGTTCATCCGTTCCCGTCAGGTACATAACGTCAAAGCCGCGCATGCGCTTGTAGCGCGCCATTGCATCACCGGCCACCGTTGTATAGGCATGCCCTATATGTAAATTTCCACTAGGATAATAAATTGGAGTGGTTAAATAAAACGTCTTTAATTTGTCCTCCACAAGATTCCCTCCCTTATTTTATGAAAACATCGGTGCATACTTATATGCAGCTATGCTTTTGGCTGTCTAATACTAAAAAATCCCGCCCCATTTGGACGAGAGTATTAATCAGAAAATCGTGCCGTTATTGGGCCTGCTATATCGATATTTTACAAGAAGTTATATTCGTCAGCATAACCTCTTATACCATCAAAATATACCTAAAAACTTGAAATTGTGCAACCAATAGGCAGAAAGGAACGGCAGGATTTTTCTTAATTAAAGTTTTTTTATTTTCTATCCCTAAAAAAGGAAACTGCCTTTCGAATATTATTATAGTAAAAGCATTGGTATTTGTAGAATTTTGTCGAATTGTCGAAAATAGTGATTTGTTTGATTTTTGGAAGTTTCTTTCCATATTTTCATTTAGGATAGCTTTTATTTCGAAGATTACAGTTATACCAACACTTCATTCAGTATCCTAAAATTTTCTATTCCATACCAAAATAAAGTAATTGACGTATATGGGAATGGCTGGTATTATAAATGTAACAAAGATTTTGTCGAATAATGACGAAACGATATAGATAGAGAAAAATATTATTGGAGATTTGAGAGGAGACTTTTATTATGAAATCTACAGGTATTGTTCGTAAAGTTGATGAGCTTGGCCGGGTAGTAATCCCTATTGAACTAAGACGCACACTTGGAATCGCTGAAAAGGATGCGTTGGAAATCTACGTAGATGACGAAAGAATCATCCTTAAAAAGTACAAGCCAAACATGACTTGCCACGTTACCGGGGAAGTTTCTGATGATAATATCTCACTGGCTAACGGCAAACTAATCTTGAGCCGTGATGGTGCAGAACAGCTGTTAAAAGAAATTCAAAACACTTTTGAAACTGTAAAATAATAATGAACAAAGCTTCTCACACAAGTGAGAAGCTTTTTTATTCTTCGATATGATAAGCATGGTAAACATCCCGCTTATTTATTCCCCGATCTTTTGCGGTTTGCTTGATGGCTTCCTTGCTCGCGAGTCCAGTTTCTTCTATATAATGGCTGACATGATCCTCAATCGAAAGATTCTCCCACCAGGCAGCTTCTGCATCCTGCACAGTCTCGGAAGTCCCTTCAATAATAATCACAAATTCTCCTCTCACTTCGCCAGTTGAAGCCCATTCCATTGCTTCTTCTACAGTTCCCCGGATAAATTCCTCATATCTCTTCGTCAGTTCGCGGCATAATGCAATATTCCTGTTACCCATGATGGCCGACATCAGCGAGAGGGTTTCCTTCAGGCGGTGGGGAGCTTCATATAAGATGATGGTTGCCGATAGCCTGGAGAGATCCTCGAGTTCCTGTTTCTTGAGTTTCTTCTGCCTGTTCAGGAACCCATAGAAATAAAAGGGCTGCGTGTTGATGCCGGAAGCAATCAGGCCGGTTAAAGCAGCATTCGCACCGGGAAGGGGCACCACTGTCAGCTTTTCTTCAACAGCCGCTGTTACAAGGTCATAGCCCGGGTCTGAAATCGCAGGCATCCCCGCATCACTGACAAGGGCAATTTTTGCGCCATTGGCCACTTTTTCAAGCAGCTTCTGTCCGCTGATTTCCTTATTATGTTCATGATAGCTGATGATGGGTGTGGCAATCTCAAAATGATTGCATAGCTTCTTTGTATTGCGCGTATCCTCCGCTGCAATAAAGTCCGCTTCCTTCAGGATTCTAACCGCCCTGAAGCTCATGTCTTCCAGATTGCCGATCGGAGTCGGAACTAAATACAGAATTCCTTTTGTTTCTTCATGTTCAAAGCTTTTTTGCTGCCACATATGTACCACCCGTCTCTTTCTTGAAAAGCGCAGAGCGCCCATTGGAAAGCAGACTAAAATCGCCACGTCCTGTGGCAACGTCTGCATGACCCGCATCCTGCGGGCCTCAAGCTTAAGACAAGCCGGCTAGAAGGTTGTCCTTTACCTTCTGGACGGATTGGCTTAAGACCTCGAGCCGATGGCGCTCGGAGCTAGACTGTTTTCAAATTATTAAATTGAAATATTGTGTTGTTTTAAAAACTCGTCCTTCTTCTTCCGGGACCATTGCTTGAATTCATATTCCGCTCTCATCGCTTCGCCTTTTTCCGAAAAAGAACGGGAGAAGACCAGCTCAACCGGTCCTCTTCCTCTGGTATACTTGGCCCCTTTTCCTTCATTATGGGCCTTCACCCGTTTTTCAAGATCATTGGTGTAGCCTGCATATAAGCTGCCATCACGGCAATGGAGAACGTAAAAAAAATGGCTATTCTCCATATAAAATCTCTCTCATTTCGGGTGTGTATTCATTTTCTTCATTATATACAAATAAAGGAGGCAGGATTTTCAGGTCTGGATTTCCGTTCTTAACTGCCTCAATCAGCAGCGTGTTTGCTTCTTTTCCGGCCTTCGGATAGACAAATTGCACCCTTTTCGGCTCCAGCTTATATTTGCGCATGAGCGCGACAATGTCCAGGAACCTGCCCGGCCTGTGCACAAATGCCACCTTGCCTCCCTGCCTCGCAAGTCCGCTTGACGCTTTAACCGCATCCTCAAGTGTACAGAGAATTTCATGGCGGGCAATCGCCAAATGCTCATTCTCATTGATTTCATCCTTAGAAGGAGTCGGAAAATAAGGCGGGTTGCAGGTAACAACATCAAATTTTCCATAACCTAATTCTCGATGGATCTCTTTAATATCCCCGTGAATCATCTTAATCCGGTCTTGAAGCTTATTGTATTCAATGCTTCTGACCGCCATATCATACAGACGCTCCTGAATTTCAACGCCTGTAATGGCCCCCTTTGTTCTTGTGCTTAAAAAAAGCGGAATCACGCCATTTCCGCTGCACAAATCAACAAGATTGCCTTTTTGAATCGGCACATACACAAACCGGGCCAGCAGGACAGCATCCAGTGAAAAAGAAAAAACGGCCGGGCTTTGAATGATTCTCATATCTTCAGCCAGCAAATAGTCCAGCCGCTCCCCTTCGTTTAAAAAATCCATTCTTGATCCTCCATGCTTCTCTGATTCTTTGCTTTTATGGAAAAATAGCCTTCCTATCACAGGAAGGCTAAAAGTTTACTTCTTATTCAGGAAAGACAGGCAAAACAGACAGTCTCCCTCTTTACGCGGGCTGCCGAAATGAAGATTGCAAATGTGAAAGCCTTCCTGATAGAGGCGGGCTAGGTTATCATAGCCTTCGCCAATATCAATCACCTTATCATCATCTGCAGCATCGGCCGACTGCTCTGATTTGCGTTTTTTCGCCGATGTGCTTTCCTTTTCCGCAGGTATGTCTAAATGACGTCGTAAATGTTCATTTTCCAGCTTCAAAGAGTTATTCTCTTCAAGTATTTCTGCCAAATGCTGCTTTAACTCACCAAGCTGCTGATATAACTCTCCAATTTGGGTTTCCATATTACTCACTGAGTCAAAGATTTCTTTTTTATCCACGACTTCCACCTCTTAATCTGTGGACTGAACTGATACAGCACCTTGTTTTAAAATTTCATCCAGTGTATATTCGAGGACGCGCTCGGCTTCTTTCACATCAACCTGCAGCACACGCTCCAATATATTCAAGCCTACCACTTTTCCGGCTCCATCCGGGGTCTGAATCCATTCCCCAAGGTCCGGAAGCATTTCTTTTGCTGCTTCATACTCATCATTTTCATATTTCAGGCAGCACATTAAGCGGCCGCATAAACCCGATATTTTCGTTGGGTTCAGCGATAGATTCTGGTCCTTTGCCATCTTAATGGATACAGGATCAAAGTCACCCAGGAAAGTGGAACAGCACAGCATTCTTCCGCATGGGCCAATTCCGCCCAGCATTTTTGCTTCATCCCTCACACCAATCTGGCGAAGTTCAATCCTTGTCCGGAAGATGGCTGCGAGATCTTTGACAAGCTCGCGGAAGTCAACCCGGCCATCAGCCGTAAAGTAGAAGATGACCTTATTTCGGTCAAATGTATATTCAACATCCACCAGCTTCATATCAAGCTGATGTGTTTGTACCTTTTCACAGCATACCTCGTATGCTTCCTTGGCGGCCTGCTTGTTCTCCTCAACAATCATGCGATCCTTTTGATCTGCAATACGAAGAACCTTTTTTAATGGAAGGACAACATCATGCTCATCGACCTGCTTCGGGGCAATTACCACTTTTCCGTATTCTACACCTCGGACAGTTTCGACAATGACAAAGTCATCCTTTTGTATTGAGAGATCTCCGGGATCAAAATAATAAATCTTGCCCGCTTTTTTAAAGCGCACTCCTACTACATCATACAAAGGAAGATCCCTCCTGCAATTTTAGCACAAGCTGTTCCATCAACAGCTGCGGATTCATATTTGCCTGCAATTTTCTTTTGGCTTCCAAAACAGCCGTCATCTGTTCCGTCAGGCGTTTGGTGGAAGATTGCAGCGCAAACTGCTCTAAACGTTTTCGTTCGTTCAGATGGACAACCTGGTCTTGTTTCCCAAGCTGAATATATAGTAAATCTTTAAAAATAAGAAGTAATAGATCCAAGCCGCGATCAATCTGCTCTTTTTCTCTAAAGTGCAAGAACCAGTCCTCCTGAAGGGCAACCATTGCCTCAAGCGGATTCTTCTTTACCACTTCATATAATTTTAACACTATTTTTTGTGCTTGTACAAACCAATCATCAGAACTATATTGTAAAGCTTCATCCAAATTATTGGTAATTTGTGCAAGTAATGGTGCCTGGACAGGATCCACTCCATTATTTTTTAATTGCTGAATCATTTCAGCAGGAGATAATGGTTTAAAAGAAATGGACTGACAGCGGGATAGAATAGTAGGAAGCATCTGCTGCGACTGCTCGGTAATCAGCACAGCGGTCGTCTCTGAATGAGGTTCCTCCAGAAATTTAAGCAGACTGTTGGCAGCGTTCACTGTCATTTTGTCAGCATGAACAATCACATAAAGTTTCCGCCTGGATTCTACCCCGGTCTTTGAAAACTCTTCCTGCAGGCTTTGAATCTGATTTTTTTTGATAGAAAGCCCGTCCGGCTCCAGAATATGAACATCCGGATGATTTCCGCTGTTTATCCTTTTGCAGTTTGAACATGTTTCACATGGAACATACCCTTCAAGCGGTTCATGGCAGAATCGGCTTTTCGCCAAAAGCATGCTTGCTTCCCGCTTTCCTGTTCCTTTCATCCCTTCAAACAAGTAGGCGTGGGCCAGCCGATTCTTCACTATGCTATTTTTAAACATTTTTAATACAACTGGCTGTATGGCCTCCAGCTGTTCCCACGTTTTTCCCACAAGTATCACTCACTTACATATATAAATTTATTAGGAGCCCCTTAATCTCTCCAACTTTTCCTAATATATCAATAGAAGATTCTTCTTTTTTCATTAATTCATCTGTCAGCTCTGAAAGCTTTTCATCAACCGTTTCCACCACTTTCAGAGATCGGCCCTGTCCATGCTGGTTCCAGCTGTGCGATTGCCTCAGCTCCATTCCAAAATCAACTGCTTCCTTCACAAATCGTTTCACAAGCGTTTTAAATTTGGCCAGATCCTTAAAGGTTCTGGAGCGGGCCAGCCGTTCTCCTGCGGCATCTATATCCTTTAACAGACCCTGAAGCTGGGAAGCCTGCATTTTCTGGTCCTGCTTCTGCACCATTTCAGAAAATTTAACGCCATTCCCGGCTGCCTGCTTCTGCTCATTGCGGACATTTTCCATCTTGAGCCGAAGTTCCTGATTAATTTTCATACTGATCCTCCGCAAAGGGCTCTAAGCTCCCTCTGTAATGATTAAAAATGATGGAATTGCTCGACTGGCAGAACAAACACTGTCGCACCGCCAACCTCAACTTCAACAGGGTATGGCACATAAGAATCAGCGTTTCCGCCCATCGGCGATACCGGTGCAACCAGCTGGTCTCTTGCTCTGCAATTTTCCTTAATAATCTGCAGGGCTCTCTCAACACGGATATCCTCTGTCCCGATCATGAACGTTGTATTGCCTGATTTCAAGAATCCGCCCGTGCTGGCCAATTTTGTCGCACGAAAGTTATTGTCAACCAGCGCATTCATTAGCTTATTGCTGTCCTGATCCTGAATGACTGCCAGAATTAATTTCATAAGCCCATCCCCTTTACAAAGTTTTCATCCGTTTTATCTTACTTTTATTATATCAATTATTTTATCTTCAAGCAGAAATTAAGGGAATACAGAAAAAATATTTTAAAAAAGCCTTAAAGAAATATAATCTTTAAGGCAAGTTTTTATATTCGTTCTTTCAGCTTGCTCTCCGCCTGCTGATAGACTTCCTCCAATGGCTTTGAAGCATCAATCTTAAAGATGCGCTCCGGGTAAAGCTCCATTAGCTTCAGATAGCCCTCCCGCACTTTATGATGAAAGCCGAGCTTTTCCAGGTCCAGGCGGTTCACTTCCCGTCCTTTATGCTGATTGATTCTATCCAGGCCGGCCTCAGGATCAATATCAAAATACAAAGTCAGTTCAGGCATCATGCCTTCAATGGCAAAGCTGTTGATGGAGTAGACCTCCTCAATGCCAAGTCCTCTTGCATAACCCTGATAGGCAAGAGAGCTATCAATAAACCGGTCACATAAAATGATATATCCCTCATCCAGTGCCGGCTTTACTTTCTCAGCCAGGTGCTGCCTTCTGGCTGCCGCATACAGCAGAGCCTCTGTTCTCGGGTCCATCTTTGTATTCTTTTTATCAAGTATGACACTTCGGATTTGCTCAGCAATCTCAATTCCGCCAGGCTCTCTTGTCTGAAGCACCTGATAGCCTTCCTCTGCCAGATTGCTTGCCAGCATATCAATAATCGTTGTCTTTCCGGCACCCTCAGGTCCTTCGACCGTAATAAACTTACCTTTTTTCATTTTACTTCCTCCAGCTGCTGTTATAGATCCTTATATATGTGGATGCTGCCTTTTTTAATATTGTCTGCATTTTGAAACCGTGCTCCTGCCTTAATTTGAAATCTGATGTTTGCTATATCCTCGCCCTCAATGATTTCACCCGGGTATAAAAGCGGAATGCCTGGCGGATAAGGAATCACCTGCTGAGCACATATTTTGCCGGCCGCCTCTTCCAGTGCCACCGTTTTAATGGTGTGCTGACTCTGTTCCTTTTGCTCAAGGGCAAGGCCGGAAACAGGCTTTTTACTGAAAGTGATTCTTTCCTGGCGGTCTGCCGGTCCGAATGATGTCAATTCCTCTTTCAAACATTCAATCACCCGGTCAAATGGATATTCCATCTCGTTCTTCAAAAGAGGCAATACAAACAGGACATTATAGGGATCCGCCATTTCAGTAAAGATCCCGTGCTTCTCCAGAAGAGTCTGCAGGTCAAATCCGCTGAGTGAGGTTTCCGACTGAATGGTTACCTTTAAAGGGTCGCCTTTGTGATATTGAAATGGCAGTACCTTAATGCCTTTAACCCTGTTTAGATCGTTCCTGAAACGCCCGATTTTTTCAAGCAGTCCTTCCTCATCCTTTTTCGAAAATGAAGCTAAATAAGCCCTTGCCAAATCAAGAGAAGCCATAATCGGGTAGGAAGGGCTGCTTGATTGGAGTATCCCCAGATAGCTGGACACCTTCTCTTCCTTTATAAAACGGCTGTTAAAATGCAGATAAGCACCCATTGTCATAGCAGGCAGCGTTTTATGTGCCGATTGTACAGTGAGATCTGCCTGAAGCTGAACGGCCGAAGCGGGAAAATGGCTCCCGCCTATTAAATGTGCTCCATGAGCCTCATCCACCAGCACCGGAATACCGTGATCGTGGGCGCACTGAATAATATTTTCAAGGTCGTATACCATTCCATAATAATTCGGATAGGTTAAGATGATTGCTTTTGCATCCGGATATTGCCTGATCGCCTCTTTAACCGTTTCTAAAGCCACTCCCCCTGCGACGCCCCACTCTTCATTAAACTCAGGCGCTAAAAAGACAGGCTTCGCCTTAGCCAAAGTAATGCCATTAAGGATGGACTTATGGCAGTTCCGCTGGACCAGTACAGTCTCATTTTCCTCAGCAGCTGACAGAACCATGGCAAGATTCCCTCCAGTCGATCCGTTCACAAGGAAAAAGCTTTTTGAAACTCCATACAGGCCGGCAAGCAGTTCTTGCGCCTCCAGGATGACTCCTTCAGGAGAATGCAAATCATCCAGTCCGCTGAGCTCCGTAGCATCAAGCTTTAAAATATGTTTAAAATAATCTGCTCCCTCACCGCCTGCAAGAAACCCGTTCTTATGGCCCGGCACATGAAAGGATAACGGCTGGTATGAAGCATGTATGTGTAATTGATTCCATAATGGAGTGTTTTTTTGATTCATATATTCATCACTTTCCTATGATTCTTCTCCTATTTTAACAAAACAAGTATATAACTGCTACATAAGGACGATATCTGCGCCAGTCCCTGAAGCATCAGGCAAAATAATAAAAGAAATCCTTTATAGACATACACCCAAATTAGATTTCCATCATACAATATTAATCAAGTAACCTCAGAAAAAACCCGCCAATGAAAATTCGAAAAATTGTATACAATATTACTGATCTGGGCAGAATATGGGTATGGAGGTGGAGTGATTGGGTTCGCTATTAGCAAAGAAAGAGGCAGGGGAAGAATGTGTCATATGCGAGCAGGCAAAAACCAGGGGAATACATCTATACACTTCTTTTATCTGCACAGATTGTGAGAATGATTTAATCACCACGGATACAAGTCATCCAAAATATAATTATTACTTAAAGAAGCTGCGGAAAATAACAATGCCGGAGATATTTTCTTGAAATGTAAGCCCTTTGATAGGGGCTTTTTATTTTTTTGTGCTGTCGGGGCAGCTGAGATGCACTGGATTACTGTCATGCTGAGATTTATTTGAGTGCATGCCTGGGCTTGGCGGTGTATCTAACAGGTTTTGGAGTTTATCTAGCATGACTTGGGTTTTATCCGCAAATTTATGAATTTATCTAACAGGATTTTTAATTTACCTAGCACGTTTTGAAGATTACTTACATTTGGCACAATTCTTCTTACGGAGAACGAAATTGACTATGAAAACAGGGAACGCCGCATATAATTTGATTCTGGCGCATATCCAGAAAAGGTGAGGCATATCTGCATTTTTCAATAAAAACAAGAGTCCAGTTGATTCAGATACCTATAATCACACAAAAAAAAGAACACCCATCAGGTGCTCTTTCATTTGCCCGGCAGCGTCCTACTCTCACAGGGGGACAGCCCCCAACTACCATCGGCGCTGAGAAGCTTAACTTCCGT